>JAPLOW010000074.1:27308-42237 GCA_026400555.1 Hyphomicrobiales bacterium
TGGTTCGGGTGTGCTCCCCATGGACCAGATTTCGTTCAATTTTACCAAGATCAAGATGGAATCGAAGGTCCAGGACGAGAAGGGCATCATCAAGAGCGGTGGCGTTGGCGGCTGGGACACGAAGGCCAACAAGAAGGTGTGACCCAAGCTGGCTGGTCCAGCCTGTCCGGTTCCAGGGTTTGACCATCAGCCATGGCGCGTCGCGCCGTTGCTGGTGGTGGAAGATTTGCGGAAGCCGTAACCAGAGGCGAGTCCCCGGGCTGATTCTCCGGACCACGTCCATCCGCGTATGCTGTTTGTGAAGGTCTGAAGATGGCTGACGTCCGCAAAAAGACGCGCCTCAGCCCGCCGCTGATGTTTGCGTTTCGCGATGCACACCGTGTGAAGGATGCCCGGGTTGCCGTTGGCGGGACGGCCACGTCCGGCCAGGAGGTGCTGTCCTCGCGCAAATCCGTCCGCATCGGAATCTCGGAAACCCACGCGCGATCTCGATTGCCTGATGAACACAACCAACCTGGGGTCGACCATTGATCTGTCCGATTACCCCGAGGTTGAACGATCGATTGTGAATTTCGGATTGCCTGACATTGTCAGCAGGACGATTGACGAGAACCGCGTCGAAGCCATCGTCGATGACATCAAGGATGCCATCCTTGCCTTTGAGCCCCGCCTGATTCCCGGTTCGCTGCGCGTCGCGCGTGATCCGAACGCGGATGCGGGCGTTCTGGCCATCCGCTTCAACGTGTCGGGCGAAATGAGCTGCGATCCCGTCGCCGTGCCGGTCCAATTCATTGCCGACCTGGAGGTTGGCACAAGTAATCTTGCGATTCGGAAGCGTTAGGCGGGGCGATGGACCGGGAGCTTGTCGAGCACTACAAGCGCGAGCTGTCCGTCCTTTATGAGTACGCTGCAGCTTTTGCCGAAGAGTATCCGGGCATCGCGGACCGCCTTGGTGGCCTGACGCGTGAACGCGGTGATCCATTGGTCACAGGGCTTTTGGAGGGGACGGCGCTGCTGGCGGCGCGTGTCCAGCTCAAGCTCAAGCATGAGTTCTCCGAGTTCACGTTCAGCCTGCTCGACCAGTTGGTGCCAAACTACATGGCTCCGACACCATCCGTGATGCTGGCCAAGCTCAAGCCGGTCTTTGGCGATCCGAACCTGCGGTCGGGTCGCAAGGTCGCCAAGGGCGGCCTGTTGGACGCGGTCTATCGCGACAAGGATCGCAATATCGCCTGCACCTTCACGCTGTGCGATGATGTCACCTATGGACCCTTCGAGCTGACGCGCGCCGAGTACATGCCATCGGTCGCACCGTTGCAGGCGATCGGCCTCAACACTGACGAGGAGACCGCGGCTGGCTTGCGGCTGACGCTTCGCCTCAGGCTGATGCCCAATGGCGAGGATGAACCTGCTGACAGTGCTGTCATTGATGATCCGTTGGCAAGTGTCACGGGGTGCGCCATCGACGCGCTGACGTTCCATCTGGTGGGAGCGGAGGCCGACGCAATCAGCATGTACGAGCAGGTGTTCAGCCACCTGAATGGCTTGAAACTGCGCTATCTCGACAGCTTCGGTGACCCCAGAATAATCGATATCGGCACGAGCCAGATCGAGCAGATAGGGTTCGGTCCAGACGAGCGGCTTCTGCCGTATGATGAGCGCCTGTTTCGAGGTTTTGAACTGCTGCAGGAGTACGTGACCTTCCCGCACAAGTTCATCGGCTTTCGCATCACGGGATTGAGACGTGCTTTTGCCCAGGGGCAAGGGCGTATGGTCGATCTCATCCTGACGTTCGATCAGACAAATCCGCGGCTTGCAGCAGCGGTCAATGCATCGATGTTTGCGCTTTATGCCGTGCCTGCGGTTAACCTGTTCAAGAAGAGCACCGATCGCATCCCGATCAAGTCCAGCCAACACGAGTATCAGGTCATTCCCGACCGCACCCAATATCTCAGTTACGAGCCGCACCGGCTCGTCGATGTGTTCCTGCACTATTCCGGGCAGAAGCAGAAACAGAGGATCCAACCCATCTACCGCTCGACGCTCGAGCCAGCGGCTGATGGCAGCAGGCTTTTTTTCTCGACGCGGCGGCTTGAGCGCAAGCGAACCGCGCAGGAGCGGCGCGGGGAGGGAACCGGGCGCTATGCCGGCGCTGATCTTTACATCTCCATCAGCCCACCTGGCGGCGGTGAAGTCCAGGATAGCAAGCCCGAGATTTCTGTGATGGCCTATTGCTCCAACCGGCACCTGGCGGAATTCCTGCCTGTTGGCCGTGGCGGGACAGACTTCAGGTTGCGCGAGGATACGGCCCTTGACGTGTCTGCGGCTGTTGCCCCGAGTGCGCCGCGGGAAGCGCCGATCATGTGGCGTCATGAAGTCCCGCAGCAGTCGAGCGTCGGGCGCATGGCCTGGCAGGTGATCAACCTGCTCAGCCTCAATCATCTCGGTCTTGGCGAGAGCGATGGTCGTGCGCTGCGCGAAATCCTGTCCTTGTTCGCCGATCTGAGCGACCCGGTGATGGAGCGCCGCATTCGGGGCATCAAAGGCATGATCCTCAAGGATGTCGTGCGTCGACTGCCGCAGCGGACCGGTGTGGGGGCTGCGCGGGGGATCGAAGTGCGGGTGATTCTTGAAGACAAGGCGTTCGAGGGCAGCGGTGCCTATCTGCTGGGGGCGGTGCTGGAACGCTTTTTTGCCGAGTATGTCAGCCTCAACCACTTTGTGCAGACAATCGTCGAAACCACAGAGCGCGGCGTGATTGCGCGATGGCCTCCCCGCAGCGGCTCGAGGACCCACCTTTGAGCGTCCAACAGGCCCTGATCGCGGATGCGTCACGCTTCGACTTTTTCGAGGCTTGCAGACAGCTTGAATACGACAGGCCCGGCCTCCCGCGTCTCGGCGACAGTGCAACCCGGCGCGACGAGTACGCGCGGTTTGGCCAGGATCCGCACTTTGTTTTTGCTGCCAGCAATCTAAACAGGGCCGTGCGCGACACCGATGGCGCGGTCGCGGTCTATGTCCGCTTTCTCGGGCTCATGGGACCACAGGGCGCCATGCCTCTGACGTTGACCGACGAGGCGTTCCAGTTCGAGCGTGCCAATGACGACGCACTGGCCCGGTTTATGGACGTCTTCAACAACCGGTTCATCCAGTTGTTCTACCGTGCCTGGGCTGATGCGCGGCCCATCAGCTATCGTGACCGTCCCGCTTCAGAAGATCGGTTCAGTGCGTTTCTTGGGTCGGGCATTGGCCTTGGATCGCAGGCGCAGCGCAATCTCGACAGTGTCGACGACATGGCCAAGATCGGTTTTGTCGGCCTGCTTGGTGCCAAGACCAAGAGCGCCTCACGCCTCTCGCAGGTCCTGTCGGCCCTCCTGGGACCTCGGGTCGAAATCGAGGAGTTCGTCGGGATCCGGTTGATGTTCGAACCGGATCAACGGTCGCGCGTAGGCAGGGCATTTGCCACGCTGGGTCGCGACATCCTTCTGGGGGCTGCGGTGTATTCGGTTCAGGACAAGATCCGCATCCGCGTCTTTGCCGATACCCTTGCGCAGTTCGAAGGCTTTCTGCCGGTTGGCACGCGGGCGCGGGCCCTCGCTGATCTGGTTCACTTCTATCTGGGCCTGGAACTGCAATGGGATGTTGAACTGTGCCTGCCGGCCAGCGAAGTCAGGGGAATGACACTCGGCACGTCAGGCCGTCTTGGCTGGACAAGTTGGCTGTCGCCCAACTGGGCCGTCGAGGCCAGGCAATACCGGGCCGATGCGCGTTTTGACCTGGCGGGTCGGTTTCCGCCCGGTGCAAGCAAGAAGCAATCGACAAAAGGGCGCAAGCGTCCGGAGTGACAACGAAAATTGGGGGAGAAGATGGCCGATATCAGCCTTGAAACAGTTGCCGGAAAACTAAACCGGGTCGGATATGACGGCTTTATCCAGGCACTTCGGCAGGCCAAGATGGCCGGGAACCGCAATCTTGAGCTGGCTCACTGGCTTGGGCAGGTCATCCAGTCAGACCGCAACGATCTCGCGCGCACCCTGGACGTTTTCAAGATCGACCGCGCACGCATGTCAGCAGACATCGCCCGCGCCGTCGACGGGCTACGCAAGAACGAGACCGAGATGCCCGGTGTCTCGAATGCCATGGTCGACATGCTGGATCGCGGGTGGCACTATGCCACGCTGTTCTTTGGGGAAACCCAGATCCGCACCGGACACCTGCTGCTCGCGGCATTCAAGACGCAGGATCTGCGCCGGGCCTTCATGTCCGTCTCGCAGGAGTTTTCCAAGATCAACGTCGATACCCTCGCGGCCGAGCATCGCAGGATCTGGGCCGGCTCAGACGAGGAGAACCTGCGTCCGATGGACGGTTCGGGACTGTCCTCTCCCGCGGCGGACGGGTCAGCGTCAGGCCCCAAGGGCAACACCGCGCTTGACCGTTTCTCGCAAGACCTCACAGCAAAGGCGGCCTCGGGCGAGATGGACCCGATCCTGGGCCGCGACGATGAGATCCGCCAGTTGATTGATGTGCTGATGCGCCGCCGCCAGAACAACCCGATCCTCACCGGGGAGGCGGGTGTCGGCAAGACGGCCGTGGTGGAAGGCTTCGCGCAGCGCATCGCATCCGGCGCGGTCCCGCCCGCGCTGCAGGGCGTCAGGCTCTGCGTGCTCGATGTCGGGCTGATGCAGGCGGGCGCTTCGATGAAAGGCGAGTTCGAGCAGCGCCTGCGCGCGGTGATCGATGAGGTGCAATCCTCACCGACGCCGATCATCCTGTTCATCGACGAGGCGCACACGTTGATCGGAGCCGGCGGCGCCGCCGGAACCGGCGATGCGGCCAACCTGCTGAAGCCGGCCCTTGCGCGCGGCACGCTGCGGACCATTGCCGCGACCACCTGGGCGGAGTATCGGCAGTACATCGAGAAAGACCCTGCGCTGACCCGGCGCTTCCAGCCGATCAATGTTGATGAGCCCGACGTACGCCGCGCCTGCGACATGCTGCGTGGGCTGATCGGCCCGATGGAGAAGCATCACAAGGTCAAGATTGCCGACAGCGCCGTGGTGGCCGCCGTGACCATGTCGATGCGCTATATTCCGGCACGCCAGCTGCCGGACAAGGCGGTCAGCCTGCTCGACACAGCCTGTGCCCGCGTGGCGATCAGCCAGACCACGACACCGGCCTCGATCGAGGACACCCGCGCTGCCATCGCCTCCCTCGAAGCCGAGCGCAACGCGCTGACCTCGGACCGCGATCTGGGAGCGGACAGTGCCGAGCGCATTGCCGAGATCGGCGCGGAGATCGAGAAGCTCTCCGCCAAGCTCGCCGAACTCGATACCGAGTGGCAGCGCGAGGCGGCCATCGTCAAAGAGGTGCTGGACCTTCGCGCTTCCCTCGCCGAGGCGGGCGACGCGGTCGAGGACAGGCGCGGCGAACTCAAGGCCAAGATCGGCGAGCTCGATGGCTTCGAAGCCGACAAGCGCACGATCTACCCTTACGTCGACGATCAGGCCGTGGCCTCGGTCGTCTCCGACTGGACCGGTATTCCGGTCGGCCGGATGGTGGCAGACGAGATCCAGAACATTCTCAACCTGCCAGCCATCCTCAACCAGCGCGTGGTTGGCCAATCGCATGGCCTGCAGATGATCGCCAAACGCATCGAGACCAACCGCGCCAAGCTCGACAACCCGAACAAGCCAATCGGGGTGTTCATGCTGTGCGGCCCGTCCGGCGTCGGCAAGACCGAGACGGCGCTCACCCTGGCCGAGGCGCTCTATGGCGGCGAGCAGAACGTCATCACCATCAACATGAGTGAGTTCCAGGAGGCCCACACCGTCTCGACGCTGAAAGGTGCGCCTCCGGGCTATGTCGGCTATGGCGAGGGCGGACGGCTGACCGAAGCCGTGCGCCGCAAGCCCTATTCGGTGGTGCTGCTCGACGAGGTCGAGAAAGCCCATCCGGATGTGCACGAGCTGTTCTTCCAGGTCTTTGACAAGGGCGTGATGGAAGATGGCACGGGCCGGCGCATCGATTTCAAGAACACGCTGATCGTGCTGACCTCGAATGTCGGCACCGACACGATCATGATGCTGGCCAAGGATCCCGCCTATGCCAGCGATGGCGAGGCGTTGGCCACGGCGCTGAAGCCGGACCTGCTCAAGGTCTTCCCGCCCGCGCTGCTGGGGCGTATTGTCACCATCCCTTACCTGCCGCTGTCGTCGGACATGCTGGCAGGTATCGTCAAGCTCAACCTCAGCCGTATCGGGCGGCGCCTGCGCGACAACCACAAGGCGGCCTTCACCTATGATGACGCGGTCATCGAGAAGATCGTCTCGCTCTGCAACGATCCGGCCTCCGGCGGGCGCATGATCGACAACATTGTCACCAACTCGATCCTGCCGGCGCTCTCGCGCGGCATCCTCGGCCGCCAGATCGCCAAGGAGCCGGTGACGGAGGCGGTGGTGAGCGTGGCCGATGGCGAATTTGCCTATGAGGTGAAGTGAAGCACCGCGTCCCCGGATTGTTTCACACGATTTCAACAACTGGTCTCGAGGAGATTTACCTTGGCTTACCAGATGGTTAAGAACGGATCTGTCGAGTATGCGGTGGATTGGGAGACCATCGAGCAGCTCAACCGGTCGTATCATTTGTCAATCGCGACACTCGAGCGCGTCCAGACAAAGCGGGTATCGCAGTCAAGCCTGCTGAATCCTTTCAGTTTGGCGATGCCCGACATTGTCAGCATCGAAGTCGATTGGGACGGTGCCCGCGCCGCTGCCGACGCCGCGAACGTGGCAGACATGTTCCATTTTTCCGCGACCGCTTTCTACTCCATGGCAGACGTTGGCCGAACAATGCTTGAACGGGTCAACGTCGCCCAGAGGAACAAGGATAGATTCAGGCAACTGTCACGGTCCGTCAATCAGCAGAACATGGCGAACATCGCGGGAGCGGTTGACAACTACGAAGGCTTGATCGCCGCCTCGCGGTTCGTGCGCGACAAATCTGGCGATGTGGTCTGTACCCGCATTCGCCGGATGGCAGACGGATTTGAGGCGCAGGTGACGCGATTCAGATAGTATAATCAGTAGTTTGATCTGGATTGAGCGAGGTCGTGATGGCGAACCCGACGGGTGAAGCAGGGGATGGCTCCCTCAGGCTCGATTTTGACCGCCGCGTGAAGCTGGAGTTCCACGGCTCCCGCATCACCTCCGATGCCGGATTGCTGGCGTACCGCGAACTGGACGATGCCCTCGGTCTGAGCGCCATGGTGGGCGATGTCCTCGCCGATACGCGCACGGGGCGGAATGGCAGGCATGCCCTTGTCGGTCTTCTGCGGCAGTCCGTCTTCGGGCGACTGGCCGGCTACGAGGACGTCAACGACGCCGAGCGCCTGCGCCACGACCCGGCGATGCGCTGGATCGGCGGCGGCAAGGCGACCTCGGGCGCTGCGGCTTCACCCAGCCAGATGGGGCGGTTCGATACGCGCTGGCTGAGCGGGGAGCGGAACCTCGTGGCGCTCGCCGATCTCTCCGGCCAGTGGATCGACCGGGTCCATGCTCGGCGTCCGCCAAGAGGCGTGGTCCTCGACATGGACTCCAGCGTCAGCCCCACCCACGGCGACCAGGAGGTGAGTGTCTGGACCGGACATTACAAGTGCACCTGCTATCATCCGCTGTTCGTGTTCAACCAGTTTGGCGATCTTGAGCGCTGCGCGCTTCGTCCTGGCAACGTCCACAGCGTCGACGGCTGGAAGGCCGTGCTGGAACCCGTTGTGGCGCGCTATCGCGGCAAGGTCGCACGCATTTATTTCCGCGCCGACGCGGGCTTCGCCACTCCCGATGTCTACGAATATCTCGAAGCCGAAGGGATCAAATGCGCGATCCGGCTTCCAGCGAACCGCGTCTTGCAGGACAGGATCGGCTACCTGCTCAAGCGTCCGGTCGGGCGGCCACCGAACCATGTTCGCCGGTATCACGCCAACTTCCACTACCGGGCCGCAAGCTGGTCGAAGCCGCGCAGGGTCGTCGCCAAGGTCGAGTGGCATCCGGGTGAACTTTATCCACGCGTCGGGTTCATCGTCACCAATATGGCGCGACCGGCGGAGAATGTCGTCGCCTTCTACAACAAGCGCGGCACCGCCGAGCAGTGGATCAAGGAGGGCAAGGGCGCGATCAAATGGACACGACTGTCCTGCCGTTCCTTCGCCGCCAATGCGGTTCGTCTTCAGCTTCACGCGCTCGCCTACAATCTCGGCAATTTCCTGCGCACGCTGGCGACGCCGGAGCCGATCACCGACTGGTCGATGACCAGCCTGAGAGAGAAGCTGATCAAGGTCGGCGCCAGGCTCGTCAGCCATGGCCGCTACGTCGCCTTCCAGATGGCGGAGGTGGCCATCCCGGGACACCTCTTCGCCGACATCCTGCGCATGATCGCCGACCTGCGGCCGCCTGTCATATCGACTGCGTAGTGCGTTCCTATGTCGTATCCAATCGAAAACGAGGGGAGAGGTGCGTCTCGATGAAGGAGAATTCGGTGTTTTCCTGCTCACCAACCCACGCCGGCGCCTGGACAAGGGCCGAAGGCTGGCCGGCGTCGGAACCCGGTTGCCAAAATCTCAAAAAAACGGCAGTTTCGGCCCCATCCAAGCGTTCATCTGGGGAATGTCGGTTTAAGTGACGTGAAAATATTGTTGGGGGGGTATCTTCATGGTTCTCAAGACAAAACCAAGTCCACTGCCATCGCCGCTTGATTACATTCCGCCGACTTCAACCGAAGTAAAGGTAAAAAGCACTGATTCATGGTGGACGCTTGCCGAGTTGCCTGCCGTAAAGGCGGCAAAATTAAACGCTAATGATCTTTGTTATTACAACTTCAAGACAAGAAAACCGACTGAAATCAATTGGTACATGGAACAAAAGTTGAAGTGCACAAAGGTCACGCACGACGGAAAAAACTATATGTTCTCCACTTCAGATTCGCCAGGGATCGTTTACGTTCCGCGCATGGGCGTGGCGCCGGACAAGTCTGAATTCCCTCCGAAGCAAGAACAAAATCTTAACATCTGGATTGGTATCGGAGCCAAAGGCGGCACTCAGATGTTCGTCATGGGCATCGAAATCATCGAAGGGTTTCTGGTGACCGTCAACTCGGACATGAGCCTTCAGTATGCTGCCATCCATGGGGAGGGCAACCGGATCGGACCGGGCGTCGGCGCAAGCGGCGGTGTCTGCGTATTTCTGGCCACTGGCGTCTCTGAACCCATCATGTTCAGAGGTCTTCAGACGGGTCCGTCTTCTTGGCGGGACTGGGACTTCAATCTCGCGCTCGGCGCCCAGGCCGGAAGCCTTATCAAGTCAGCCAAACTGGCGAAATTCAAGCCGATCATCGATGCCCTGAAGAAACTCGACGCCTTGAGCCCTTCAAAGCTGCGTTCAGTGGTGAAGACGCTCGGGCCGACGGGGATCGCCGACATCTACAAGGTCCTGCTAGGGGCCAAGGCAACGTTCGACATCAGCGAAGGCGCGCCCCCCAGCATGCTGATCTTCGATATTCCGGGCGCTGGCGGCGGCACGGAAGTGTCCGTCTATTATTCGATCAACACCTTTACCCTGCTCGATACCGGCCGGCTGTAGCGACGGATTGTCCCTGTATTGGGGCAACGTTCTTGACTGGCGGCGCTGCGGCCGGCGTGCTTGTCGGAGGTTCGGCGCTGAAGGGGATGGCCAAGTACCAGGATACCGGGAGCGTGGGGCAGACCATCGGGACCGTGACCAGTTCGGTCGTCTTCGGTGCGTTCAAGGTCGGGCCCGGGTTTGGCCTTGCGAAACTGACCGGAAAGCAGGAATATATCCTCATTCTTGCGCAAGGGGTTTACGAAGGTGCGTCCACCCACATGAATGGCAAGCCTTTCACCGAGGCGGCGGCGAAGGCTGGTGCCAAGATCGCGGCGGAAGCGGGACTCAGGACGTTGTTCAAGGTTCCGCTGATTAAGACGCTGTTCGAGAAGCTGCCCTTGCCCATCGTCTGGGTTCCCGACAAGGCCAGCAGTCTTGGCAAGCGCTGGGTCGACAAGGCCAGCGACGTCGCCATGAAAGCCACTGAAAAGACCGCCGCCACCCTCACCAGCAAGGTCGGACTGCCGGCCGTCGGGCGGGCAGTCATGGGCAGTGACGGCTGGGCGTCGAACACTACCAGTCAAGACAGCAACCCTGTTGCCGATGCCATCATTCACGATGAGATGCTGCTCAAGTTTGCGATCTGCCGGATGGACAGGGGCATCGGCCATGGCTGGTGACGGCGATGCCGGCACAGTCACCGCTTGTTCACGGACGGCATGACGGCAAAGACAGTTGCCTCGCGTTCCGATTTATTCTCTGATGCCGTTGTGGCAGTGGCTTTCTTTGATGCGTTTGGGGAACTGGACATGGAAATCAAGGCAAAGCTCGGTGGCTCGCGCGGGCCGAAGAATGAGTTCGAGAAGGTCGATGCCGTCCAGCCCGATGCGATCACGCTTGAGCTGATCGCCGAGGACGGGGTGCAGTTTGGCGTGGTGCATTGCCCGGCCAGCGCCTCGGGCGGGCGGCTGCCGAAGGATTATCGCAGCGAGGCGATGCCGGGAAAGGATGCGATTCGGGCTGCCGTGAAGCTCGCCAACGACATGAAGGCGGCCATCGTCGTGCTGGACCCGCAGGAGCTGTGGCCAGCCGAATGGGGAACCCTGTTTGTGACAGAAGAATGACGCTTCGGCAGCGCAAATCTGATGCAGTTTTGCCACAGGCGTCGACCAAATGCGCCGAACAACGTCTGCGGACAAGGTGCAATTGAGACAGTGGCTGCGCACAGAATTGAAAGATTCGTGCGGTTCCACACTGATTTCAGCCAGATACGTGTGTTAATCAAGCCCTAACAAGTCATCTGTGCGCCGCCTCAGCGAGACGCCTTTGGCGATTTGGCTGCCGCAGAGTCAGCGTTTCTGTTGCCCCTGATGACTGACCATGCGTCATGACGGGATTGCGGCCAAAAAATGCCCGCGCTAAAATAAAACACATTCATTAGGCTCGGTGGCGTGTCCCGTCTGGATCTGAGGTTTCTATGCTGATGTTGTCAGTTTCCCGTGTGTCCGCAAGCAATATTGCTCAACGCACCGCCCATCGCCTCGGGGCATCGACCGCGCTGGCGGGCGGTGTGGTCGCCGCACTGCTGGTGTTTGCGCCGGCAAAGGTTCAGGCGCAGACTTGGGACGGCGATACAAACACGCTCTGGGGTACTGGCACCAACTGGAGTGCTGACGTCGTCCCGGCAGGGGGTGGCGTCGTTATCATCAACAATGGTGCCCTCCCTAACCAGCCGACCCTGAACGTTGCTTCCGCCTCGCTGGCGTCGACCACCATCTCGGCTGGGACGCTGATCGTCGATAACACGCTAAACTCGGCAATTGTGACCCTGTCTGGCACGGGAAACCTGACGATCAACGGCTTACGTCAGGTCATCGGGAACGTCACTCAGGGCGGCACCGGCACGCTGCTGAACAACGGTACCATCACGGGTAACCTGGTGGTCAGCAACGGTATCACCGGCAACACGGGCACGGTGACGGGCGCCTCGATCATCGCCGGCGGCGCGGTGACCAGCACCGGCGCGTTCCAGTCGACGCTGGGTCTGACGGGCGGGACGTTCACCAACAATGCGGGCGGCACGGTGGCAGGGCTCGCGACCAACAATGGCGGCACCATCACCAACAACGCCTCGATGGCGGGCGGCGTCAGCAATCTGGCGGGCACCTTCACGAACACTGCCGGCGCGACGGCTGGCGCTGTGAGCAACGCCGGAACAGGTTCGAACGCGGGCACGATCGCCTCGCTGACAAACACCGGCGGCACCTTCAGCAACACGGGCACGGTGACGGGCGCGGCCAATGTCACCGGCGGCACACTGAACACCAGCGGCACGATCAATGGCGGGCTGACTAACGCAGCGACAACCAACGCGTCTGGCAATATCACCGGTGGCGTCACCAACACGGGCGCGTTCTCTCTGAATGGGCCACTGAACAACAATGGCGGTGTCTTCACCAATAATGGAACGGGCACATTGACGGTCGGTGCCTTTGCGTTGTCCGGCGTCAGCACACTGACCAACAGTAGCACGTCGCCCACGGCTGTGTCGGTGGCGGCTGGCGGCAGCATCGGCGCAGCGTCGATCGCCAACAATGCGGGCACCTTCGGCAATGCCGGGACGCTGACAGCGCCGACCTTCGCCAACGCCGCCGGTGCGACGCTGACGAATACTGGTGCGATCACTGCGGCAACCTCGTTCAGCAATGCCGGGATACTAACGAACAGTGGAACATTGACGGGCGGCGCGGTCAGCAACAGCGGTACCGGAACGTCAACCGGTACGATCACCGCCTCAAGCTTCAGCAACACCGGAGCCTTCTCTGGGTCCGGAACTTTCAACGGGGGCACTGCGACAAACACCGGTCAGTTCGCTGTGACGGGCAACCTTGCGGGGACCACCACGAGCTTTGGAAACAACGCAGGCGGCCAGGTTAATCTCACTGGCGGCAGCTTCACCGGCATCACGACCTTCAACACCGCCGGGACGGTCAACAGCGCTGGGACCCGGACGCTGGGCGCCGCGGCCTTCAACAACCTGGCGACCGGTGTCCTGTCGATGGTCAACGGGGCGGCGGGCGACCGACTGACGCTGACGGGGACCTATGCCGGCACGGCCGGTTCGGCGATCAATGTCGACGTCAACACAGCGACGAGGACAGCGGACCTTCTCACGATCAACGGTGCTGCCACCGGTGCCAGCCGGATCAATGTTAACCTGCTCCCTGGGGCTGCCTTTGCCTTCGCCACACCCGTTGACGTGGTTGTCGCCGGTGCGGGGAGTTCTCTCGATGCATCGAGCAGTGTCGGCAGAATTGGTGGAAACGGCTTCTTCAATTACTTCCTTCGCCAGAACCCGGCGAGCCCCGGCAATTTCCAGGTTGTATCCCAGTTCAACTCGGGTGCCGTGAGTGGCGCTGCATCTGGGGTGGCTGGCGTGATCAATTCGCTGCAGGCAGGCTTCCATCAGCCGTCTTCCGCCATCATCTCGAGGCCTGACAACTGCCAGCCGAACCAGCTTATGGGCGGCCCTTTCATCCGGCTGAATACGGGTGAGACGACGCTCAGGAGCAACAGCATTGGTTCGGGCGGGGGAACTGCATTCTCGGCGTCCTCTCGGACCGACGCGCGGTTCTCGGGCGGCCAGGGCGGTGTCGATCTCGGGATCTGCAATGTCAACAACAGTGGCTGGAACCTGCACGCTGGCGTCATGGGCGGCTATGTGAACTCGAAAGCATCGGGAATCTCTGCGACGCCTAATCCTGGTGGTTCAACATTGCCGGCCTTGCGGACCCGAACGAAGGTTGACATGGATGTCCCCTTCTTCGGTGGTTATGTCTTTGTTACCAGTGGTCCCTTCACGGCCGAATTCAATGTGCGCAGGGATGATTACAAATCAAAGGTGACAACGCTTGACCTTGATTCGGGTGCTGGGGTCGTTGTTGGACCGAATACGCGGCTCAAGGGCGATGGCTTGAGCTACAACGCCTCGATGTCCTACCGGATTGCCTACGGCGATGCGGCCTACATCGAACCTGCGATCGGCCTATCAAAAGGCACAACCCGCTTTGATAATCTTGGCCTTGCCACTGGTCCCGCCGGCGACTTTGTGGCGTTCTCGCGGACAGACAGCCTGCTCGGACGCATCGGGTTCAACGCCGGCTATGCCATGCAGATGACAGATAACCTGGTGGTCGTGCCCTTCATCAACATGAGCCTGTGGCATGAGTTCGCTAACCCGACCAAGGCGCGCGCCGTGTTTCCGGGTGAGAGTCTGACGTTTGATGTCGCGACGAACCGGGTCGGCACATTCGGCCAGGCTGGTCTTGGCGTGCAGTTCCGGCTCCTGAATACCCCGCTGCTTGGGTTCATTCGCGGGGATGTCCGGGTCGGCGATAGAATTGATGGAAAGGCCCTCAATGTTGGTGTTCGCCTGCAGTTCTGACGCAGAGTGTCTGGCGGTCAACGATGCCGATAGGTCCCTGGTTTCTTAGGGCTCAGGTGATGGAGTGTTGATCGTCGTGGAGTATTGAGCTGCGTGGATCGCCTTTCACGCGAGCTGGTTTGTCTCATGATGGATGGCGGAGACGCAGCGGTGCGAAATCGGCGATGGCGTCTGCGCCCGCCATTGCCGATAGGTGCCGCCGTGTACAGCGATGGGTCAGCCGGTGGCCACCTCCAGACGCCATAGGATAGCGACCACGGCTCCTCTGCCTTGCCGATACGCGCACCGGACCGAAGCGACGGCGTGATCTTGTCATGTTGCTACGGCAATCGCCGGTTGGGCGCGCAGAATCGGAATAGCCCGGGTTTCCGGGCCCTTTGTCTGTGTCAGGGGGCAGCCTTTGCCAGCCTTCTGAAACCGGCCGCAAGATCCGCCTTGAGATCCCTGTTTGACTCCATGCCGATCTGCAGGCGGATGCAGGGGCCGCCTGGACCGAACTGGGTCACCGTGCGGATATCCGAACAGTCGAAGGGCACGGCCAGGCTTTCACAGCCGCTGACGTTGCCTCCAAGTTTTATCCAGCTCTGAGTTCGTTTCCGGGGTTGGGTTTGCCCTGCTGGGCGGGTGATGCGGCGGGCGATGGCGCGGAGCTTTTCGCATAGCGCAGCGCCCGACGCGGGTTGAAGGTCGTGTCCCTCCGAGTGGTGTAGCTCGACTTTTGCCATCATTGCCGGCTGCGCGCCCTCAACAGCGCTGTAGCAGCCTGGCTGATGGCGGCGGGCAGGCTGAGACCTCACACGCAGGCGCGGAATCTTTTGACCGACAACCGAATTCGGTCAATATTGACGGCACCCACTGTCAAGCGACAGTTCCG
>JAPLOW010000074.1:42272-42693 GCA_026400555.1 Hyphomicrobiales bacterium
TTTATCGCATTTAAGCTGGTGTTCGTTGCTTTAGGTCTCGCAGGATGTGGGTCTATGGTTGGGGCACATTCCTCTTGCTCACAAAGTAATTCCGGCTACGAAGCGACATGGAATTGTATAAAAGGTCGAATTGCATCAGGAACAGCTGGAATGACAAATAATTCACAGACAATCCGCTATGTTGCAGCTGGTGATGCGTTGTCAGAACAGGTTAGGTCTGGTCGTATGACCGATTTACAAGCAAAAGCTGTCCTTGCGGCTGAATTGGAGCAGGGCGAAGCATCATTTAACAGAGCTAACAGAGCAACAGTATGCAATTTTGTAGGCAATACGATGATATGTAATTGAAGCCGACATTTCCCAGATAGGCTGCCCATCCGACCATCAACTGCCTGTTTCCCCGGTGTAGGTTCGCCGTCTG
>JAPLOW010000083.1 GCA_026400555.1 Hyphomicrobiales bacterium
GGTCGGCACCAGGATGTGGCGGGCGCGGACTTCCTCTTCCGCCGGACGGTTCGCGTATTCGCGGTCATAGCGGGCGCGCACGGCTTCGTCGGTCAGGCGCGGCAGCACCTCGCGGCGCAGCAGCGCCTGGGTGATTTCCTGGCGCTCGGCGCGCTCAATTCGCGCGCGGATTTCGGGGTCGCGATCGATGCCCAGGCGGCGCGCGACGATGATGATCGCACGGTCATTGATGGCTCGGTCCACCAGCTGCTGCATGACCGGCGGCGGCAGCATGGTCATCAGCAGATCCGGCGGGACGTTGCGCAGGTCCGGCGGCAGGACCTCAGCCGCGCCGGCCAGCACTTCGGAGAGGCGCACGGGCTCGCCTTCCACCGTCGCCACAACGGGGTCCGCGAGCGGCGTGGCGGGCGGTGCGGCGGGGGCCTGGGCCAGCGCTGGCCCGGCCATGCACAACAGGATGGCGGCGATATAACGCATGTCGTTGCGACCTTGCCTCATTGGTTCGGGCGGAGAATGGCCGAAGCGCCGGGGTGCCACAAGTTGACCCCCGCCCCCCCGGCACCCTATCTCCTGCACGGGGCACGGCCGGGTTGCGGCGTCGCGTGCCGGAGGTTCATTCATGTTTGCCCGTATCGCACGAGCCATCTTCGGTTCTTCCAATGATCGCGCGCTGAAGCGCCACCAGGCACGCGTGCCGAAGATCAACGCGTTCGAACCCGCGCTCGCCGCACTGTCGGATGGCGCGCTGCGCGCCAAGACCGATGAGTTCAAGGCCAAGCTCGCCGCCGGCGCCGAGCTGGATGACGTTCTGGATGAGGCCTTCGCGGTGGTGCGCGAAGGGGCGAAGCGCGCACTCGGCCTGCGGCATTTCGATGTGCAGATGATCGGCGGCATGGTGCTGCATGAGGGCCGCATCGCCGAGATGAAGACTGGCGAAGGCAAGACCCTCGTCGCGACCCTGCCGGTGTATCTGAACGCGCTGTCCGGCAAGGGCGTGCATGTGGTGACCGTGAACGACTACCTGGCCAAGCGCGACAGCGAATGGATGGGGCGCGTCTACGGCTTCCTGGGGCTGACCACCGGCGTCATCGTGCATGGGCTGACCGATGACCAGCGGCGCGAGCAATACGCCTGCGACATCACCTACGGCACCAACAACGAATTCGGCTTCGACTATCTGCGCGACAACATGAAGTACGCACTGCATGAGATGTGCCAGCGGCCGTTCAACTACGCGATCGTCGACGAGGTTGACAGCATCCTGGTGGATGAGGCGCGCACGCCGCTGATCATTTCCGGCCCCACCGAAGACCGCTCCGACCTCTATGTCGCCGTCGACGCGATCATCCCCAGCCTCGACAAGAGCGACTACGATCTTGACGAAAAACAGCGCCAGGTATCGCTGACCGAGGCCGGCACCGAGAAGATCGAGAACCTCGTGCGGGCCGCCGGTCTGCTGAACGAAGGCGGACTCTACGAGCCGCAGAATGTCACGGTCGTGCATCACATCAACCAGGCCCTGCGCGCCCACACCCTGTTCACGCGCGACAAGGACTACATCGTTCGCGACAACGAGGTCGTGATCATCGACGAGTTCACCGGCCGCATGATGCCGGGCCGGCGCTATTCCGAAGGGCTGCACCAGGCTCTGGAAGCCAAGGAGAAGGCCCAGATCCAGCCTGAGAACGTGACGCTCGCCTCGATCACTTTCCAGAACTATTTCCGCCTCTACGACAAGCTCGCCGGCATGACCGGGACGGCCGCGACCGAGTCCGAAGAGTTCCAGCAGATCTACAAGCTCGACGTGGTCGAGATTCCGACCAACGTGCCCGTGCAGCGCATCGACGAGGACGACTCGGTCTACCGAACCTTCGAGGAGAAGGTCGCCGCCATTGTGGTCGAGCTTGAAAAGGCCTCGGCCCGCATGCAGCCGGTCCTGGTCGGGACCGCGTCGATCGAGCGCTCGGAACTGGTGGCCGAACTCCTGATCAAGGCGGGCTACAAGCAGCTCGACTTCACCCAGATCAACGTGCTCGACAGCCTCTACAAGGCCGCGCGTGACGGCAAGGCGACCAAGCAGTTCGCCGTGCTGAACGCGCGGTTCCACGAGCAGGAAGCCTATATTGTGGCCGAAGCTGGCGTTCCGGGCGCGATCACCATCGCAACCAACATGGCGGGCCGCGGCACCGACATCAAGCTGGGCGGCTCGCTGGAGATGCGGGTCAAGGCCGAGACGGCCGGGATGGAGGAGGGCCCCGAGAAGCAGGCCAAGATCGCCGAGATCAAGACCGAGATCGAGCGCTTCCGCCAGATCGTCCTCAACGCGCGCGAGGAGGTCGAGGTCGAGCCGGCCAAGGGGTCCCGCCCGGCCAAGACCGTGACGATGCCCGGCGGCCTTTACATCATCGGCACCGAACGGCATGAGAGCCGCCGCATCGACAACCAGTTGCGCGGACGCTCGGGCCGTCAGGGCGATCCGGGGCGCTCCAAGTTCTTCCTGTCCCTGCAGGATGACCTGATGCGCATCTTCGGGTCGGACCGCATGGACGGCATGCTCCAGAAGCTCGGCCTTCAGGACGGCGAGGCGATCATCCACCCCTGGATCAACAAGGCCGTCGAGAAGGCGCAGGGCAAGGTTGAGGCGCGCAACTTTGACATGCGCAAGAACATCCTGAAGTATGACGACGTCATGAACGACCAGCGCAAGGTGGTGTTCGAACAGCGCCGCGACTTCATGCGTCAGGCCTCGATCCGCGAAACCATCAACGAGATGCGCAGCCAGGTCGTCGATGATGTCGTGCGCCACCACATCCCGCAGGACGCCTATCCGGAGCAATGGGATATCGGCGGGCTGAAGGACGAGGTTCTGAAGACGCTCAATCTCGACCTGCCGGTCGATGACTGGGCCAAGGAAGACGGCATCGCTGATGAGGAAATGCGCGAGCGCCTGCTGAAGGCTGCCGACGAGAACTATGCCGCGCGCATCGAGCGCAATGGCGACGAGGTCATGACCTATGTCGAGAAGCAGGTGCTGCTGCAGATGCTTGACCATCTCTGGCGCGAGCATCTGGTCACGCTGGAGCATCTGAGGCAGGTGGTCGGCTGGCGCGGCCTTGCCCAGCGCGATCCGCTCAACGAATACAAGTCAGAGGCGTTCCAGCTGTTCGACGGCCTGATCGACAAGCTGCGCGAGCAGGTCACGGCCCAGCTCATGCGCGTTGAGGTGCGTTTCGAGGAGCCGCCCGCAGACGCGCAGCCGGCACTGGGGCAGGCTCCGATGCAGCCGCCGATGTTGGAGCAGACGGCCTCCTTCGCCCCCGCTGAACTGGTCGAGCCCTCCCGGCGCAACCCGAACGACCCTGCGACCTGGGGCAAAGTCGGCCGCAACGAGCCCTGTCCTTGCGGCTCGGGCAAGAAGTTCAAGCACTGCCACGGGCAGATCGCCTGAGCGTTACAGGCTGACCCGCCCGCGCGCCACCAGCGCTTTCATCCGCGCATTGTATGCGGCCCAGCCGACACGGCTCTTGAGCTTGCGGCCTGACGCCAGCCGTCTCGCAGCCTGCTGCGTGCCGATTGCGATGCCCATGCGCGTCGTGTCGGCCCGAAAGCCGAAGGTCGGCTCCGGAACAAGGCCGCCAACCTCATAGCCGACCGAGGCGAGACCCGCCCTGACCCACTCGCAATAGCGCACGGACAGCACGCAGAAGCGCGTCTCGTCGGAGCCGGTGCGGTACGTCATGGCGGCCGTGCAGATGTCGCCCTTGGCCAGGCGCCAGGCTTCGGCCAGAGTGCGCCCGCCAAGCGTGATGTTGGTTTCGGGGTCGGCGAGTTCTTCCAGCGTAGCGGTGAAGCCCACAAGCCGTGCGGTCGGCGGCATGACCTGCACCAGCCCGATCTCGCCCGCCGCGCCCCTTGCACCGGGCCTGTAGCCGCTTTCGGTGCGCATGATCGCGTCCGCCATTTCAGGCTGCAGGCCGCGCGGCAGGGTTTCGCGTCGTGCAATCGCCCGAAAGCTGGCGCGTTGGTTGGTCTGCTCGGCCGTGACGGCTGGGCTGGAGATGCCGGTTGGAACGGCCGGTTCGCCGGCGCGGACAGGCGAGATGAGGCCAAGGCCGGCCAGACTGTTGCGAAGAGGAAATGGCGCCGGCGTCGCGAAGAAGCCGGCATTCAGTTCAGTCAGCCGTGGCCGCTGCCTGCGGGCGCTGCGCAACGGTGACGCCGCGCGCGGGAGCGGATGCCTGGGGCGGCGCGGGTTTGCTCTGGCCCTCAGCCCGGCGCGGCGCAGCCCCCGGACGGGCCGGCTGGGGCTCCGGAGCCGCTTGCACCGGTGCGGCAGCAGGCGCGCTGGCGGCGAAGGGATTGAACGACAACACGCGCTGCAGGACCGATGGCTGCTCGGGTGCCGCCGTTGCCACAGTCGACGCGGCAGCGCTTGCTGAAGGCACTGATGGGGCCACTGGCGCGGCAATGCGGGCGACTGTCGAGCTTCCGGCACCTGGGGCGGCAGGGGTCGTGCGGGCCACAGCGGGCGGCGTCACACGCGGCGTCGCCATGGCCGAAGCCGCCACAGGCGTGACAGGCGCAGCCGATGCCAGCGTTGGCTCGGCCGGCGCGCGGGCGCGCCCGGTTGCGTCGATGGCGATTTCCTGCGGGCCTGCGATCACGGCGTCGGGGCGGCTGACGCCGACCGACCTGGAGCCCCAGGCGGCCTTCTGCTCAAGTCCATCCGGCCCGTTGGCCATCAGCACTTCAGTGAACTTCTGGTGTTGTCCGCCATCCTGGTAGACCAGCCGGACGGCAGGCGTGCCCTTGGCCACCAATGCCGCGACCTGCGCCTCGTCCTGCCGGCGCTTCTCGGCTGCTGCTGTGGCGATCTGGGCTGCGTCTGGATCCTCGCGGCAGTCCTCTGTCCGGTTGAAGGCATAGCGCGCCTGGCAGACCGAGACCTTCGGCGCCAGCCGCGCCACCTCGAACATGTCGGCGCCTTCCTTGATATTCTTCCAGAACGGCATGTGCTGGTCATAGCGGTGCCGCGCGAGGTTCTCGGCCGTCATGCGGAAGGGCAGGGCCTGCATCTGCACGCCCTGCTGGCCGCCATTGTGAGCCTCACGAACCAGCGCGTAGATCTCGGCGATCTGGTCGTCACTCATCGAATAGCAGCCGGAGGACGAGCAGGCCCCATGGACCATCAGATGCGCGCCTGTCCGGTTGTGCGCCCGGTCGAACGCGTTCGGATAGCCCATGTTGAAGGACAGATAGAAGGCCGAATTCGGATTCATCTGCGCCGGCGTGATGGTGTAGAAGCCCTCCGGCGCCTGACGGTCGCCCTCGCGCTTCTTGGGGCCGAGCTGCCCGGACCAGCGGCACATCGGATAGGTCTTCAGCAACTCGTAACGGCCACTCCGGCCCATCTTCCAGATTTCGAGCTCCGATTCCTTCTTGAAGGACCGGATGAGGATCGGGTCGCGCTGGCTCATGCTCTTTTCGGACATCAGCGCATGAACCTGCGGCGGGATGGGGATGTCGTGGCGGGCGTTGCCGCGATAGCGCGATTCCTCGCAGGCTGCGAGGGTCAGGCTGAGCGCAAGCGCGAGTGAAACGGGCAGAAGACGCAAAATCCGTGATCCCAATGATCTGTCCCATCGCGGGACGAGATGACGCTGCAACGCAGTATAACCGTTAGCCTTGCCGGTTTCTTACCACAACCCTGTCAAATCCTGCGCCATGGTCAACAGTTTGTTAATGGCCAAACTGTGTTGGATCCCCGCGCTCCCGCTCAAATCCCCAGAATCCATGCACATTCAGGGCAGTCTGCGTCCGATCGCCAGGAACTTTTCGGCCCGCTGCTCCCGGAGCTGGTCTGGCGACAGGCCCGCAAGTTCGCCGAGTGCCGATGAAATGGCGTGCCCCGTCCGCGTGATCGCTTCGGCCGGAGCACGGTGCGCGCCACCCGACGGCTCGCTGATGATCCGATCGATCACGCCGAAGCGCAGCAGGTCCTGCGCCGTAATCTTCATGCCGGTGGCCGCATCCTGAGCCCGCGTCGCGTCGCGCCACAGGATGGACGCGGCGCCCTCCGGCGAAATCACGGAGTAGACGGCATGCTCCAGCATCAGCACCCGGTTGGCCGTGGCGATGGCCACCGCGCCGCCCGATCCGCCCTCGCCGATCACGACCGAGACGTTCGGCGTGCCCAGCGCAAGGCAGGCCTCGGTCGAGCGCGCGATGGCCTCGGCCTGTCCGCGTTCCTCGGCTTCGATGCCCGGGAACGCGCCCGGCGTGTCGACAAAGCAGATCACCGGCAGGCCGAAACGGTCGGCCAGCTCCATCAACCGGATGCTCTTGCGGTAACCCTCCGGCTTGGCCATGCCGAAATTGTGCTTCAGCCGTGTCTCGGTGTTCGAACCCTTCTCCTGGCCCATGATGCAGACAGGCTGGCCCTCGAAGCGCCCGAGACCGCCGATGATCGCTTCGTCATCGCCAAAGCCACGGTCGCCTGCCATCACGGTGAAGTCGGTGATCAGCCCGGCGCAGTAGTCGCTGAAATGCGGACGGTTCTGGTGGCGGGCGACGAGGGTCTTCTGCCACGGGGTCAGGGCGGTGTAGATCGCGCGCAGGGACTGCTCGGACTTGCTCTCGAGGCGGGCGATGTCCTCCCCGATCGAGACGGCGTCGCCCTTGGCCGCCATGGCCTTCATTTCGTCGATCTTGGCGTCGAGTTCGGCGACCGGCTTCTCGAAATCGAGATACTTGATCATGTCCTGGCGGTCCTGCGGCAGGCTGGCGCATCGACATCCGGCGCGCCGTGCCCCCTGGGTGCGGAAGGCTCATGTGGCTGCACGGGCCAGTCCGTGTCAAGGCTGCGGCGGTTGCCTGAGGCTCTGCCGCCCCGGGCTGGCGGATGGCGCGCCGATCGGCGCCAGAACATGTCGCAACGCGAAGGCGCGGCGGCTCTTGGCCGGCGCGCGCCGGTAGAACTGCTTGGTCGCGTCGATCACGTGCACGCCCGAAGAGGGCAGGCCGAGTCCGGCGCCGACCTTCTCCCACATGGCGGCGGAGCGCAGGATCGACTGCCGGGCCAATGGCGGTGTGTACAGCGCCTCGGCCCAGTTCTCGGCGGAAAACAGGGTGGCGCGCATCAGGCTTTCGAGCTGGCTGCGCGAGAACGGCCGTCCGTGGCCGAACGGCGTGCCATCGACACGTGCCCACAGCCCGCGCCGGTTCGGCGCCACCAGCAGCACCCGGCCACCCGGCGCGAGCACGCGCCAGCATTCGGCAAGCAGTTCCTCGGCGTTCTCGGAGGTTTCGAGCGCGTGAACCACGAGCACGCGGTCAACGGATGCGTCATCCAACGGCAACAGCAGTGGATCGACCAGCGCCGACGCCGACCCGCCTGCGCCGGCCCAGTTCACCACCCCCTGCGTCGCGGGCATGAAGGCCAGCGTGCGCTCGGCGCTGTCACGCAGCAGGCTGAGATAGGGCAGGGCATAGCCAAGGCCGACCAGCCGCGCGCCGCTCAGGTTGTTCCAGAATCCCAGCACGGCGCGCCCGACAAACCGCCGCGCGACATGCCCCAAGGGGCTTGCATAGAAGCTGCGCAGGTCGACGACATCGGTGCTCATGGCCAAGATGATCGGCATCTTGCTGGACAAGCGCAAGGGCAAAGCCCCATGATGGTTCCTGTTTGCTCACATCGGACTCCCGCACATGCAGCCGCCTGCCAGCCTTGAATTGCAGATATTCCGCACCCTCAGCGACAACTGCGGCGCCCTGATCCGGGACAGGGCGTCCGGGCTTTGCGCCGCCGTGGATGCGCCGGAGGCGTCGCCGATCGTGGAGGCCGCCAAGGCAAGGGGCTGGACCATCAGCCACCTTTTCATCACCCACGAGCACGGGGACCATGTCGAGGGCGCCGCCGCGCTCAAGGCCGCCACGGCCTGCACCGTGATCGGCCCCGCCCAGGCGGGACCCGGCGCGCCGCTCGACCGCGTGGTGGCGGAGGGCGACGAGGTGCGCCTGGGCGAGACGCCGTTCAGGATCTGGGCGACGCCCGGCCATTCGCCCGGCCATGTGACCTGGGTTTCAACGGCCGCCAAACTGGCCCTCGTCGGCGATGTGGTGTTCGTCATGGGCTGCGGGCGGCTCTCGGGCGATACGGCGGCGCAGTTGTGGCGCTCGCTCAGCCGCATCGCAGCGCTTGATGACGACGTCACGCTTGTCACCGGCCATGACTACACCTTCGGCAATGCCCGCTTCGCCGCGGCGATGGAGCCCGGCAATGCGGCCGTCATGGCCCGCACGGCCGAGGCCGAACGGCGCGCGGCCAGCCGTGATTTCTGGGCCGTCACCTCGGTAGGAGAGGAGAAGGCCACGAATCCTTTCTTCCGCGCGGGCGACCCGGCGCTGATGGCGCGCCTGGGCGATTCCGATGCCGGCGCGGCCTTTGCCCATCTGCGCGAGCTCAAGAACGGCTTCAGGGGCTGACCGGTGAATGATCTGTCCGCTCTCAGCGCCCGTGAGGTGGTCGCCTTGCTGGGCCTGCAGCCGCACCCGGAAGGGGGCTTTTACAAGGAGACCTTCTGCGACAGCCGTCTTGTCGATGGCCGTCCCGCCTCAACCGCGATCTACTATCTGCTTGGCGTCGGCGAGGTTTCCGAATGGCACCGCGTTGATGCGGTGGAAGTCTGGCATTGGCATGCCGGCGCTCCGATGGTGATCACCATGTCCGGCAACGGGCACGATGCCGAGGCCCATCACCTCGGCCCGAACCTGCGCCAGAACCAGCGCCCGCAACTCGTGGTGCCGGCCCACTGGTGGCAGACCGCGACCAGCCTCGGCGCCTGGAGCCTTGTTGGCTGCACGGTGGCTCCCGGCTTCGACTTCGCCGGCTTCGAGATGGCGCCTCCGGGCTGGCGGCCAACGCCGCGCTGAGATCGTCCCGTGATGCCGCCGGTTCCTGATCCTGGTCTTGTCCATGCCTGCGAGCAGCGCATCGTCAATGCCTGGCCGGCGCCGACCACGATGCTGCTCGGTGACTGGGTGGTCCGTATGGCCAATGGCTACTCAGGCCGCGCCAACTCGGCGACACCGCTTGCGGCTGGCGCCGATCTCGACGACGGCATGCTTGACCTGATCGAAGGCCTGTTTGCCCGCGCGGGGTTGCCGCCATGTGTCCGCGTCACGCCACTGGCCGCCAGGGGCCTGCGCGATCGGCTGTTCGCCCGCGGCTATCAGATCAGGGACAGTTCCTTCGGCATGACCGTGACCCTCGATGACGAGGCCGACCCGGCGCCGGTCGCGGGCCTCGCCATCGAGCCTTTCGCCAGCGACGACTGGATCAAGGCGGTGTCCGGTTTCCAGATCGCCGGCATGCGCAACCCGGCCCATCTTGCCGCCATCGTCAGGGGCATCCGCATGCCCGCGGCCTTCGCGACCCTGTCTGTGGCTGGCGAGCCCGCCGCCTTCGGCTTGAGTGTGGCCGAGCGTGGCATGGCCGAGATCGGCTCCGTCATCGTGGCCGGCCATCAGCGTGGCAAGGGTCTTGGCCGGGCCCTGGTCAGGGGGCTCATGGGGTGGGCCGTCCGCAGCGGCGCGGCCACCCCTTATCTGCAGGTCGACCAGAGCAACGGTGCAGCCATCGCGCTGTACCGGTCCCTTGGCTTCGGGATCGCTTACGGCTACGACACCATGGTCAGGTTCGCGCCTTCCGGCTCGCGATGACGGCGCCGAGCACGATCAGGACGCAGGCCAGCGCGAGCGCCCAGCCCGCCATCACCCGTCCGCTCAGCACCAGCGCAAGGGTCGAGATTACTGGCGCGCCATAGGCTGCGGTTCCCAGAAAGCGGATGTCTCCTTTCTTCATGCCGATGTCCCACAGGAAGAAGGCGGCCCCGGTGGGTCCGAGGCCAAGCAGGATGATTCCGAGCCACTGCATCGGCTCGCCCGGCCAGTGCGGGGGCTCGATCATCAGATGCGCCGCCGTCGCGAGGACTGCCGTCCCGAGGCAGAATCCGACAACCGCTTCTGTCGGCACAGCCGCCATCCGCCGCGACAGGATGGAATAGCTGGCCCACACGAGGGCGAACAGGAAGGCGAGCAGGTATCCGAGCAGCGGCAATGACCCGGAGGTTCCAAGGCCGCCCTTGCCGAGCGTCAGAATGACGATGCCGGCAAAGCCGATGCCCGCGCCCGCTGCCTGTTGCCAACGCAGCTTTTCACCCGGCAGAAGCGCGGACATCAGCACGATCAGCAGTGGCCAGAGATAGCCGATCAGGCTCGCTTCAGCGGCCGGGGCGTTCTTCATGGCCGCGAAATAGAGCGCGTGCGAGCCGAACAGGCCGCCGACCCCCACGGCCCAGGCCGCAACGCTTTGCCTGAGCGCATGCAATTGGCCACGCACAGCGAGCAGGCCGAGGCCGAAGGCCGTGGCGATCGAGAAGGTCAGCGCCGTGAGAAGAAACGGCGGAACCCCGGCGGTCAGGTCCGTCAGCAGGGCCAGAAGGCCCCATAGCAGGATGGCGCCGAGGCCGAGCCAGGTTGGGCGGGACAAGACAGGCATATGCGACCTGGGGTTGAAACGGCGGCTGATCGAGCGGATTGATTCCGCATCCGTCAACTGACACCTTCACGCCATGTCAGCAGGATGGGGTCAAGAATGGCGGGAACGGCGCTCGATCAACTGAACAAAGCGCGCGCGTCCAAGATTGTCACCCAGCTGCCCGAGGGCGCGCGTCATAGGGGTCCGCCGGGCGCCAGCATGGTTGTCTCGACGCCGGCCGAGGTCGACGGGCTGATCCGGCAGGTGCCGAACGGCACGGTCACGACTTTGGATGATGTGAGAAGCTGTCTTTCCCGCAGGCACGGCATAATCGTCTGCCCTGTATCAACGGCCATCTTCATCGGCATCGCCAACCGCGCGTCGGAAGAAATCCGCGCCATGGGAGAAGCTGCGGTCACGCCGTTCTGGCGCGTCCTCAGGCCAGACTGTTCACTGAACCCCAACTACCCCGGCGGGATCCGTTTCCAGCAGGCCTGCCGCGAAGCCGAGGGACACCGGATCATGCAATGCGGGAAGAACAACGTCGTCGTCGATTTCGAAGCCGTTCTCGCAGACCTGGTCTGAGGGCTTACACCATGTACTGACCGCCATTGGCGCTCAGGGTCGAGCCGGTGATGAAGCCGGCCTCGTCAGCGGCGAGGAAGACCACGGCGCGGGCGATTTCTTCCGGCTCGCCGAGACGCCCGACCGGGATA
>JAPLOW010000219.1 GCA_026400555.1 Hyphomicrobiales bacterium
CTGGCCGAAGCCCAGACCACCTTGCAAGACTACTTCGCTGAAGCCGACGGCCGCCTTTACCTTGTCTCCTATCTCTGGAAAAGAGAATGACCGGCGGCGTAACCTGCAGGGCTATCGCATTTGGCCGGTGATGGTACTGGCGAAGGCTTCGGACGACCTTGGTGCATGAAGGCTGGATTGGCTGGTTCGTTAATCCGTCGGATGGCACAGCATGCTTTCTTGCTCGACTTCTGGAATCCCGTTCATGCCGTTCAAGGCGAATATCGGCTGACTGCCGATATTCGCTAAGTGACTGATAATAATGGTGGGCGCGACAGGGATCGAACCTGTGACCCCTACGATGTCAACGTAGTGCTCTCCCGCTGAGCTACGCGCCCGATCTTCGGGAGCGGCGCGAACGCCGCTGCGGTGAACGGGCTATAGCCAATCAGTCAGGCCCGCGCAACCCTTTGTCTCGTGTCAGTGACTTCGGACCGGATGGCGGGCTGAACGGGGGCAGCCCAGGGCCGAGAGGCGCCTGCAGGCCCCCTGGAATGCGGACGCTCACGCTGCCTTGATCATTTTCTCGACCTCGCTGACGAGTTCGCGCAGGTGGAACGGCTTTGACAGCACCTTGGCGTCCTTGGGGGCGTGGGAGTCCGGATTCAGCGCCACGGCCGCAAAGCCCGTGATGAACATCACCTTCATGTCGGGGTCGAGTTCGGTGGCCCGGCGGGCGAGTTCGATGCCGTCCATTTCCGGCATGACGATGTCAGTCAGCAGGAGCTCGAACGGCTCCTCGCGCAACCGGTTGTAGGCCGACAGGCCGTTGTCGAATGAGGCCACGTCATAGCCGGCATTCTGCAGGGCCTTCACCAGGAAACGGCGCATGTCGTTGTCGTCTTCGGCGAGCAGGATCTTTGTCATGGTGGTGCGTGTCCCGGTGTCGTTCGTGGTCTGTCGGCGCTGCGGCGGTCAACGGCGCACAACATGGTTACCCCATCTTCATTAAGACCGTGCCTCGTTAACATGTCGTGAAGAAATTCGCCCAGCTTGCATCATGCCTGCCTTGCCGGGTGAAGGCCGCCAATCAAGACTTGGCAAGCGCTGCCGGCCATGGTTCGATCCGCACATGAATCCGCTGCCTGCCGAGGCCTGCCAGATCGATATCGTCGAACGGATCGTGTCGCCCTTCAGGGTGCACGAACCCCTGCTGCAGGTCATCCCGTCTGTGGTCGGCGTACCCCATGCCGGGAGGCAGTATCCCCGACCTTTCGTCGAGCAGGCCCGCCTCTCGCAATTAGCGCTCCGGCGCTCGGAGGATGCGTTCGTCGATGTTCTGGCCAGCATGGTCCCGCAACTGGGCGTTCCGTTGCTGGTGGCACAGTTCCCTCGTGCCTATCTCGACGCGAACCGCGAGCCCTATGAACTTGATCCGCGCATGTTCGAGGGGAGACTTCCGCCCTTCGTGAACACGCGGTCGATGCGGGTCGCAGGGGGGCTTGGCACGATCCCGCGGGTCGTGGGGGATGGCCAGGACATCTATCACCGCCGCATTCCGGCTGCTGAGGCGACCCAACGGATCGAGGGACTCTACAAGCCCTATCATGCCGCCTTGCGGGGACTGGTCGCGCGGACGCGCGGGCGCTTCGGCGTTTGCGTGCTCGTTGATCTGCACTCCATGCCCTCGGTGGGAATCGATCGCGACAGCGAAAGCCGGACAGACATCATTCTGGGCGACCGCTTCGGCACCAGCGCCGCGCCGGAGGTCATCGAGATAGCCGAGGCCGCATTGCGACAGGCCGGGTTCAGCGTCAGCCGCAACCGCCCCTATGCGGGGGGCTACATCACCGAACATTACGGCCAGCCACGTTCGCAGGTCCATGCGCTGCAAATCGAGGTCAATCGCGGGCTGTACATGGATGAGAGCCGGATCGAGCCGCTGGAGCGCTTCGGCGCCGTGCGCGACGCATTGGGGACCAGCCTTGCCGAAATGTTCAGCGCCTGGACGAGCGGCCTGATGACCTTCCCCCTCGCAGCCGAGTGATCGCCACACAGGCGGGCTGCGGACAAAAAAAGGCCGCACGTTTGACGGTGCGGCCCAAGTCTAGGGAGGAAACGCCCAAGGAGGGCAGCGAGATGTCGCCATCTCGCAATGCACAATTTATAGTGCGACGCACAAAATGCAAGGTCGAAAATGCCCTGCCGCAGGATTTTTGAAAAACGGCTCGATTTTCAGTATTTCTACGAGGTCTTTCGTAACGAAGTATCGTTTTATCGCCATTTTCGGTCATTTTTGATACGTAGAATTGACCATGCGTCAAGCGGCCTGGTTTGAGGCAACCCCCTGGACGCGCTCGCGATAGAGCAGATAAAGGCCTGACGCGACGACCACAAGGCCGCCGCCAAGGGTCCAGCGGTCCGGCCACTGGCCGAAGATCACCCAACCGAGAATCAGCATCCAGATCAGCTGGGTGTAGATGAAGGGCGCCAGCACGGCGGCCGGCGCCCGCTTGTGGGCGCCGATGATCAGCCAGTGGCCGAAGGCGCCGCAGGCTCCCATCAGGAGCATCACAGCCCAGACCAGCGGCGAGGCCGGGGTGGACCACAGGACGAACATCACCGGCGTCATCAGCACGACGCCCGCCACGCCCGAATAGACCATCGTGGTTTCACTGCTGTCGAAGCGCGCAAGCTTGCGGGTCGTGAGGTTGTAGAAGGCGTAGCACAGCACGCCGGCTGCCGAGAGGAAGGCTGCGGGGTGGAGCCCCCCCGCGCCTGGCCGCATCACGACCAGTACGCCGACAAACCCGACGGCGATGGCGATCATACGCCGCGGTCCGGGCCACTCGCCGAGGAAGGGCCCCGAGATCAGCGCGATCAGCAGCGGCGTCGCAAACATGATCGTCATGACCTCCGCCAATTGGAGATATTGCAGGGCGAGGAAGTTCAGGACGGTCGAGAGCAACAGCATCAGCGAGCGGACCGCCTGCAGCATCGGGGCGCGCGTCGTCATCACGCCCGGCCTCGTCAGCGGATTGAGCACGATCATGACCAGGACGACGCTGACCGCATAGCGGGCCCAGACGCTCTGCAGCGGGTGCATGAACTGCGAGGCCCACTTGGCGCTGGCGTCCAGAACCGAAAAGATGGCGAGCGCCGCGCACATCAGCGCAATGCCGGTGAGGCGGTCCTTGCGCTGTGCTTCCTGCGATGGCGCGGTCAAGAAGTCACCCATGAAACTGGCGTTGCAGGCCTTCGCCCATCCCTGCGTACCATCCTCCCATGCGCGCTCTTAGTCCTGCAACGCATGACGCAATTGCAAAAAGGCGTCATGCATGCAAATTGAACAGCACGTCGCCGTCAATTGACAGGCCGCAGGGTTCTCCGCTAGCAAAGGTTATGGGGATCGCGATCTCCCCATCAGGCGACAGCCCAAGCATCGCGTCCTGTTCAATCCGAACCGAGGGCGCATTGCCATGTCATCCAACACATCCATATCCAGCGACCGGCTATCGCGGCTGATCGGTCGGCCCGCCTGCCCCGCGCTGATCGATGTCTGCACGGACGCCGATTTCGCCTGCGACCCTCGTCTGGTGCCCGGCGCCATCCGCCGGCCGCATCAGGACGTCAACATCTGGGGTCCGGCCTATGCCGGCCGCGAGGCCGTCGTGATCTGCCAGAAGGGCCTCAAGCTGAGCGAAGGCGTCGCGGCCTGGCTGCGTTATCTCGGCTGCGATGCGCGGCATCTGGAAGGCGGGGCGCTCGGCTGGGCCAAGGCCGGCCTTCCGATGCTTGTCACGGCGCGCCTGCCGCTGGCCGGCGCCGATGGCGCGACGCTCTGGGTGACGCGGGCGCGGCCGAAGATCGACCGGATCGCCTGTCCCTGGCTGATCAGGCGCTTCGTCGACCCCGCCGCCGTGTTCCTGTTCGTCTCGGCAGCGGAAGTCCGGGGGGTGGCGGAGCGCTTCGGCGCCACGCCCTTCGACCTGGAAGGCGAGGACCAGTTCTGGAGCCATCGCGGCGCGTCGTGTACATTCGACGTGATGATCGCGGAATTCGGGCTGTCGTCCGAGCCGCTTTTGCGCCTCGCCAGGATCGTGCGCGGCGCCGATACGGCAAGGCTCGATCTCGAGCCGGAGGCGGCGGGGCTGCTGGCCCTGTCGCTTGGCCTGTCACGCATGTTCAGCGATGATCTCCGGCAGCTTGCGGCGGGGATGACACTCTACGACGCGTTGTTCCGCTGGTGTGCGGATGCCACGGCCGAAACCCACAACTGGCCGGCGCGAAAGGCTGGCGGTACGATCCCGGCGGGAACACTGTCATGACCCGGCCTGTCGCGGAGACGGCCGCGGCGGCAGACGCCATCGCGTCCGGCATGACCCAGCCATCGCTGCGCGAGGCCACCGCCATCTGGTTCAGGATCGGGTGCCTGTCCTTTGGCGGCGCGGCTGCGCAAGTGGCCATGCTGCATCGTGTGGTCGTCGATGAGAAGCGCTGGGTCGAGGAGCGCCGGTTCCTTGATGCGCTGAACTACTGCACGTTGCTGCCGGGTCCCGAAGCGCAGCAACTGGCCACCTATCTCGGGTTCATCCTGCACGGGGTTCGCGGCGGCGTGATCGCAGGGCTGCTGTTCGTCATTCCCGGGGCGCTGGTCATGATGGCGCTCTGCTTTCTCTATGTGCTCGGGCGGGGCCTTGGTGTGGTCGAGGGTATTTTCTTCGGCATCAAGGCTGCCGTGATCGCCATCGTGATCGAGGCTCTGCTGAAAATCGGGAAGCGGGCGCTGAAGACACCGTTCCTGCTCTGCGCGGCGGCGACCAGTTTCGTGACGCTGGCGTTCCTTGATGTCGATTTCCCGGTCGTCATTCTGGCGGCTGCGGTGGCGGGGCTCCTGTTGTCCGCCCTGAAGCCCGGCTGGCTTGGCCGGCGCGTCCAGACCCTTGAGAGCGCCGCGCCGGCGCCGGGGCAGACGGCAGCGGCTTTCAGGGCCGCGCTTGTCTGGACCGTGATCTGGTGGGCTCCAGTTGGTCTGGCCGCAGCGATGCTCGGCCCGGCGCATCTTCTGGTTGATGTCGGCCTGTTCTTCTCGAAACTGGCGATGATCACCTTCGGCGGAGCCTATGCGGTGCTGGCCTATCTGGCCGACGCCGCTGTGCACGACAAGGGCTGGGTCAGCGCTGCCGAGATGATCGACGGGCTTGGGCTGGCGGAAACGACGCCGGGTCCCACCATTCTGGTCAACCAGTTCGCCGCCTTCCTGGCCGGCTGGCGCCAACCGCAGCCGTTCCCGCCGGCTGTCGCGGCCTCGCTCTCGGCGCTGATGGCGGTCTGGGTCACGTTTGCGCCCTCATTTGTCTGGATCTTCGCGGGCAGCCCCTTCGTTGAGCGCGTGCGCAGCAATCCGCGTATCGCGGGTGCCTTGTCGGTGATCACCGCCGCTGTGGCGGGCGTGATCGCCTCGCTGGTGCTGAAGTTCGCGCTCGGGGTTCTGTTCGAGCAGGTGCAGGTGCTGCACTGGGGCGCGCTGCAAGCGCCGGTTCCTGTTGTCACGACGCTCAACTGGGCGGCCCTGTTGCTCGCCATCGGTGCAACTGTTCTGCTGTTCAGGCTGCACCGCGGGGTGATCGAGACGGTGCTGTGGCTCGGTGCAGCCGGAATCGTCGTGACGTTTCTGAAGACTTTTGTCTGAGGCTACGGGCGCAGGCCGGGTCAGTTCTCCTCGTCTTCCGTCTCGGGCTCATCGTCGCCCTCCTGCGAGCTGCGGTTTCCGACCTTGCCCAGCGCCTTGACGGTCTTGCGCAGGAGCTTGCGCAGGCGTTTGCGGTCCTTTCCGTCGAGTTCGCCGAGCATCTCGTCCTCGACTTCGTCGAGCAGCCCGCCGAGCGCCTTCGATCGCGCTTCGCCTTCCGGTGTGAGTTGCACGCGGACAAGGCGACCATCGCCACCATCGGTGGAACGCTGCACCAGGCCCTGCGCCGACAGCCTTGCGATCGTCTTGGAGACAGTCGGCGGGCGGACATTGAGACGCGAGGCCAATTCGCCCATCGGCATGCCGCCCTCGGCGGCAAGCACCTCAAGGACCTGTTCCTGCCCCGGAAACAGCGATAGCGCTTGCAGCTTTTCGCCGATCCTTGCCCGATGCAGCCGTGACGACAGGATCAGAAGACGACCGATGCTCTTCTCGGATTTGCCAGCCATGCGGTGCCCCCTTTGTGACCGATACCGGAGCGCCCAGGGCCCTGATTCGATGGAGAGCTTGTAGTCGGCGAACAATGACAGTCTGATGACGGCGCCGGAAAAGGCGCAAGACCGCTGCCAGGACCGTGATCAGGCCAGTCTTGCCAGCCTGTGGCGCACCTTCAAGGAGAAGGATTGCCGTGCCGGCAAAGTGGTTGAGTCCATCTCATGCAGGCCGAGCCAGAATGTGCGGCAGCGTGGCGCGCACAGCACCGAGAGCCCCGTCAGGAGCGTGCGGCGCCCCGGCATGCCCATCATCCACCACCACCATCTGGGGCTGCCGAGTGTGGAGATCGCGCCAATCACGCGGATGTTGGTCAGGACGCGGGTGATCGGCTTGTTCTTTTCCGGCATTCCGAAGGTGGCGAAGGGCACCCAGACACGGTCGAGCCAGCCCTTCAGCATGGCCGGTGGGCCATACCACCACGTCGGATAGATGAAGATCAGCGCCTCGCACCAGCGCAGCGCCTCGAGATGAGGCTCGACGCCGCGCTCGTTCTCGACAGGGGTGTGATAGATGCGCCGGCCTTCAGCCCCCAGGACCGGATCAAAGCCCATGGCGTAAAGGTCGAACAGCCGAGCCTCATGGCCAGCCTCCGCCAGCGTCGCCATCGCGAGATCCCGCAGGCTTGCGTTGAAGCTCTCCTCGCAGGGATGGCAGTAGACAACCAGAACCCGCATGCTCAGAAGCCAGACAGCGCCGCCTCAACGCGCGCCATGAAGGCGGCCCGCGTCGCATCGGTGGACCGGTTCATGTCGTAGTGGGCGAGATATTGCATCGATCCGGCAGGCCTGATCAGCGCCCGCAGGACCCGCGTCGCGTATGTGCGCGGCGGATCGCCGATCAGGAAGGCCCGCCAGCGCGGCCCGCCATAGCTGGTGACCACCATCAGCTTCCCGATGTGCTGGAGATTGGGTCTGACGCGGCCCTCGACCAGCTTGAAGCTGACGCCGGGCAGGAAAACGCGGTCGATGTAACCCTTGAGGATCGCAGGCAGCCCGAAGTTCCAGACCGGATAGACGAGAAGCAGCGCCTCGGCCTGTTCGAGTCGCCGTACATGCTCCTCGACTGGGCCGCGATTGTCCGGAATGGCGTGGTAACCGACGCGCTCGGCGCGGCTCATCACCGGCCGGAAGTCCTCTTCATACAGGTCGCAGGCATCGACGGCATGTCCCCGTGCCCGCAGCCCTGCCACGACCTGCCGGTAGAGGACGGCATTGAAGCTGTCGGGGTCGGGATGCGCGTGAAGGACGAGGATCCGCATCAGTGATCGACGCCGACTTCGGCCAACGACCTGAACAGGAAGGTCTTTCCCGACTTGTAGTCGTAGCTGGGATCTTCCCAGGCGATCATCTTGCCGGGATTGAGAAGGCCCTTCGGGTCGGCTTCCTTCTTGAAGGCGAGCTGGATGTCGTCGGTCTGCTTCATGCCACCTTCTTCCAGCGTGTAGCGGTGCGGGTTGAAAATCGGCGCTCCCATCGCCTCATGGATGGCCATGATCTCCTCGAGCCGCTCTTCGGTGGTGAAGCGGACCAGGGGCAGGCCGAAAGCGGTGACCTTTCCGTCGAAGCGCACGAACTCCAGGTGGGCAGAGACCTCGGCGCCAAAATGCGCGTGGATGCGGGTCGCGAGGTCGACAGCGTTGGGGTAGGGGTAGAGGACCTGCAGATAGGTGATGCTGGGGTCGACGCGCAGCGCCCGCAAGGTCGTGTGGTTCCAGCCCAGCTCGAACACCGGCGGCAGCCCCTTGGCGTCCTCGGCGCTGAGCCGGTCCGAACGCATCAGGAGTTCCGCGCCCTTGAAGCGCCGGGTGAAGGCGAGCATCGCCTCGGTGGCGAAGTCGGCCACCATGACGGTCACCACGTGCTGGTCGCGCGCGATGAACTTGCGATGGCGCAGGAAGTAGTCGTGCGGGGAGGGGGCGGCGATGACGGCAAGCTGCTTGAGCGCGAGCCCGTCCTGCCCGCCGAGCGCTTCAGCGTAGGCGACGGCAGTCCTGAAGTCATCGAAGCCGATGATGACGTCGGTCCAGGTGTAGGCCGGACCGAGCGGCATCTCGACCTCGGTTATGATGCCGTTCGTGCCATAGGCGTGGCTGACCTTGTGAAGGTCGTCGCCGCTGAGTTCCAGAATGCGCGGGCTGGCTTCCATGGTCGCCACCTTGAGGCGGATGATGTTACCATAGTCGCGCAGGCCGCCCCATTTGATCGACCCGATACCGCCGGAGCCGCCCGCGATGAAGCCGCCGACCGAGGCCGTATGGTAGGTCGAGGGATGCAGCCGCTGCTCCTGGCGCGAATGGTGGCGCGTTTCCTCGTCGATCTTCGCGATGATCGCGCCGGGCTCGGCGACGAAGCGGCCCGAGGCGATCGATGTCACCTTGTTGAAGCCGGACAGGTCAAGCACGGCGCCGCCGGCGAGCGGCATGGCCTGGCCGTAATTGCCGGTGCCCGTACCGCGCGGGGTGACGGGGATGCCCAGTTCAAAAGCGGTCGCCAGCACATGCAGGACCTCCGCCTCGGAGGTCGGGGAAACAAGGATATCGCCAGTGACGTGATCGAGCTGGCGCTTCAGCGTGGGCGAATACCAGTAGAAGTCGCGGCTCTTCTGCTTTACCAGCGCCGCATTGTCTTCCGTGCGGATGGCGCCGAGGCGGGCCTTGAAAGTGGCGATGTCGTAACGGGCGCTCATGGCTGTCCTTCAGGGGGTCATCAGGTGGTCAAGGTCCGCATAGTCCGGCAAGGTCGTGTCGATGGCCTTGCCGCAGATCAAGACAGTGCGGTCGGACTGGGGCCGTGACAGAAGCTCCGTCAGGGAGCGTGCACGGGTCAGCACAAGATCCGCCGGGCCGGACGTCGCAAGTTTCGCGCCATGGCCGAGCCGCATGACAGCAGCCGGTGTGGTGGTGATGGCCGCGGGCCAGTCGCTGTCGCCATGGTCGAGCTGCAGGATGCGGGTGGCCTCGCGGTAGACCTCGAGCATGTCGAGATCGCCAGACCATCACAGGAATGCCCGCCTGCTTCATCTCGTGCAGCAGGGTGACGCCGCGCCAGCGCGGAGTGCGTCCGGCCATGCGGTCCTGAAGGTACATGTTGCACATCGGCAGGCAGACAATGGCGATCCTGGCCTCGGCGACCTTTGCGATGACGCGCGCCTCGGCCTGCGGCATCTGCAAAGCCAGCGAACAGCAATGACCGCACAGGATACGGCCCTGAAATCCGACGGCGATGGCGGTTTCGGCGATCACTTCCAGCGACAGCGCCGCAGGGTCGTTGGTCTCGTCAACGTGGAAATCGAGGTCGAAGCCGTTGTCCATGGCGGCGCGGAACAGAACCTCCAGCCCGGGCTTGAGGTTGGGACCCATATAGGTCACCGCGCCCAGGATGTTCGATCCATGGCGTTTGACGGCGGCGACGACGGATTTGATGTGGTCGGGGTTGACCGCGTGGTCGATGCCGAACAGCGGCGTCGCCTGCAGCGCGACGCGATCGGCCCATTCGGCGCGGACCTCGTCGAAGACCGGCCAGGATATCGCGATCTGCGTTCCGACGGAGTCGAGATGCGTGCGGATCGCCGCCGTTCCATGGGCATAGGCTGATTCAAGGCCGAAGGTCATCCGCGCCTTCACGTCCGCCGCGTTCCAGTTCGCCTCACGGTCGGCCGTCACATTGGTCAGCGCGCCCATGAACGTGCCATCCGGATTGCGGCGCCGCGGCCAGATGTGGCCCTTGTCGAGATGGGTGTGCGCTTCCACGAAGCGCGGGAAGATCAGGCCACCCCTGAGGTCCAGCGCCGGCAGGCTGTGGTCGAGGCCATCGGTCCCGGCCGCCAGAACGGATGTTATCCTTCCGTCCGCGATCGTGAGATCGATCTGCGCCAGGCCGTCACGGTCGGCGGCCAGCGCCGGCGCGTCCAGGAGGCAAAGCGGAGCGCGGGCGTTGGTCAGGCGAAAGGCCGGAGCCTTTGGCACGTCGGCAAAGCCGGTTTGCATGGGGTGCGGTTTCCTGGAGACACGGCAAACGAAAAGGGCCGTCTGTCAGCTGACGTCGGCCCATGGCGGGATAGTAGCGCCGGGGTCGCGGTGATCAAGTGGGTGGGCTGCTTCTCATGCTCATTCGCTTGCTCGCTTCGGTGCAGGCCTTAATCCAAAATCCTCATCCTGAGCCGGTCGCAGGATGAGGATCTTGCGACGGTTTGGTGCGTGCATTGCAGCGTCCTTGTCCTTCGACGCGCTCAGGATGAGGGCGAATGAGACATCGCGGTGAACCGGAAAGCCGAGGGCTACTGCTTACCCTTTGCGCAGGTTCAGGCCCACGCCCTTGTTGACGAAGGCCAGGCTGTAGCTCTTGCGGTAGTCCAGGTTCGCAGGGACCACTCCGGCCTTTACCATCTTGTCGAAGAAGCTCTTCATCTGGGCGTCGGCCATCGCGCCGATACCGGATTTCAGCGATTCGCCGGAATCGACGATGCCGTATTCCTTCATCAGACGGATGCCGGCGGCGATCTTGTCGTCGGTCATATCGGGGTTGGCACGCTTGATGAGCGCGTTGGCGGCTGCGTTGTCGCCGTAGATGTAGTTGTACCAGCCGGTGATGCTGGCATCGACGAAGCGCTGGGTGATGTCGGCCTTGCCGGTGACGACCTCGGTCCGCGTCTCGATCATCGTCGAGTAGGTGTCAAAGCCGTTGTCGGCCAGCAGGAAGACCTTCGGCTTGAAGCCGGCCTCCTTCTCGATCGCGTACGGTTCGGAGGTGACGTATCCCTGCATGGCTGACTTCTTGTCGGCGAGGAAGGGCGCGGCGTTGAAGGTGTAGGGACGCACCTGCTCGTCACGGAAGCCGAACTCGGCCTTCATCCACTGGAAGTAGGAGGCCTGGCCTTCCTTGGAGAGCATCAGGTTGTTGCAGGTCTTCAGATCGAGGAACCTGTCGTAGCCTTGGCCCGGATGGGCGACCAGGCATTGGGGCTCCTTCTGGAAGATCGAGGCGATCACGATGGTTGGCACGTTTTCCTTCACCGCAAGGAAGGGCTGGATCATGTTTCCGCCCATGTAATAGTCGAGGCGGCTGGTCAGCAGCATCAGCCGGCCATTGGTCTGCGGCCCGCCCATGACGATCTCCACGTCAAGGCCTGCCTTGGCATAGGTCCCGTCTGCGACCGCCTGATAGAAGCCGCCATGCTCGGCCTGCGCCAGCCAGTTGGTGCCGAATCTGACCTTGTCGCGGGTCTGGGCGCTGGCCCGCGAACCGATCGTGAGGGTAGAGGCGCCGGCCGCAGCCAGCGCAAGGGCGGAACGTCGGGTCAGGGTCGTGCGCGTCATCGCGATGGTCTCCGAGGTGGCCAGGTAATGCCGGGCAGGCATGCAATACTCGTGCTTGGGGTTGAGCTCCTGCAAGCAGTCCCAACTTATGCGCTTGCAGAACGGCGCTACAGGGTGAATTCTGTCGCAGCGCACAACACATGTTCGCGAGCCTAGTCAGATCCGGAAATCACCATGACCAAAGCCGAGAGGCCCGCCTCAACCAACAGGGCTCGCACGCCGTCCGCCCTGCGGGCGCCGTTCGCACGCTATTCGCACGCCATGGAGGTGCAGGCCGGAAGCCGGATGATCTTCGCGTCGGGCCAGCTCGGCGTCGCGCCGGATGACAGCGTGCCGGAGAGCCCCGAGGCGCAGGCCGACCTGTGCTTCGCCAACATCAGGGTGATTCTCGAAGACGGGGGCATGGCGCTCTCCGACATTGTGCGGATCAACGCCTATGTCACCGACCGCGCGCACATGGCGGGCTACATGGCTTCACGCGACCGGCATGTCGCGCAGCCGCCGCCGGCGTCCACACTGATGATCGTGTCGGGGTTCACGCGGCCTGAGTTCAAGGTCGAAGTCGAGGTCGTGGCCGCGCGCAAGGAGCGCCGTCTCAAATCCGTGCGCACCGGGGGGTGATCGCTTATGGAAGCTCTGTTCATCGGCCAGACCTATATCGACATCGTCTTCCTGGCCGATTCAATCCCGACTGGCGATGACAAGGCTGTCGCGCGCGACTACGCAGTGTCGTTCGGCGGCAACGCGGTCACGGCGGCTTTCTGCTGCGCCAAGCTGGGTGTCAAGCCGGACCTGCTCGCCTCGCTGGCGGATGACTGGCTTGGCCGCATGTTCCTCGACATGGCCGCACGGTACGGCATTCCCGTCCATGGCCGGAAGGTGAAGGAAAGCTCGCTGTCCTTCATCATGCCGCATGACGGCAAGCGCGCCATCCTGCGTTGCCGCGATGACGACTATCTGCACCCGTTCCAGATGCTCAACCTGAGGGGCTGCCGCGGACTGCACCTCGATGGCCACCAGCCCGACGCGGCGCTGTTCTACGCCAAGGCCTGCCGTGAGGCCGGCGTGCTGACCTCGCTCGACGGGGGCGGCGTCCGCGCCAACACGCCTGAACTGCTCGAGTTCATCGATGTCGCCGTGGTCTCCGAGCGCATGTGCGAGCAGATGCAGCTCGACCCATCGGCCATGCTGGAGCACCTCAAGGCCAAGGGCTGCAAGATCGGCGGCGTCACCATGGGCGAGAAGGGCATCGTCTGGTTCGACGAGAGGGGCGAACGCCGCCACCACGAGGCGCTGCCCGTGCCGGCCGCAGACGTGATCGACACCAATGGCGCCGGCGATGTCTTCCATGGCGCCTACATGTATTCCTATCTGTCTCGGCCCGAGGCCGGCTGGGACGCGCATTTCCACTTTGCCCGCGCCGCCTCTGCCCACAAGATCCAGCATCTCGGCAACGAGGCGGGCCTGCCCGCGCTCAGCGATATCGAGGCGCTGATGAAACTGGCGGCGTGATTCAACGCCGGTGATCCACAAGGGCGCGAAGGGGATCATCGCTCTGTCGTGTGACCCGGTGGATCCCCTTAATGTCCGGAATGTGCCGCTTTCGTTGAGAAAGCTCTAGGCCGACATGCAAGGGCCCTGGGCGCTGATCTCGTTCGAGCGCTGGGCCCGGGACTGCACCGCCGGTTTCAAGGTGCTTCCAACAGCAGCAGCTTGGCCTTGGCTCCTATAAGACCGTCAGACTTATAACCTGAAGGTCACAGGTTCAAATCCCGTCCCCGCAACCAAATAAATGCTTAAAAATCAGCGTTTTACGAAAAAACCTCGATCCCCGGATTGGGGCTTTTCTCGTTTTTGGCACATTCTTGGCCCATCAGACCCAAGTTCCTGCCGCCGGCGGCAACGAATCTCAACAGCTCGATGGCTGTCGCCGATCGCCAGCAGCAGCGGTTCACCTTTCCGGGGCGGCGTGCCAGCGTTCGCCGCAATTTTATATTTCACGAAAAAGTCCGTTGAAAAATCAATTTTCATAGATCATCATTGAAATTCACGGAAGGCAAGATCCGTCAACAAGCCTCAGGAGCCGTCAGCAATTTTCATGAATGCCGAGCCACAGCACCAATTCTCAGGGCCGGTCAGCGTTTTTCATGACCGACGCCTGCCCGAGCGGGCGACACCTGCCGGCTATGCGGCGCTGATCGACGCCTACGCTCTGGCTGTACCCTTGCCGGCCCGGCTCGCAGCCATCGGCGAGAAGCATCGTGTCTTCGAGGCCGACGCCTGGCGGTTCTTTACACCGCGCCACGCGCCAGAACCGACTTTGGAAGGCCACCTCGTCTTCGCCCTCAAATATGAGGGGCTCGACCTTGCCGTCCTGCGTCGTCTGTTTCTGGCAACCGGGCCGGAGGCCATCGCCCAATTCGTCTGCGCCAAGCCGACCAGTGCCTATGCCCGCCGCCTTTGGTTTCTCTACGAATGGCTGCTGGGCAAGCGTCTCGACCTCGCGGATGCCGACAGGGGCAGCTAT
>JAPLOW010000092.1 GCA_026400555.1 Hyphomicrobiales bacterium
ACACCCGCAAGCCTGACGGCTCCGGCGGCCGTGGGCAGTTCAACAATGGCGGCTACTCCAACGCCCGCGTCGATGCGCTCACCGATCTGGTACTGGTCGAAGGCGACATCGCGAAGCGTGACGCCATGATCCTCGAGGCCTTCAAGATCCTGCACGAGGAGGTGGGCTACATCCCGCTGCATCAGCAGGCCCTCGCCTGGGGCACCGGCAAGAACGTCGAACTGGTCCAGCGCGCCGACAACCAGCCGCTGTTCTATTGGGTGACCAAGAAGTAATGGCGCGGTTCGTGCTTTGACATCAGGGAACGGCGGACTTCCGCCGTTCCCTTTCTTCATCAAGGGGCGCGTTCATGCTTGCCTTCATCCTGCGCCGGATCGGACAGGCCATCCTCGTCCTGCTCACGGTCGCGCTGATCTCGTTCTCGCTGTTCCGCTTCGTCGGCGACCCGACCCAGCAGATGACCAGCCAGGACACAACGCTGGAAGAGCGTCTGCAGATCCGGAAGAATCTTGGCCTCGATGACCCGGTCGTCGTGCAGTTTGCCCGCTTCATCGGCAACGCGGCGCGTTTTGATTTCGGCGTCAGCTACCAGAATCGCCAGCCCGTGGCCAAACTGATCGGGGACCGCTTCCCCGCCACAATGGAGCTCGCCTTCGCCTCTGCGATGTTCGCGCTGCTGGTCGGCATCCCGATGGGCGTCTATGCGGGCCTCAAACCCAACTCGTGGCTGGCGCGGCTGTTCCAGACCGTTTCGCTGGTCGGCATATCGCTTCCGACGTTTTTGATCGGGATTCTCCTGATTTTCATCTTCTCTGTCAGTTTTGGCCTCTTGCCGTCCTTCGGGCGGCAGGGCGTGGTCAATCTCGGCTTCTGGACCACCGGTTTCCTGACCTGGGAGGGCATCCGCTCGCTCATCCTGCCCTCGATCACGCTCGGGCTTTTCCAGATGACGCTGATCATGCGCCTGGTGCGCTCCGAGATGATGGAGGTGCTGCGTACCGACTATGTGAAGTTCGCCAAGGCCCGAGGCCTGACGCCGCGCGCGGTGAACTATCGCCACGCGCTCAAGAACACGCTGATCCCCGTCATCACCATCACCGGCCTGCAGCTTGGCTCGATCATCGCCTTCGCCATCATCACGGAAACCGTCTTCCAGTGGCCGGGCATGGGCCTGATGTTCCTGCAGGCCGTGCAGACCGTCGACATTCCGATCATGTCGGCCTACCTGTTGCTGGTCGCCACCCTGTTCGTGCTGATCAACCTGATCGTCGACCTGCTCTACGCACTGGTCGATCCGCGCATCCGCCTGTCCGGCAAGGCGGCCTGAGGTCATGACCATGAGCAGCAGCCCCGGAGCCGCCGCCGCCAAGCCCGAACCGTCTCGCTCGATGCTGGCCCGCATGCGCGACAGCGACATCTGGCATTCCTTCACCCGATCATGGATCACCATGATCGCGGCCCTGATCACGTTCGTCCTGATCTTCTCGGCGATCTTCGCCCATCAGATCGCCCCGAACGATCCGTTCAACCTCGCCTCGCTGAGCCTGCTTGATGGCGGCAAGCCGCCTTTCTGGTCGCCCGACGGCGAGTGGCGCTTTCCCCTCGGCACCGACCAGCAGGGCCGCTGCGTGCTGTCCTCCATCCTGTTCGGGATGCGGATTTCGCTGATTGTCGGCTTCCTCGGCGTCGTGCTCGCCGCCGTCATCGGAATCACCCTTGGCCTTGTTTCCGGCTATCTGGGCGGCACCGTCGACAGCGTGATCATGCGCATTGCCGACGTGCAGCTGACCTTCCCGGCCATCCTGATCGCCCTTTTGATCGACGGAACGATGCGTGCCCTTGTTGGCACCGCGCGATCAGAGGTGCTGGTCTTCTGGGTGCTGGTGGTCTCGATCGGGCTCAGCTTCTGGGTGCAGTATGCCCGCACCGTGCGCGGCTCGACCATGGTCGAGCGCAACAAGGAGTATGTGCAGGCGGCAAGGCTGATCGGGCTGGGCCGCATCACCATCCTGTTCCGGCACGTGCTGCCGAATGTGATCGGGCCTGTTCTGGTCATCGTCACGATCAACATGGCGCTGGCGATCATCACCGAGGCGACGCTGTCCTTCCTTGGCGTGGGCCTGCCGCCCACCGAGCCTTCGCTCGGCACGCTGATCCGCATCGGCAACGAGTTTCTGTTCTCGGGCGAGTGGTGGGTGGTGATCTTCCCCGGCCTGACGCTGGCGGCACTGGTCCTCGCGATCAATTTGCTCGGCGATTGGCTGCGCGATGCGCTCAATCCGAAGCTGCGTTGATCATGCTCGGAAATTGGGCATACAGCCGTGCTGCTGGCGGCCATACGTGCAGCGCATGCCGGAATCGCGTGCGTGACAGAACGCCAACTTCGCTCTAGTTTGGAATTTTGCGAAGCCGCACACCTGCGGCCTGACCGGGAGGTAAACCACATCATGAAGCCGATGAAGACACTTGCCGTGGTCGGAACGCTGCTCGCCGCGACGTTTCTCACCACGATTTCGAGCGAAGCGCGCACCCTGCGCTGGGCACGCTCGGGCGACGCTTTGACGCTCGATCCCCATGGCCAGAACGAAGGCCCCACAACCGCTCTCGGCCAGCACATCTACGAGGCCCTGACCGAACGCGACCATACCGGCAAGCTCGGGCCGTCGCTGGCCACCTCCTGGGGCGTCGTCCCTGGCGATCCGACCACCTGGGAGTTCAAGATCCGCCCGGACGTCAGGTTTCACAACGGCGCGACCCTGACCGCTGATGATGTGGTGTTCTCCTATGAGCGCGCCATGCAGCCGACCTCGGACTTCAAGGGCTACCTCTCCTCTGTCGAATCCGTCACCAAGGTCGACAACCTGACCGTCCGGATCAAGACCAAGGGCCCGAACCCGCTTCTGGTAAACAGCACCACCTCGATCTACATCATGAACAAGGCCTGGGCCGAGGCGAACAACGCCACCAAGGCGCAGGACTTCAAGAGCAAGGAAGAGAACTTCGCGGTCCGCAATGCCATGGGCACCGGGCCGTTCACGCTGGTTTCCCGCGAGGCTGACGTGCGCACCGTGATGCGCCGGAACGAAGCCTATTGGGCCAAGAGCAGCGTGCCGCTCGAAGTCTCCGAACTCGTCTTTGTCCCGATCAAGGCCGACGCGACGCGCGTCGCCGCCCTGCTGTCGGGCGAGGTCGACTTCGTGCAGGACGTGCCGGTGCAGGACATCGAGCGGCTGAAGGGCGCTCCGAACATGCGCATCACCTCCGGCGCCGAGAACCGCACTATCTTCTTCGGGATGGACGTGGCCTCCGCCGACCTCAAGGGCGACAATGTCCAGGGCAAGAACCCCTTCGCCGACAAGCGCGTGCGGCAGGCCATGAACATGGCGATCAACCGCACCGCGATCCAGCGCATCGTCATGCGCGGGGAGTCGGTCCCGACGGGCGTCATCATGCCGCCCTTCGTCAATGGCTGGACCAAGGAGCTTGACGCGGCGCCGCCGACCGATGTGGCCAGGGCCCGCGCGCTTCTGGCCGAAGCCGGCTATCCGCAGGGCTTCTCGACCACCCTGCACTGCCCCAATGACCGCTATGTCAACGACGAAGGCATCTGCCAGGCCGCCGTCGGCATGTTCGGCCAGATCGGCATCCGGGTGAACCTCGTGTCGCAGTCCAAGTCGATCCACTTCACGCTGATCCAGAAGAACCCGCCCGAGACTGAGTTCTTCCTGGTGGGCTGGGGCGTGCCGACCTATGATTCCGACTACATCTTCTCCTTCATGTACCACTCCCGCCAGGGCTCGCGCGGCAGCTGGAACGCGACCGGCTACGCCGACAAGGACGTCGATGCCATGATCCAGTCGCTCTCGCAGGAGATCGACATTCCCAAGCGTGACGCGACCATTGCGAAGCTCTGGGCCAAGCTGAAGGACGAAACGATCTATCTCCCGATCCACCACCAGGCCCTGAGCTACGCGATGAAGTCCAACCTCGACATCCCTGTCGATGTGGCCAACTCGCCGAAGCTCAAGATGGTCTCGTTCAAGGGCTCCTAGTCCTACATCAGGTCAACGCCATGACGACGCCGGGTGCAGGGCTGCATCCGGCGTCTCTTCCTTAAGCCGCCCGGAGCCTCAGCAATGCTGGCCTATGTAGTGCGTTCGATCATGCAGGGCCTGATCGTCATGCTGGCCGTCGCCTTCATCGCCTTCTCGATGTTCCGCTTCGTGGGCGACCCGGTCGTGAACATGCTGGGGCAGGAAGCGACGTTGCAGGACCGCGCCGAGCTGACCGAGCGCCTCGGATTGAACGATCCGGTGCCGCTGCAGTTTGGCCGCTTTCTGATGAACGCGGTGCAGTTCGACTTCGGGATTTCCTACCGGCAGGGCCGCAAGGTCTCGTCGCTGATCGCCGAGCGCTTGCCGGCGACGGTCGAGCTGGCCGTCCTGTCTGCGATCTTCGCCCTGGTGATCGGCATCGGGCTTGGCGTCTTCGCCGCCATCCGCCGCGACAGCTGGCTGGCCCATGTCGTGATGACGGTCTCGCTGATCGGCGTGAGCTTGCCGACCTTCCTAATCGGGATCGGGCTGATCTACATTTTTGCCGTCGAACTGCGCTGGCTACCCTCCTTCGGGCGCGGCGAAACCGTCAAGATTGGCTGGTGGTCAACCGGCCTTCTGACCACGAGTGGGCTCAAATCCCTGATCATGCCGGTTGTGACGCTCGGCTTCCTGCAGCTGACGTTGATCATGCGCCTCGTGCGCTCCGAGATGCTCGAAGTCATGCGCTCCGATTTCGTGCGCTTTGCCCGCGCCCGCGGCGTGTCGGAGCGCAACATCGAATTCCGCCATGCCCTGCGCAACACCATGATCCCGGTGATTACCATCGCCGGGCTGCAGCTTGGCGGTGTCATCGCTTTCGCCATCGTCACCGAAACCGTGTTCCAGTGGCCCGGCCTCGGCGCGCTGTTCGTCAATGCGGTCCAGTTTGTCGACATTCCGGTGATGTCGGCCTATCTGTTTTTCGTCGCGGCGGTGTTCGTGCTTACGAGCCTGATGGTCGATATGATCTATCTGGCGCTCGACCCGCGTCTGAAATCCGGGCCGGGAGCGAAGTAGGCGCAGCATGAACCAGAACGTTCCCCCGCCTCCCACGACTGGCGCCCCGGCAGGCCGGCTGGCGCGCGCCTGGGATTCGGACCTTGCCTATTCCTTCCGCACCTCGCCCGTGGCGGTCTTCGCCGCAGTGCTGGCCCTCGTGATGGTGATGTCGGCCATCGCTGCGCCCCTGATCGCGCCCTATGATCCGTTCGATCCGGCATCGCTCGACCTGATGGATGGCTTCACACGGCCCATGCAGCCCAACGAGATCAGCGGCAAGGTCTTCTGGCTCGGCTCCGATGGCCAGGGGCGCGACATTTTTTCGGCGATCCTGTACGGCTCGCGCGTCTCGCTGCTCGTCGGCGCCGCGTCGGTGATCTTTTCGCTCGTGCTCGGCGTCGGTCTTGGACTGGTCGCGGGCTATGTCGGGGGCCGCACCGAGGCGCTGATCATGCGCGTGGCTGACATCCAGCTCTCGTTCCCGGCGATCCTCGTCGCCCTGCTGGTCTTCGGCGTCGCACGCGGCCTGATTCCGCCTGCCGCACAGGAACAGGCCACTTTGTGGGTTCTGGTCGTCGCTATCGGCCTGTCGAACTGGGCGCAATATGCGCGTACCGTGCGTGGCTCAACGCTGGTGGAAAAGAACAAGGTCTATGTCGATGCCGCCCGCCTGATTGGGCTGAAGGCCATGCCGGTCATGCTGCGCCATGTCTTGCCGAACGTGATGGGCCCTGTTCTGGTGATTGCAACCATCAATCTCGCGCTGGCCATCATCGAGGAGGCGACCCTGTCCTTCCTCGGCGTGGGCATGCCGCCGACCCAGCCGTCGCTGGGAACGCTGATCCGCTTCGGTCAGCAGTTCCTGTTCTCGGGCGAATGGTGGATCCTGTTCTTCCCGGCGCTGGCCCTTGTGCTGCTGGCGCTGGCCATCAACCTTCTGGGCGACTGGCTGCGCGATGCGCTCAACCCCAAACTGAGATGAGGACCGTGATGCGTCAGTTCCAGCGCCAACGGGTAAAGACACCATGAGCGATCCTGTCATTTCCGTCCGCAACCTGCAGGTCGAGTTCGTCACCCGGCGCGCCACCTTGCGTGCCATCGACGGCGTCTCCTTCGACATCGCAAAGGGCGAGGTGCTTGGCGTCGTCGGCGAGTCGGGAGCGGGCAAGTCCGTGACCGGCGCGGCCATTATCGGCCTGATCGAGCCGCCGGGCCGCATCTCGGGCGGCGAGATCCTGCTCAATGGCCGCCGCATCGACAACCTGCCGCCCGAAGAAATGCGCAAGATCCGTGGTCGCAAGGTCGCGATGATCTTCCAGGACCCGCTGACCTCGCTGAACCCGCTGTTCCGCGTCGGCGAGCAACTGGTTGAGACGATCCGCACCCATCTGCCGATGAACGAGCGCCAGGCTCGCGACAGGGCCATCGAATTGCTGACGGAGGTTGGTATTCCCGCCCCCGAAAAGCGCATCGACGGCTATCCGCACGAGTTTTCCGGCGGCATGCGCCAGCGCGTCGTGATTGCGCTCGCGCTCTGTGCCGAGCCTGATTTCATCGTGGCGGACGAGCCGACCACCGCCCTCGACGTGTCGGTCCAGGCGCAGATCATCTCGCTGATCAAGAAGCTCGGCCGCGAGCGTGGCATGGCGGTGATGCTCGTCACCCATGACATGGGCGTGATCGCCGAAACCGCCGACCGGGTGGCAGTGATGTATGCCGGCCGGGTGGCCGAGATCGGCCCTGTGCGGGATGTCGTGCAGCGGCCGATGCATCCTTATGCCAAGGGTCTGATGGGTGCGATTCCGACGCTGGAAGCGGCGACGGACCGGCTGGTGCAGATTCCGGGCTCGATGCCGCGACTGTCCTCGATTCCGCGCGGCTGCGCCTTCAACCCGCGCTGCGGCGAGGCTTTCGCACGCTGCTTCGTTGATCAGCCGGTTCCGTTGCCGGTCGCCGGGCGCCATGTGGCCTGCCATCTTTACGAGACTGTGGAGACCGTTCGATGAGCCCGCGTCCCTATGTCGAGGTGACGGACCTCAGGAAGGTCTTCGACGTTTCCAAGCCATGGCTCAACCGTGTCATCGAACGCTCGCCGAAGCAGTTCCTGAAGGCGGTGGACGGCGTCTCCTTTGACATCAAAAAAGGCGAGACCTTCGCTCTGGTCGGCGAGTCAGGCTCGGGCAAGTCGACAGTGGCCAAGATGGTCGTGGGCCTGCTTGGCGTCTCGGGTGGCGAAGTCACCATCGACAACATCTCGATGACCGACCCTGCCCAGCGGGCGCAAAGGGCCAAATTGCGCCGCAAGATGCAGATGATCTTCCAGGACCCCTACGCCTCGCTCAATCCGCGCTGGCGCGTCGACCGGATCATTGCCGAGCCGATCCGCGCGTTCAACGTCGTCGAGGGCGAGGCCAACATCGTGGCGCGCGTCGGCGAGTTGCTGACGCTGGTCGGCCTGCATCCCGATGATGGCCGGAAATTCCCGCATGAGTTCTCGGGCGGCCAGCGCCAGCGCGTCGCGATTGCCCGTGCGCTCGCCTCGAATGCGGACTTCATCGTCTGCGACGAGCCGACTTCGGCGCTGGACGTCTCCGTGCAGGCGCAGATCCTCAACCTGATGCGCGACCTGCAGGAGAAGTTCGGGCTGACCTACCTGTTCATCAGCCACAACCTTGCCGTGGTCCGGCACATGGCGACCCGGATCGGCGTGATGTATCTGGGGCGGCTGGTCGAGGTCTCCGAGGCGAAGGAGATGTTCAGCCATCCCCGCCACCCCTACACCCGGATGTTGCTCGACGCCGTGCCGGACCTTGCGATGAGCGGGCGTGCGCGCATTCCGGTCGCAGGCGAAATCCCGAACCCGATCAACCCGCCGAGCGGTTGCACCTTCCACCCGCGCTGCCCGCTGGTCAATGAGCGTTGTCGTGCGGAGAACCCGCTGCCCATCAACGGCGTCGCCTGCCATGCGGTTGTCGAAGGCCGGACCCTGCTAATGCCCGTCCCGGCCTGATCAGGGCGTGTTGTCCGGCTTTGCCGGCGCAACCGGCCGGTCCGTGCGGGCCTGACCGCGCGCAACCGCAGTGGTCACGATCACAGCCGCGACCATGGTCATCAGCCACCACGCCCTGAAGCCGGCGAGGCCGAGCGCGCCGAATGTGAAGGCGACGACATAGGCATAGGCGGCTCCGGCCCGGATCACCGGCTGCAGAACCTTGAGCCCCGAGACCGCGAACCACAGGGACACTGCGATCGCGGCGGCTCCGACCACACCGAGGTCATGCCAGATCTCGACGAGCAGCGAGCCTGGCAGTTGCGGCGACAGGGCACTGGCGCCGAATCCATGACCGGTCACCAGCTTGACGGGCGCCTGTGTGATCAGCGCGGCCCAGGCGCTGAACGGCGCAAGCGTCTGCTCATCGAGGCGCAGGATCGGCTGGAGGCCGCCCTGCACGATCCAGGGGGTGAGCGGCGTCGCCATGACGATCACGGCCAGCAGCAGCGCAAGCCGTTCGACCATGCGTCCCCGCATGGCGAGCACGGCGGCAAAGGCCAGTGTTCCTGCCGCCATTGCCACGACCAGGACGGGTTCGGCATCCACGAGCGTCATGACAGCCAGCAGGCCGAACAAGGCGAGGCCGCCGCGTGTCCGTCCGCGCAGCAGCAGCCAGGAGACCAGCGGCCCGGATACCGTGATGATCAGGGCAAGCCCGCGGATCACCAGGGTGAGGTCATCATCCCCGTCGCTGAGCCCGAAGCCGGTCGTTTCCATGGCGATGAGGATGGCGATCGCTATGCCGGCGCCCACGGCCAGCGCATTGAGATTGGCCGCTCGCATGCGTTCGGGCAGGGCTGCGATTGCAGCGATCCCGAGTGCGAGCGCAAACAGCATGTTGAGAATGCGGTCAAGGCCGCCCTTGGGGGCCCAGCCGAGCGACAGAAGGCACCATCCGATCAGCACGCCCAGCGCCAGCGTGGTGGCCCGCAGGCTTCTGCGCCGGAACGACCGGACAAAGCGGTCGGATTCGGTCAGGAGCGCGGCGATGATCAGCAGCGCGACACCGATCGGGACCAGCACCACGGCGGCGCGCCGCGACAGCATCGATGACACCGGAAGAGCGACGCCTAGGGTGAAGAATCCGATGCGCTGCAGCAGCAACGCCGAGTCCTGCGCAGGATCAAGGATCCGGCGTCCACCCCCAGGCCTCATGCGGTAGTCGCTCATTCAGTCTCGCCCTGCAGGCACGGCGGACACCGGTCCACCTTGTCACCCCGCGTCACAATAGCCTGACTTGAACTCTTGCGTCTGTAGAGTTCCGGCAACAGGGTAAAGCTCTGTTAACCGTGATTGCGGTGACTGTCCGCGATCCGGGTCTTGGCCCGACCTGCAGAATGTCTATGGTGCGGCCGCCCCGAAGGACTGCCCATGCCCGTTCAATTGCCGCCGCTGCTGGACTATCTTGTCCGTCCCGATCCCGATGATCCGAACCTGTCGACGATCGTCGCCGGCGTCGACCAGACCGGGCAGAGCGTCGAGACCCGCGTGATCCATGAGAAGGCGCTGACTCTCTATCTCAACGCCCAGGAAATCGTCACCATGATGACGATTGGCGACCATCCAGAGGAACTCGCGGTAGGCTATCTGCTCAATCAGGGCATGCTGAAGCCGACGGATGAAGTCACGGGCATCGACGTGGACGAGGAACTCGGCGTCGTCGTCGTGCGCACGGACACACAGACGAATTTCGAGAGCAAGCTGAAGAAGCGGACCCAGACATCCGGCTGCGCGCAAGGCACCGCCTTTGGCGATCTCATGGAGGTGATCGAGGGCATTGTCCTGCCTGCGGCCGAAGTGCGGACCTCCTGGCTCTACGCGCTGACCCACAAGATCAACACCACGCCCTCCCTTTATCTCGAGGCCGGCGCGATCCATGGCTGCGTCTTGTGCGCCGCGGACAGGCCGCTGGTCTACATGGAGGATGTCGGCCGTCACAACGCCATCGACAAGATCGCGGGCTACATGTTCCGCCACAAGGTCAGCGCGGCGGACAAGATTTTCTATACCACAGGGCGGCTGACCTCGGAGATGGTTATCAAGACGGTGCGGATGGGCATTCCGGTGCTGGTCTCGCGATCGGGCTTCACCGCCTGGGGCGTGGAACTCGCCCGCAAGGCCGGGCTCACCCTGATCGGCCGGGCGCGCGGCAAGCGCTTCCTCGCGCTGGCCGGCGCCGAGCGGATCGTGTTCGATCAGGATTTGCGCTTCGTCGCCGAGGAAAGCGCCGGATCAAGGCGCAAGGGAGCGGGCGGGGATGACTGAAACGGATGGCATCCTCGGCGTGCTCCTCGCGGGTGGCCTCGCCCGGCGCATGGGCGGCGGCGACAAGCCGCTGAAGACCCTGGCCGGCAGGACCATCCTCGATCATGTCATTGACCGACTCGCGCCGCAATGCGCCGGGCTGGTCATCAACGCCAATGGCGATCCGGACCGTTTCGCGCGCTGGCGTCTGCCGGTGGCCGCTGACAGCGTCGACGGCTTCGCCGGGCCTTTGGCGGGCATTCTGGCGGGCCTCGACTGGGCGGCAGTCCATCAGCCCGAGATCACCCATGTGGTCAGTGTTGCGGCGGACACGCCGTTCATTCCGCGTGACCTCGTCAAGCGGTTCGTCACTGAAATCACGGCGTCCGGTGCGGAGCTCGCGGTCGCAGCCTCGGGCGGCTGGAGCCATCCGGTGATTGGCTTGTGGCCGGTCACGATCCGCGAGGTGCTGCGGCGTGCATTGGTCGTGGAGAACGACCGCAAAATCGACCGCTTCACGTCCCGATATCAGCTTGCGACCGTGACATGGAGTGTTGGTCCGATCGATCCGTTCTTCAACGCCAACGAGCCTGCCGATCTGGCCGAAGCCGAGGCCCTCATCGCGCGCGGCCTCGTGGCTTGATCCGCAGCGCCATGCCGACTAGATAGAGCATCAAAGCGGGTTCGCAGGGACGAAATCCGCGCCAAGAAACTGGAGGGTTCCCCGATGAAAGCCTTTTTTGCCGCGCTTGCGTTCAGCCTCGTCGCCGCCTGCGTCTGGTATGGCGTGCTGGACATGCAGCAGCGCCAGGCTGCCGAAGCCTTCGGCGCTTCGTCATCCGTCCGCCTCTGAGCGATCTGCCTCCGCGACGCAGACAAGACGCAGCACGGTTTCGATGACCGTTGCGCGGCGGCGCCCGCGCGCGTTCTGATGCGCCATGTCATGGCCAAAGATCTGCTTGATGGTTGACTGGTTCGAAACGTTGTAGAACGAGAGCGCACTGATCGTCAGGTGCAGATCGATCGGCTCGATGCCTGCGCGGAAAACCCCGTCCTCAAGGCCCCGCGCATAGATGTCCCTGAGCATGTCGATCGCCGTGTGGTTCAGGGCGCCGATCCGTTGTGACGTCTTGAGATGCCGGGCATGGTGAATGTTCTCGACCATGACGAGCCGGACGAAATCCGGGTTGTTGGCGTGGTAGTCGAAGGTCAGTCCGGTCAGCGCCCGGAGCGCTTCGATCGGGGCCAGTGCCGCCAGATCGAGCGATTGCTCCAGCCTCCGGATCCGTGTGTAGGCATCCTCGAGAACTGCCCGGTACAAGCCCTCCTTGTCACCAAAGTAATAGTAGATCATGCGCTTGCTGGTGGCGGTGCCGGCCGCGATCGCGTCGATCCGCGCGCCACTCAGACCTTTGTCCACAAAGGCGCGCCGGGCCGTCTCGAGGATGTTTTGCCTGACCGCGTCAGGATCCTGCTTCCAGCCCGAAGCGACGGCCTCCGCTTGGGCATCATCGCGCACGGCCGGCCGCCGTCCACGACTGCGTCCAAGGGGATTGAGAGGCGGGTTGGAAGCTGCCATTTGACAAAGTAACCATTTCGTACAATCGTGAACCCTCTTGTCCGGACCGTCAACCGGCCTATCGATCAATCAAGAATGGCAAGGCGACCAACGCCTTGAACATCGTCCGCCAGGGAGGACCATGACCATGACCACAGCCATCAACCGCCGCACCATGCTCCGTCTCGCCGCCGCAGCAGGCACGGTCGGCCTCTCTTCGGGGCTTGCCCCGGCACAGGCACAAGGCGTCACGCTCCGGTTGTCGGCGCCCGCCACGCCAACCGACCAGCGTGCCATCGCCCTGACGGAGGTGTTCGGTCCGGCGGTCAAGGACTTTGCGACCTTCCAGCCGCACTGGAATGCCACGCTGTTCCGGCAGGGCACGGAACTGGAGGCGATTGCGCGCAACAATCTCGAAATGTCGATCACGTCACCGCAGGAACTCGCGACGCTGATTCCCGGCTGGTCGATCTTCACGGCCGGCTATCTGCTGCGCGATGCCGACCACCAGAAGAAGGTGTTTGCCGACCCGCTGATGAACGACCTGAAGAAGACCACTGAGGACCGCCTCGGCGTCAAGCTGCTCTCGGTGATGTATCTGGGCCGCCGGCAGGTGAACCTGCGCGGCGAGAAAGAGGTCAGGACACCCGCTGACCTCGCCGGCGTCAAGTTGCGCATGCCGAACTCCGAAGCATGGTTGTTCCTCGGCACGGCGCTCGGCGCCAATCCCCTGCCGCTCGCCTTCACCGAAATCTACACCGCCCTTCAGTCCGGCGCGGTCGATGGACAGGACAACCCGCTGCCGACGGTCAGGGAC
>JAPLOW010000173.1:0-3363 GCA_026400555.1 Hyphomicrobiales bacterium
GTGATCTGCATCCGGCCGCAGGCGGTGGTGCTGCGCGCGGCCGGCTTCTGCCTGCCGGGGCGGGTGATGTCGCGGCGCTTTCTGGGAGAGGTCGACGTGCTGCAGGTCGCGGTTCAGGGCTTCGACAGGCCATTGACCATACGAGCCCCGGAACATAAGCCCTTCGCCGAAGGCACGGATGTGGGCGTCGACATCAAACGCGAGGAAGTCCTTGTGTTCTTGGATGCCGAACCCTAGTTTCCGCCTTAAGGCCAGCCGGGACGTTCCGGCTGCGCGAGTCTTGACGTCAAGGAGTTCGCCATGGGCGGCGTGAGTATCTGGCACTGGATCGTGGTCGGCATCATCGTGATGCTGCTGTTCGGACGTGGCAAGGTCTCCGAACTGATGGGGGACGTCGCCAAGGGTATCAAGTCGTTCAAGAAGGGCATGGCCGAGGAAGAGAATCCGCCAGCCCCGACTGCGGCTACGGAGCCTCCGAAGACGATCGATCAGGCGGCAGCCGCTACCGCGCAAAAGGTTGAGGCGGAGCGCAAGGTCTGAGCCTGCGAAGACCTCCAACAGGGGGCGTCGGGGTGACCCCGGCGCACTGGAGCATCTGAATGATTGGCAGCGCCAATGTTTGACATCGCCTGGAGCGAAATGATGCTCATTGGTGCCGTCGCGCTCGTCGTGATCGGCCCCAAGGACCTGCCCAAGGCCCAACGACGCGATGCGCGAAGCCGAACTGCATGACCTGAAGAAGCAGGTCGAGGACGTCGGCGGCAGCGTGCAGGCCGCCACCAAGGTCGATTTCAACCCGATCCAGACCATTCGCGAAGAGCTCAAGGGCGTTACCGCTCCGGCCGCTGCCGCGACAGCGCCGCTCGCGCTCGGAACCGATGCGGCCGCTGCGACACCGGTCGCCGATCCTGTGATCCAGCTGCCGGAACCGCCTCCGCCCTTCGATCCGGCGGAACTGGCCGCTGCGCCCGAACCTGCCCCTGAGCCCGTCGCCAAACCGAAGCGGACGCGCAAGAAGGCCGCCGAAGCTGACGGGGACGCGGCATGACCGACGCCATTGCGGACGGCAGCGCAAAGCGCCCCGGCGAGGACGAGATCGAGGCCTCGCGTGCCCCCCTGATCGAGCATCTGATCGAGCTGCGCTCCCGGCTGATCAAGTCGTTGCTCGCTTTCATCATCATGTTCTTCATCTGCTTTGCGGGGGCGAAGTACATCTACAATGTGCTTGTGGCGCCCTATGTCTGGGCGGCAGGCGGTCCTGAAAAGGCGAAGCTGATTTACACCGCGCCGCTCGAATATCTCTTCACCCAGATCAAGATCGCCGCCTTCGGAGCCGGCTTTTTCGCCTTCCCGGTGATCGCGACGCAGATCTACAAGTTTGTCGCCCCCGGCCTGTACAAGAACGAGCGCGACGCCTTCCGGCCCTATCTGTTCGCCACCCCGATCTTCTTCGTCATGGGCGCGGCCATGGTCTTCTTCTTCGCCATGCCGGTGCTGATGCAGTTCTCGCTGGGCATGCAGCAGGCCGCCAGCGCCGAACAGGCCGGCATTGAGCTTTTGCCCAAGGTCAGCGAATACCTGTCGCTGATCATGACGCTGATCTTCGCCTTCGGCATCTCGTTCCAGCTTCCGGTGGTGCTGACTCTGCTCGGGCAGGCCGGCATCATCGATGTCAAGTTCCTCAAGGAAAAGCGGCGCTACGCCATCGTCTTCGTCTTCATCGTTGCCGCCGTGCTGACCCCGCCCGACGTGCTCAGTCAGCTCATGCTCGCCATCCCGATGCTGATCCTGTACGAACTCTCGGTCTTCTCCGTCGGCTATGTCGAGAAGAAGCGCGCCGCCAAGCGGGCGGAAGAGGATGCCGCGGCGACGTGAGTTCCGGTGATCCGCGGCTCCACATATGAACTGGAACCGAGCCGCGCACCCTGCTATCCGGCTCGGCACCATCGGAGCTCATTGGCCATGTACGATATCAAGTGGATTCGCGAGAACGCGTCGGCGTTTGACCAGGGGTTGGTGAACCGTAGGGCCGAGCCCCTGTCGTCCGTGGTGCTTGGCCTCGATGACGCGCGCAAGAAGGCCATTTCCGAGAATCAGGCGGCGCAGGAGCGGCGCAATGCCTTGTCGAAGGAGATCGGCCAGGCCATGGGCCGCAAGGATTTGGCCGCAGCCGAGGCGCTGAAGGCTGAGGTGGCGCGGCTGAAGGATGCCGCGCCAGAGCTGGAAAGGGCCGAGCGCGAAGCGACCGAAGCGCTGCACAATGCGCTGGCCGCGATCCCCAATATGCCGCAGGCCGATGTGCCGGTCGGAAGCGACGAGCATGGCAATGCCGTGCTGCGCGTCGTCGGCGACAAGCCCGCGCTCTGGGCCGCGCAGTCGAACATGCCGCCCAAGGAGCATTGGGAACTCGGCGAAGCGCTCGGCATGATGGATTTCGAGACGGCCGCGAAGCTCTCCGGCGCGCGTTTCGTCGTTCTGAAGGGCGGTCTCGCACGGCTGGAGCGGGCGCTTGGCCAGTTCTTCCTCGACACACACACGACCGAGCATGGCTACACGGAAGTGAACCCGCCGCTGCTGGTCCGGGACGACGCGATGTTCGGAACAGCGCAGTTGCCGAAGTTTCGCGAGGATCAGTTTGCCGCAACGTCTGCAATGGATCCTGAGGAAAGAGATTTAGTCGTTGAGGAGAAACGACAAAGCTACATCAAAGAGAACGGCTTGTACGGATCAGTGATGAGGACTCTTTCTCGTGAGCATGCTGCTATTGCGGCCCGCGAACTTCGCCACGTGATCTGGGATGCAATCCGCGATCTTCCATCAGAGCGCAAACACTGGCTCATCCCTACCGCCGAAGTCCCGCTCACAAACCTCGTCAGCGGCAAGATCCTCACCGAATCCGAATTGCCCGTCCGCGTCACTGCGCTGACCCCGTGCTTCCGCGCTGAGGCCGGCTCTGCCGGGCGCGACACCAAGGGCATGTTGCGCCAGCACCAGTTCAGCAAGGTCGAACTCGTCTCGATCACAAGGGCGGAGGACTCCGACGCCGAGCATCTGCGCATGCTGGCCTCCGCCGAAGCCGTGCTGAAAAAGCTCAGGCTGCATTACCGCGTCATGACGCTGTGCACTGGCGACATGGGCTTTGCCTCGACCAAGACCTACGACATCGAGGTCTGGCTGCCGGGGCAGAACACCTACCGCGAGATTTCGAGTTGCTCGAACTGCGGCGAGTTCCAGGCAAGGCGCATGAACGCGCGGGTGAGGGGAGCCGACGGGAAATCGCTCACCCATGTCCACACGCTCAACGGCTCTGGCGTCGCGGTCGGTCGGGCGCTGATCGCTGTGATGGAGAATTACCAGAACGCC
>JAPLOW010000173.1:3379-66632 GCA_026400555.1 Hyphomicrobiales bacterium
AGAATTACCAGAACGCCGACGGCTCGATCACCGTGCCCGAGGCGCTCCTGCCCTATATGGGCGGCGTGACGCGGATCGCGAGGGGTTGAGAAAGGCCGGGCCGTTCTGCGCCGCAAGGCCCTCCGCGTTCATGCCCAATCATCCTCATCCTTCGACAGACTCAGGATGAGGATCGTGGGGTGGCGTGAAAGCGGGATGGTGGACGGCGTGCGCAGAACGCTTTATGCCCCACCCCGCCGCATACCGCTTGAGCCTTGGCCAAGCTTGGCGTAGCGACAAGGCACGTTACGCCATTCGGGATTCCCATGCGCATACTGGTGACAAATGATGATGGCATCCATGCGCCGGGGCTCGCCGTCCTGGAGCGCATCGCGCGCGCGATTTCCGGTGATGTCTGGGTGATCGCACCGGAAACCGACCAGTCCGGCGTCTCGCATTCGCTCTCTCTCAATGATCCCCTGCGGCTGCGCGAGATTTCGCCGCGCCATTTCGCGGTCAAGGGCACGCCGACTGACTGCGTGATCATGGGCCTGCGGCAGGTCATGAGCGAAAGCCGTCCCGATCTCGTGCTGTCCGGCGTCAATCACGGCCAGAACGTCGCCGAGGACGTGACCTATTCCGGCACCATTGCGGCAGCCATGGAAGGTACCATTCTGGGCGTACGCTCGATTGCTTTGAGCCAGGCCTATGGCGCGAAGGGCCGCGCCGCGATCAACTGGTCCTGCGCTGAGACCCATGCCCCGGGCATCATCAAGCGGCTCATCGCCGAGGGAATCCCCGAGGACATCCTGATCAACGTCAATTTCCCGGACTGCCTGCCCGAGGAGGTCGAGGGCGTCTCGGTCGCGGTGCAGGGCCGCCGCAACCAGAACCTCCTGCGCATCGATCCGCGCGAGGACGGGCGCGGCAAGGCCTATTACTGGATCGCCTTCCAGCGCGGCAAGCAGGACCCGGCCAACGGCACGGACCTGAAGGCTCTGGCCGACAAGCGCATCTCGATCACGCCGCTGGAACTCGACCTCACCCATGAGCCGACGCTGACCCGGCTGGCCATCGCCTTTGCCGGATGATGGACGGGCCGTTCAGCGACGAGGAACAGGATGCGCCTCTCGCGTCGGGCGCAAGGACGCTGCAGTTTCTCCTCGCGCTCCGGGCGCAGGGCGTGTCCGACCTGCCGGTGCTGCGCGCCATGGAGCGCATCTCGCGCGAGCCCTTTGCGCCGGCCCGCTATGGCGATCTGTCGCGCACGGACATTTCAATTCCGCTGCCCTGCGGCCAGATGATGACGCCCCCCACGGTGGTGGCGTCCTTTCTGGTTTCGCTCGGCGTTGAGCCGGGCCATCGCGTGCTGGAGATCGGCACGGGCTCGGGCTATGTCTCGGCGCTGCTTTCGGTCATGGGCGCGAAGGTCGTGTCGATCGAGCGATTCCAGAGCCTCGCCCTGGCGACGCATGAACGGCTGTCGGTGCTCAGGATCGGCAATGTCGACCTGCAACACGGCGACGGGCTGAATGCGACGCGGCTTCTGGGCCGCTTCGACCGGGTGCTGCTCAACGGTGTCGTCGATGTCGTGCCGGAGCATCTGCTGCAGCGGCTGACGCCGACGGGTCGGCTGGTCGGCGCCCTCAAGGTCGAGGGCCTGTCCCGGAAGATCGTGATCGACCGCGTCGGCGACAACGCCGTCGATCATTCGCTCGGCGGGCCGGTGCGGCTGACGGCGCTGAGCGCCGGCGTGGCAGAGACGCTGTAGGCACGCGGCGCCTGCCCGCCGGGGCTGACCCTGCGGAATTCTGTCAAATCGTTCAGCGCGGAAACGGTTTCGTAACCTGAATCCGCTTTTAATCATAACCGTCGAGTGTGTTGCGTAACCTGCGGTGCGGGCTGATGCGTTTCAAGTTTGTGTTCCTCCGGTCCACGGCCGTCCTTCGTGTCGCGTCAGTCAGTGTCGTTGCGGCGACGCTGGGGGCATGCAGCAGCGATGTGGCGCGCTTCTCCGACAATCCTTTCAGCAATCCCTTCAGGGGGGCCGGGCAGAGCCTCGACCGCAGCGCGACAGGCAGCGTCAAACGCGCGACCAATGATGCGGTGGCGGCGGGCGGCAGCCGGGTCGGGCAGGTGACGTCCCAGCCCCTGGCCGCGCCCACAGCGGCGGGCCGTCAGATCACCGCCCCGCTCACCACCGGTTCCGTTCCATCGCGCACGACCCTGTCGCCGACGGCCCCGAGTGCGGTTGCGCTGTCCACGGCGCAGCCTGTCGCCGCGACCGCCCGCTCGGTTGGAAACTGGTCTGCGCAGGGTGGAACCCCGGTCGTCGTGGCCACTGGCGAAAGCGTCAATACGCTGTCTGCGCGCTATGGCGTGCCAGCCTCTGCCATTCTGGCGACCAACGGGTTGTCGTCCGCTTCGCAGGTTGCGCCGGGCTCGCGCATCACCATTCCGGTGTTCAACCAGGCCGGCTCCGTCAGCCCGCACGCTGCAGCGCCCGCCGAGCCGCCGCCCGAGCCGGCTCCCGTGACGCCGCGTCCCGTGGCCCAGGTTCCGGCGCCCGCGCAGGCTCCGGTTCAGGCTACCCCGAAGCCCGTCGCCAGCGTCCGCACGCCGACCGAGCCGCCCCGTCCGCCTGTTCGCACCGCTGAAGCCGCCCGGATTATCCCGCCCGCACAGGTCGCCGCCCCCAAGGCCGTCGCCTCCGCCTCCGCCGAAGCGGCGCGCGAGAAGGCGCGTGCGCAGGCTGATGCCGCCAAGGCGCGCGCCGAAACGGCAAGGCAGCAGTCCGCCGCCAATGCCTCCACCAACTCCCGACTTGAAGCCGAGGTGAAGGCCCGCAAGGCTGCTGAGGCCAAGGCGAAAGCTGAGGCCGAGAAGGCCAAGCTGGCCGAACTGAAGGCTCAGACCGCCGAGGACCGGATGAAGGCCGCCGAGACCCGCAAGGCCGCCGAAGCCGAGCGCACGAAAGCAGCTGAAGCAAAGGCCAAGGCCGAGGCGGAGCGCAAGGTCCAGGCCGAGGCCAAGCTCAAGGCGGACCGCGAACTGAAGGCCGCCCGCGCTGAGGCCGACAGCGCCGAGCGCAAGGCCCGGCAGCAGACAGCGGCAGTTCCAGCTGCACCGAGCACTTCAACCGCGCCGCGTGCCCAGGTGCAGGCCGATCCGAATCCGACCTCAAGCATCCCCAAGGACGAGCCCAAGGCGACCGCCGATTTCCGCTGGCCGGCGCGCGGCCGCGTCATCAGCGGCTTCTCCGGCAAGGGCGGTAATGAGGGCATTAACATCGCCGTGCCGGAAGGCACTCCGGTCAAGTCGGCGGGTGACGGCGTGGTGGCCTATTCGGGCAACGAACTGAAGGGCTACGGCAATCTCGTCCTGATCCGGCACGACAACGGCTATGTCTCGGCCTACGCCCACAACGGTGACATCAATGTCAAGCGTGGCGAACGCGTCAGCCGCGGTCAGGTGATCGCGACCTCGGGCCAGTCCGGCAACGTGTCGTCCCCGCAGCTGCACTTTGAAATCCGCAAGGGGTCGAACCCCGTGGACCCGATGCCGTACCTCACCAACTGACGCGGCATCGCCTGCCATTGCGATCAGCACTCGCGAGACCCTTGGGCTGATCGTGAAGAAAGACGGGACGGTCCAAAGAAAGGCCGCTCCCGTCTTTCATCGTTTTGCGGTCGTCACAGCCGCTGTTCCTCGCGCCCGGCCAGATCGGTGATGTATTGCCAGGCCGTGCGGCCCGAGCGGCTTCCGCGCGTGGTCGCCCATTCGAGCGCCTCGGCCCGCAGTGCTTCAGCGCCGATCCTGAGGCCGAAATGGGCGGCATAGCCCTCGACCATCTCCAGATACTCGTCCTGGCTGCATTTGTGGAAGCCGAGCCATAGCCCGAAGCGGTCGGACAAGGAGACCTTCTCCTCCACAGCCTCGCCTGGATTGATCGAGGTCGAACGCTCGTTCTCCATCATGTCGCGCGGCAAAAGATGGCGGCGGTTCGAGGTCGCGTAGAAGGCGACATTCTCCGGCCGGCCCTCGACGCCGCCGTCCAGCGCCGCTTTCAGCGACTTGTAGGACGTGTCGTTGTTGTCGAAGGACAGGTCATCGCAGAACACGATGAAGCGATGCGGGTCCTGGCGCAGCAGCCCCATGAGGGCGGGCAGGCTTTCAATGTCCTCGCGGTGGATCTCGATCAGCTTCATCGGCAACCTGCCAAGCTTGCGGGCGTTCACGTCAGCATGGATCGACTTGACCAACGACGACTTGCCCATGCCGCGCGCACCCCAGAGCAGCACGTTGTTGGCGGCAAAGCCGCGCGCGAAGCGATCGGTGTTGTCGGCGAGCAGGTCGCGGACGCGGTCGACGCCCTTGAGCAGGCCAAGTTCGACCCGGTTGACCTTCAGCACGGGCTGCAGCCTAACCTCACGTGCATGCCAGACGAAAGCGTCGGCCCCGGTCACGTCCGGGCGGGCGGGTGGCGGCGGGCTCATGCGCTCGAGCGCGTCGGCAATGCGGGCGAGAAGGGCGATGGTCGGGTCAGGCTGGGTCATGGCGTGAGGTTTCTGCAACAACGGGGCCAGTCTCATGAACCGAAATCGGCGCGGGCGCCATCCCCGCAATTGATTTCGGCGGCGCTTCGGATAATAGTCCGGCCCGAAATCCGCCTGCTTCGGGCGACGCGCCCCTTTCCACTTCCTTGTGAGGTACAATTCGTGATTACCCCTGCTTTTGCCCAGGCCACCGGCGCCGGTGGCGGCGCCGACATCTTCATGTCGCTGGTGCCGTTCATCCTGATTTTCGTGATCATGTGGTTTCTCATCATCCGCCCGCAGCAGAAGCGGATGAAGGAGCATCGCGAGCTGATTGCGAATGTGCGGCGCGGCGACACCATCGTCACCTCCGGCGGGCTGATCGCCAAGGTCACCAAGGTGGTGGATGACGCCGAGGTCGAGGCCGAGATCGCGGACGGCGTGAAGGTCCGCTTCGTCAAGTCGATGATCCAGGACGTGCGCGCCAAGGGCGAGCCGGTCAAGGACAAGGAAGTGGCCAAGACCTGACGGTGCGGTGCAGGCCCGTGCTCCTCATCGTGAGCCTGTCGGCTGATGGGCCTGTCGAAGGGTGAGTGGCGGATGCTCGTTATCCCGCATTGTTGATCGCTTCTGCTTCGACAATCGCGGGACCACTGACTATGTGCATGACATGAGATTCTGTCCGCGAAATCGTTCCTTCGTCGGCAAGAACCCGAAATGAGGCTGAAAAGGCCATGATGCGGATTTCCCGGATCAAGTCGATCCTGATTATTCTGGCTAGCCTGATTGGCTGCCTTCTGGCCGTTCCGAGCCTGATGCCCGAGACGACGCGCAAGGCTGTGTTCAGCGCGCTTCCGTCGTGGGTGCCGCACAAGGCGGTCGCGCTCGGCCTCGATCTTCAGGGCGGCGCGCATGTGCTGCTCGAGATCGACAAGCCGGACCTGATGCGCTCAATGACGACGCAATTGCGCGACGATGTCCGCCGCGTGATGCGCGAGGAGCGCGTGGCCCTGCAAGGTGGCATCGCCATCCAGCCGCGTGGGGTTCAGTTCCGTATTCCGCAGGCTGATGATCGCGCGCGGGCGCTGCCGAAGCTCAGGCTTCTGGCGCAGCCAGCGGGACAGCAACTGTTCGGCCCCACGGGAACGCAGACCATCGATCTCGTCGAGGCGCCCGATGGCCAGATCACCCTGACCTACAGCGAACTGGGCCTCAATGAGCGCATCCGTCGCGTCGGCCAGCAGACGATCGAGGTCATCGAGAAGCGCATTAACATCGACGGTACCAAGGAGCCGTCGATCCAGCGCCAGGGCCTTGACCGAATTCTGGTGCAGGTCCCCGGTCTGACCGATCCGCAGCAACTCAAGGAGCGCCTCGGCCGAACCGCGAAACTGCAGTTCCGTTTCGTTGCCGAAGCCGGGGCCGCGGACACCGAGCAAATGCGCAACCGCGACTCCGGCCAGCTTGTCGCCGTTGAGCGCTCGGTCATCGTCGAGGGCGAAGACCTGATCGACGCGCAGGCCTCCTTTGACCAGCGCACCGGCCAGCCGATCGTCAACTTCCGGTTCAACATCCGCGGCTCGCAGCGCTTCGGGGACGCCACCACCCGCGGCGTTGGACGCCAACTTGCCATCGTGCTCGATAATGAGGTGATTTCGGCCCCCGTGGTCCAGACCCCGATCACCGGCGGATCTGGCCAGATTTCCGGCCAATTCTCGGTCGAACAGGTCAACAGCCTGTCGCTCCTGCTGCGCGCGGGCGCGTTGCCGGCCAAGCTCGCGATCATCGAGGAACGCACGGTCGGCGCCGGGCTTGGCGCCGATTCGATCCGCGCGGGCCTGCTCGCCTCCTACCTCGCCATGGCTCTGGTCGCCGTATTCATGATCGTGACCTACGGGTTCTTCGGGGTGGTCGCCGTGATCGCCGTGACCATCAACGTCTTCATGCTTCTGGGCCTGCTGGCAGTGATCGGTGCGACGCTGACGCTGCCCGGCATTGCCGGTATCGTGCTGACCGTCGGCATGGCGGTGGACGCGAACGTGCTGATCTATGAGCGCGTGCGCGAGGAAGCCCGCATGGGCCGTTCGGCCATCTCTGCGCTTGATGCCGGCTTTGAGCGTGCTCTCAGCACCATCGTTGATGCTAACCTGACCACGCTGATCGCTGCCGTCGTGCTGTTCTTTCTGGGGTCCGGCCCGGTGCGCGGCTTTGCCGTGACGCTGTCGCTCGGCATCCTGACCACAGTGTTTACGGCCTTCACCTTGAGCCGCCTGATGATCGCGACATGGTATCGCTGGCGCAGGCCCTCCAAAGTCGTGATTTGAGGTTTACCGTGGCTTTCCGTCTCCGCTTCATTCCCGACGACACCGAGTTCCCCTTCATGGGGTTCCGTGCGGTGAGCTTTCCGGCCTCGGCGCTTCTGTCGGTCCTGACCGTCATCGTGTTCTTTGCCATCGGTGTGAATTTCGGCATCGACTTCAAGGGCGGCACACTGGTCGAGCTGCAAGCCAAAGGCGCGCAGGCCAATATTTCGCAGGTGCGCGAAAAGTCGAACGCGCTTGGCTTCGGTTCCGTCGAGGTGGCCGAGTTCGGGTCGCCGCGGGAGCTGTTGCTGCGACTCGAATTGCAGACCGCTCCGACGACCGCCGAGCAGGAAAAAGCGCAGCAGAATGTCGTGAGCAAGCTGCGCGAGACCTTCGGCAATGACTACGAGTTCCGCCGCGTTGAGGTGGTTGGTCCGCGCGTTTCCGGCGAACTGGTGCAGAACGGCACCATCGGCGTGATCGTCGGCATCATCGGCGTGCTGATCTATCTCTGGTTCCGTTTCGAATGGCAGTTCGCCATCGGCGCCGTCATCGCGACCCTGCACGACATCGTGCTGACTATCGGCTTTTTCGTGGTCATGCAGCTGACCTTCGACATGACCTCGCTCGCGGTGATCCTGACGATTCTGGGATACTCGCTGAACGACACGGTCGTGGTCTATGACCGCATTCGGGAAATGCTGCGCAAATACAAGAAGCTCCAGCTCTACGAAGTCATCGACATCGCGATCAACTCGACCCTGTCGCGCACGGTCATTACCGCCACCACCACCTTCCTGGCCATGCTGGCCATGGCGATCTTCGGCGGCGAGGTGTTGCGGTCGTTCTCGCTCGCCATGTTGTTCGGCATCGTGATCGGCACCTATTCCTCGATCTTCATCGCGGCGCCGATCCTGATCTACCTCGGCCTCAAGACCGGCGGCGGCGATCTGACCAAGGATGACAAGCCCGAGGCGGGCACGTCCAAAACCGCTGCTGCCCGCGCCAGGGCCTGACATGGCGACGCCAGGGGCGCGTCCTGACGGTTTCGTTCCGGGCCGCCACCTGATCGACGCCTACGGAGCCGGCGGCTTCCGTTTCGCCGAGATGAGCCACAAGGGCTCGATCCTGATGCTGCCTTCCGGCGTCAGGGCCTGGGCTGCGACCGACAACCAGCCCTGGCTCGCCAGTCAGTTCATGGATGTCTTCGCCGAGGCCGGCAAGATCGAACTGCTGCTCCTCGGCACCGGGCTCAACCTCAGGCCGCTGCCGGAGGCGTTACGCTGGCGCTTCAGGGAGTTGAAGATCGGTCTTGAGCTGATGACGACGCCGCCCGCTGCGCGGACCTACAACATCCTCGTCGCCGAGGGCCGCAAGGTTGCCGCAGCCCTGATCGCCGTGGATTGATGATTGAAATTTCGCGCGCCTGATCCAGATGTCCGTTCGAGGGCTGGCCAGCAACTGAAAGCATGATGTCGCCATGTCGTTGCAGACAACAAATGGGCAACCGCTACCACCCCAGGGCCTCGAAGGTGCCTACAGGTATTGCGAGACGCTTATTCGTGATGTCGACAAGGATCGGTACCTTGCAACCTTGTTTGCAGCAGCTGACAAGCGTCCGCACGTCTTCGCAATCTACGCCTTCAACTTTGAGATATCACGCATTCGTGAAGTCGTTTCCGACTCGTTGCCCGGCGAGGTCCGCCTGCAATGGTGGCGCGATCTGATCAACGGATCGGATCACGGCGATGTGATGGCCAATCCGGTTGCGGCCGCGCTCCGCCACACCATCGCGGCGTTCAATCTGCCGCGCGAGGCCTTTGCCGGCATGATCGATGCCCGCATCTTCGATCTTTATGACGATCCGATGCCGACCGTCGCCGACCTCGAAGGCTATTGCGGCGAAACCAGTTCGGCCCTGATCCGTCTGGTCAGCCTGGTTCTGGCGGGCGGCCGGGATCCCGGTGCTGCCGATGCGGCCGGCCATGCCGGCGTCGCCTACGCCGTCACCGGCCTCATGCGTGCCTTCCCCTGGCACGCCATGAACGGGCAGGTTTATATTCCCAAGGAGTATCTGCTGCACTACGGGGCGACGCGGGACGATGTCGCCTCAGGACGCGGCGGGCCTGGCGTGATGGCGGCGCTGGCCGAAATGCGTCGCCTGGCGCGGCATCATCTCGAGCAGACGCGCCAGTTGCGCAACACCATCGTGCCCGAAATCGCGCCTGCCTTCCTGCCGGTTTCGCTCGTTGACGCCTATCTGGCTGCGATGGAGAAGCCGGGCTACGACCCTTACACTTCGGTGATCCAGTCGCCGCAATGGCGCCGGCAATGGACGCTCTGGCGCCAGGCGCGCCGGGCGATGCACTGAGTCCCGCGCGGCGCCATTCAACTTTCGTCTTGATTATGCCCGGATAGCTCGCTTAGTTTTTGAGGCCGGGCTGGGACGGGCGCATGCAGGATCGCGGCGATCCTGAACCCATGTTGACCTTGACCAAGATCGGCGCATGCGGTGGCGGCCTCATGTGACTCAGGCGCTTTGTCAGGCGTCTGCCTTGGAAAGGGTCTTGGAATGGCGAATGGTACTGTGAAGTGGTTCAATACGACCAAAGGGTATGGTTTCATTTTGCCTGATGATGGCGGCAAGGATGTCTTCGTTCACGTGAGCGCAGTCGAGAGGTCCGGCTGTGCACCCCTGAAGGACGGGCAGAAGATCAGCTTTGAGATCACGACAGACAAGCGGACAGGCAAGGCCGTTGCCGCGAACCTGAAAACGCTCGAAGGCTGACCTATTCGGCAGCGGATCGGGACAGGGCGACATCCGTCATCTGCGCGGCGACCGGCTCGGGTCCGTGGCTCCAGGCTGTCAACCTCTCTTTGGCGCGTTCCGTAAGGGCGCGCTTGCGCGCCTGCGCTTTGGCGGGTCCCCGCAGCCTTTTGCCGTCGGCACCCTTGACCGCGCCGTCGATTGGCGGGAACAGGCCGAAATTGATGTTCATCGGCTGGAACGAGCGCGGACCCTCGTCAATCGTGACGATATGCCCGCCCGTGATGTGGTTGAGCAGAGCCCCCATTGCCGTCTCGACGGGCGGCACCGGCAGCGATCGGCCGAGCCGTTCGGCTGCAGCCATGCGCCCGGCCATCAGGCCCACAGCCGCGCTCTCGACATAGCCTTCGCAGCCCGTGATCTGGCCGGCGAAGCGCAAGCGTGTTTCCGCCTTCAGGCGCAGGCTGCTGTCGAGCACCTTCGGCGCGTTGAGGTAGGTGTTGCGGTGCAGGCCGCCAAGCCGCGCGAATTCCGCGTCCTGCAGGCCCGGAATCATCCTGAGGATGCGCGCCTGTTCGGCATATTTCAGCTTGGTCTGGAAACCCACCATGTTGAACAGCGTTCCCAGCGCATTGTCCTGCCGGAGCTGAACGATCGCATGCGCCTTGACGTCAGGCTCCCGCGGATTGGTCAGCCCCATCGGCTTCATCGGACCGTAACGCAGTGTCTCGCGGCCGCGCGAGGCCATGATCTCGATCGGCAGGCAGCCGTCGAAATAGGGCGTGTTGGCTTCCCACTCCTTGAAATCGGTGGTGTCGCCCGCGAGCAGGGCGTCGACAAAGGCTTCATACTCGTCCTTGGTCATCGGGCAGTTCAGATAGTCCGCGCCTGTCCCGCCCGGGCCGCTCTTGTCATAGCGCGACTGGAACCATGCAATGCCCATGTCGATACTGTCGCGATAGACGATAGGGGCAATGGCTTCGAAGAAAGCCAGTTCCTTTTCGCCTGTCAGCGCGGCGATAGCGCTCGCCAGCGCCGGCGAGGTGAGGGGGCCGGTGGCGACAATCACCGAATCCCAATCCGCCGGCGGCAGCCCCGCCACCTCGCGCCGGTCAACCGTGATCAGGGGGTGCCCCTCCAGCGCGGCCGTGACCGCCGCCGAGAAGCCCTCACGATCCACCGCGAGGGCGCCGCCGGCCGGAACCTGATTCATGTCCGCCCTCGCCATGATGAGGGAGTTCAGCTGCCGCATTTCCCAGTGCAACTGGCCGACTGCGTTGCTCACATCATCATCGGACCGGAACGAGTTCGAGCAGACCAGTTCGGCAAGCCCGTCCGTCTTGTGCGCCTCGGTGCTGCGCTCCGGCCGCATCTCGTGCAGGATCACCGGGACGCCGGCTTGCGCGATCTGCCAGGCCGCTTCCGAGCCTGCAAGCCCGCCGCCGATGACATGGATGGGATTGAGGCGTGTCATACCCGCGAGATAAGCCCGTTTCGCCGGGCAGGCAACAGCGTTTGGCTTCAGGCAGGCGGAATGAGGGGCTGCGATATCGGCCTGAACACGGCCAGCGCTTCGAGCCGGTGGCAGAAGGCCGCGATGTTCGGCGCGCTTTCGGGAGCGATAAGGCCGGGATGTGCCTCGCTGATGAACCGGAAGGCCGCCGCGACCGCCACATCCGCATGCTGCAGCCGCTCTCCGAACCAGAAAGGCGTTGTCCTGCCAGCAGCCTCGCGCTCGAGCGCATGAAGGGCGCCGAGCAACTGCATCTGGCAGCGCGCCGCCCAGACCTCCGAGATCTGCATATGAAGGCGCTTCTCGTAGAACAGGCTGACACCCTTCTCAGACATGCCCGGAGCCAGCGTCGTCACCCGGAGCGCGTGCCGCCGCTCGGGCTCGGCCGCCGGGATCATCGCACGGCCGGGCGCCGCCATGCTGTCGAGATGGTCGAGGATGGCGGAACACTCGATCGGTGTTGCCCCGCTGGACAGCACCAGCGTCGTGACCCTGACCAGCGGGTTGTAGGGCGCGATCTTGTCGCCATCGCCTTAGACAGATCAGGGGCGGTGCTCAAAGCCGATGCCAAGATGCGTCAGCGCGACGCCGACACGCCTGACAAAAGGAGAATCATACTGCCCGATCAGGATCATGACCCGCTCCCCGCACCGCCACTGTCAGTCCCTGCCCCGATCCGTGACATTGAGACGTCCCTCGATGATGGCTTCGATCACCGGCCTCTGGTCCGGCGCAGCTGCGATCAGGGGAGCCAGCAGATCGATCTGATTTGTGGCGATCAGCGACAGCACGTCGGTCATCACCGCGCCATCCGCCCTGCGCGGCAGCGCGGTGACGAGCTGCACAAGTTCCGGCGGGTCGGCCTGATCACGGGCCTTCAGCCCGTCGATGACATCCTGCGCTGACATATCTTGCGTTTCGACGAAGGCATAAAGACCCACACCCTTGCGCCGGTAGGGATAGCCGACAATGCTTGCCGCGCTCACCCCAGCGAGGCTGGCCGCAACCGCTTCAAGACGCGGCGCCTCACGGTGCAGGCGCAGTCCGCCGCCCTCTCGGTCACGGACGCCGAGCAGGTCACGCGTGATCAGCTTGTAGACCTTCTTGCCGGTCATCAGCCAGATGCGGGCCGGCAAGCTCTTTTTCTTCAGCACCCGCAGTTCGCCGGGCGTGATGGCCGCGGGGCAGAACTTGCGTTTGTGCTTGAGCAGATGGCGTAGGTCTTCATGGGCCAGCAGGCGGTAAAGCCGACCGCGCGTGTCGTGGACGCTGGCGAGCTGGAAGTCTGTCACGGCCGCCTTGCCATCCGGCGTGACCAGCCAGTTCGGCTCCTTGGCCAGATCATTGTGGCACACGCCGGCGCGCCGCATTTGCCGAAGCAGGCGCTTGGCGTCGCTGAAGACCTGAACCTGCCCATAGGGCTTCGCCATCTGGAATGGCAGCCCTTCGATGAAGCCGCGGATGATGATCCCGTCAGAGGCGGCGTGCAGGGCCGGAACGCCGTCAATGCCCGCGGCACGCGCGAGTGACCGCGTCTCCCGGACCCCGAAATGCCAGGCAAGCGGCTTGGCCCACCAGCGCGCCGTGGTGAGATCACGCCGGATCGCCGGATGCTCGCCTGCTTCGTCGCGCCAGAAGCCGCGATCGATCGTCGAGAACACATCCGACTTCAGCGTCGCCACGCGTACGAAAGCCGACGTGTCCGTGCTGGGTTTGCGTCCGTCTGAAAAAGGCGTTGTCGGCTTGGCCATGCGACTGCCTAGATCAGTTTGCAAAAGCGAGTAAACCGCTTTTCTGGCATCCTGTGGCTCATCAACGCAAAAACCCGCCGGATGGCGGGTTCGCGTCGGCCTCGGATGGAGGTCGGATGGTTCAGGCGGCCGAGTAGTGGCGCGCGATATCTTCGATGTTGCCGCGGCTGATGCCGAGATCGTCGAGTTCGCGGTCGGACAGCTTCGACAGTTCGCGGACGGTCTCGCGATAGCGGAAAAAGGACTGAACCTTGGCGATGATGGATGCGATGAACATGGTGGCTCCTTTGGATAGCGTTTGGAATCGGCTGGCGCGCATGTCTTGTGCACTGCAACAACGCTGATATAGGGCATGCGAAAAAGGATCGTCAGGCATCTTAATGAATTGAAGGTATGCGTATAGAGCATGATTAGTTCACGATTTGGCAACAATTGGCACTCCGGCCAAAATCATGCACCGCATTTTGCCGCTTTTCTGCCGCGACTCGCCCGCTTCATCACGATGTTGGCTCACATGAGTCGTGCTGGGGCTGTCCTGCAATGCCTGTTTCCGGAACTTCGTTGCCATCCCGGGTGTCCGCACTGTCGCTTGCCAGCGTTGTTGCGGTTCTTGGCCTCGCCATCGGCCTTGTCGCGGCCTCGATCGGCGGCATTGATACGCGCCCGCCGCGGGCTGAATTCGTCTCTGGCGGGGCGGTGGCCCAGCCGCTGCTCGCCTTCCCGCTGTCGCAGCGAATCTGACCTGCGCAAAACATCCCGGCGGGATGTCAAAGCCGCCCGCTTCGCTCTACATGTGAGTCTATGACGCGCGGATGCATGGGTTGACGGCTTGATGGATTGTGACAGGCAGTTCGGGTCGGGCCGTCGCCCGTTGGCCCCCTGGGCTGACCCGGCAGTGCGCCCCCTGATCCGAATCCGCAACGTCGAACGCCGCTTTGGCGCCGTGACAGCGGTCGACAACGTATCGCTTGATCTGTTCGGCGCCGAGATGTTCTGCCTGCTCGGCCCGTCCGGCTGCGGCAAGACCACCCTTCTGCGCATGCTGGCCGGCTTCGAGCCGGTTGATGCGGGGAGCATCCTGCTGGATGAGGTCGATCAGGCCGGTCTTGCGCCGCACCAGCGCCAGACGAACATGATGTTTCAGTCTTACGCCCTGTTCCCGCACCTGACCGTCGCCGGGAACATTGGCTTTGGCCTGAAGCAGCAGGGCCTTGCGCGGCCTGACATCAGCGCGCGCGTGGCGGACCTGATGACCCTTGTGCAGATCGATGGGCTGGCCGACCGGAAGCCCCATCAACTGTCTGGTGGCCAGAAGCAGCGGGTCGCGCTGGCCCGGGCGCTGGCCTGCCAGCCCAAGGTGCTCCTGCTGGATGAGCCCATGGCGGCGCTGGACGCTCGGATCCGGGCGGAAACCCAGCGGGAACTGAAGCAGATCCAGCACCGGACAGGGACCACCTTCATCGTGGTTACGCACGACCAGAGTGAGGCCATGGCGATGGCTGACCGGATCGGCGTGATGCAGGGCGGCCGGCTCGTACAGGTCGGCACGCCCGCCGACATCTATGAGCACCCGGTCAGCCGCGCGGTTGCGCGTTTCGTCGGCAACATCAATCTGTTCGAGGCCATCGTTCAGGGCGACAATGCGGCAGGGGAGGTTGTCCTGACCTGTCCATCAATCCCATGCGGGCTGGTTGCGGCGCGGCCGGTCGGTCCGCTTGCGCCAGGGCAGCCGGTCGCGGTGGCCGTGCGGCCCGAACGGATGCAGGTGCTGTCAGGCCGGTTGACGGGCGCTGCCCCAAACGTCGCGCATGGCGTGATCAGCGCGATCAGCTATCTCGGTGACCTGACAGTCTATTCGGTCAGGCTGGCGGACGGGGTCGCGCTGACTGTGAGTGCCGTGAATGACGGACGCGGGACAGGGCAGGGGCTGGGCTGGGACGCCGAAGTGACCGTGCGGTTTGATCCGCATTCGGCCATGGTGCTCACCGCATGACGCGCGCCGCCCGCTCGCCCGGCTGGTCCCGAGTTTTGGTCGCCGCCGTGCCGGCGCTGTGGCTTGCCGCGCTGTTCCTGGCCCCTTTCGCCATCGTGGCCAAACTCTCGCTGTCGAGCCCTGCGACCGCCCAGCCGCCCTATACCCCCGTCTTCGATCTGTTCGCAGGACTGGAACGGCTCACGGCCGACATGTCCTCGCTGACCTTGGCCAACTTTACAACCGTCTTCAGCGACGCGCTCTACGTCGATGCCTTGCTCTCCTCCGTCAGGCTGGCGGGCGTCGCCACGCTTGTGTTGCTGCTGATCGGCTACCCGGCGGCCATGGCCCTGTCGCGCTTGCCGGAGCGCTGGAGGCCGCTCGGCCTTGCACTGGTGATCCTGCCATTCTGGACCAGTTTCCTGATCCGCATCTATGCCTGGATCGGAATTCTTCGGCCGGAGGGCTACCTCAATGGCTTTCTACGCTGGCTTGGGCTGATCGATGAGCCGATCCTGTTCCTCAACACCGACTTCGCCATCGTGCTCGGGCTGGTCTACGCCTATCTGCCCTTCATGGTGCTCCCCCTGTTCGCGGCGGTCGCTCGGCTTGATCAGTCGCTGGCCGAGGCCGCGGCGGACCTCGGTTGCCCGCCCTGGAAGACCTTCTGGCTGGTCACCCTGCCTCTGACATTGCCAGGCGCTGCCGCCGGCGCGCTCCTTGTCTTCATCCCGTCGCTCGGCGAGATCATCGTGCCGGACCTGCTCGGCGGCTCCGATACGCTGATGATCGGGCGGACGCTGTGGTCGGAGTTCTTTTCGAACCGGGACTGGCCTCTGGCCTCGGCGCTTGCGATCCTGCTGCTGACGGTGCTTCTGCCGCCGATCATGGTGTGGCGCCGGCTCGAGGCCAGGCGCTGGAGCGGCGCGGCATGAGAGCGAGACCCCTGTCTCCCAGGCGCTGGGACGTGGCGGTGCTCACGCTGCTTTTCAGCTTTCTCTACGTTCCGATTCTGATCGTTGTCGTTTTCTCGTTCAACGATTCGCGGCTGGTGACGGTCTGGGCGGGCTTTTCGACGCGCTGGTATGGCAGCCTCCTAAGCAACCGTCCCCTGCTGGATGCCGCCCTGATCAGCCTTCAGATCGGCCTGCTGTCGGCGCTGATCGCCACCGTTCTCGGCACCTGGGCCGCCATTGCGCTGACGCGGCTGGGACCCTTCCGAGGCAGGGCGGTTCTGGGCGCGATGGTCTACGCCCCGCTCGTGATGCCGGAGATCATTACCGGCCTGTCGCTCCTTCTCTTGTTTGTCGCCATCGGCCTTGACCGCGGTTTCTGGACCATCACGCTGGCCCATGCGACGTTCTCGATGTGCTTTGTCACCGTGCTCGTGCAGGCTCGGCTCTTGACCCTCGACAAAAGCCTTGAGGAGGCGGCGCAGGACCTTGGCTGCTCACCCTTGGCGGCTTTCTGGCAGGTGACGCTTCCCTTGATTTCAACGTCGGTCGCTGCAGGCTTCCTGTTGGCGCTGACGCTGTCGCTGGACGATCTGGTGGTCGCCAGCTTTGTGTCCGGGCCGGGCGCGACCACCTTGCCGATGCGCATCTATGGTCAGGCAAGGCTTGGCGTGACGCCCGAAATCAACGCCATCTGTTCTGTTCTGATCGGCCTTGTCACGCTTGCGCTGCTGGCCGCCTCATTGTTGACCAAGCGCGACTTCGCCGCGCGGCGTGAACGCTGAAGCCGTTCAGTTGGCCCGGCCGCCAATCAGCGGCGCGGCGGCGCCCGAACGCTCGAGAAGAACGCGGGCGTTGACCTGCACTGAAGGCTCAAGGAGCGGCCCCACGATCTCGAACGGGATCTGGCTGGCGCCATTGACCGAGAGCGCATGGCCTTCGACGCGGAACAGCCGCTCCAGCAGCGAGATCCGGCCTTCCAGTGCCAGCCGGTAGGATGTGCCGCTGACCTGGCCTTCGCCGATGGTCAGCGAGCCTCCACCCAGGATACCGGTGAAGCTCGCTTGATCGAAGCTTGTGCGTCCGCCGCGCCAGTCGCGCGCCACAGCCAGAGGCTGGCGGTCCACCCGGCGCATCACGTCATTGAGGTTGGTGCCGGCGAAGTCCCCGTTGCGGGCCGTGAAGGCGATACGTCCGGACGCATTGGTGATCAGGTCCAGCGCGGTTCGCCCGCTGCTCTCGATCTGGTATTGTGCCGTTCCCGTTCCGCTCAGCAGCCGGCTGTCGGTGACGTCCGCGCTCATCACGCCAAGGTCGATGCGCTCGGCGGTCATCTGCGTGCGCAGGCCGATGCCGGATGCTGTCCGTTCAAGCGTCATCCGCCCCTTCATGGCGCCGCGATACATCCCGGCATTGGCAATCGATAGGTCCAGCCGCTGTTCCTTGGCCATGACCTGCACGGCAACGTCCGAAAGCGTGGCCCAGGGCAAGCGCACGCGCTGGAGGGATAATCGCACATCGACATCGTTTGCCATCAGGTCATCAACATCGATCGCGCCGCCCTGCGCGCTGTCCGCAAAGGCTCCCCATTGCGGCTCGATTCCCGCCTGCGGCCGGCCGACGTCGAGGCTCCTGCCCGCGAAGGTTCCGGACAGCAGCCAGCGGGCGTCGCGCTTGCGCCAGTCGAAAGCGCCCTCAAGCGTATCCGACCCGACCACAACGACGGCATTGCGCATCTGCGCCCCGGCGGCATCAAGCTGCAGTGTGCCGCTGACGGTGGTCTTCCCGACAGGGATCGTGACGGGGCGGCCGGCCGACAGCCAGGAGGCCAGCCGCGCCACCGAAGGGACACTGGCCTGGAACTGGCCTTCAATCCGGGCCGGGGACGCTGCTGCGCCGGCAAGCGCCCTGCGCGACGCGAAATCAACATCGAGCATGGCGGACCTGATCTTCGCCATTGGCAGGGTCGCCCGAGTGGCTGAGTTCGACGCGAAAGAGATGTCCACCAGTTCGCCGCGCCAGCGCGTCGAGCCGCTGGCCTCGACAGCGTCGCCGGCGTCGCGCGCCGAGATATCCAGCGCAATGTCCCGCGCGGCGGAAACAATGGTCCCTCCTTGCCGGAAGAAAACGGAGCCGTTCTCCCGGACCGAGATGCGTGGCGTCCTTGGCAGGGCGCTCGCCGCCTCCGAGACAAGAAGGGCGATCGGGTCATAGCCCTCGCGCGGCAGGGCGACATCGACCTGCGGCGACACCAAGATCATGTGGTTGATCGCCACGCTTCCGGTCAACAGGCTCGCGAGGTTCAGATCGACCCGCAGGCGCGGCACCTTGCCCTTGACCGTCCCGTCGGCGGTAGCAAATTCGACATTGTGAGCCACGATGCGCGGGGTGGGCAGCAGCGCGAAGGCGCCGTCACCGCCGGTCGTGATTGTGAGCCCGAGATCGGTGGACAGCCGCCCGATCACGTAGCGCTCGAACGTCGTCTCCGCCAGCCGCCAAGGCTGGAGCGCCAGGGTCACCATAGCGGATAGCGCAACAAGCCCGGCGAGATAGGCCGTCCGCTTCATGAACGAGTGAACCGTGATGTCATGGAAGAGTTTCAACCCATTCGAATGCCGGACGGACGCGGCCAGATTGACGGCGAAGACTCATACAAATTATTCCAAAAACACAATACAGTGTAAACCAGCTTGCGCGGGCGTCAAAGGCGAAATCTTGTGCTGGCGACACGCCGGCCTGTGGACAAAACCTGAGGCGTCGTCTGTGCAGCCGTCAGGCCCCGACGCTGAGCGGACGCAATTCCGGTTGACTTCCGGACCATGACGGGTTGGAAGAGATGACCTTGTGCAAGCTGTTTTCTGTGAGAAACTGGATCTTACGATAATGTCGAAGGTATATTCCGATGCAACCGCGGCGCTGGCCGGCGTTCTCCGCGACGACATGATGATCATGGCCGGCGGGTTCGGCCTGTGCGGCATTCCCGAAGCGTTGATCGCAGCCATTCACGAAAGCGGCGTGAAAGGGCTGACCATCATCTCGAACAACGCCGGCGTCGACGGTATTGGCCTCGGCGTCTTGCTGGAGACCCGGCAGGTCCGCAAGATGATCAGCTCCTATGTCGGCGAGAACAAGACCTTCGCCACGCAATATCTGGCTGGGGAGCTCGAGATCGAGTTCAACCCGCAGGGCACCCTGGCCGAGCGCATCCGCGCCGGCGGCGCCGGCATTCCGGCCTTCTACACCAAGACCGGTGTCGGCACGCTCGTCGCGGAAGGCAAGGAAGAGCGCGCCTTCGGCGGCATGCGCTACATCATGGAGACCGGTCTGTTCGCAGACCTGGCGATTGTCCATGCCTGGAAGGGCGACACCGAGGGGAACCTCGTCTACCGCAAGACGGCGCGCAACTTCAATCCGATGATGGCGACGGCGGCAAAGGTCACGGTCGCGGAGGTCGAACATCTGGTCAACGCCGGCGAGATCGACCCCGACCACATGCACACGCCTGGAATTTACATCAAGCGCATGATCAAGCTCGACAATCCGGTCAAGCGCATCGAGCAGCGCACCGTCCGCCAGCGCCCCGCCGCCTGACATCCGCAACCCGAACCGCGAGGAGACAAGATCATGGCATGGACCCGCGAGCAGATGGCCGCACGCGCCGCGCAGGAACTGGCTGACGGCTACTACGTCAACCTGGGGATCGGCATTCCCACATTGGTCTCGAACTACATTCCGGCTGGCATGAACGTGCAGCTTCAGAGCGAGAACGGCATGCTCGGCATGGGTCCGTTTCCCTATGACGACGAGGTTGATCCCGACCTGATCAACGCAGGCAAGCAGACGATCACCCAACTGCCGACCACGAGCTATTTCTCGTCCTCGGACTCCTTCGCGATGATCCGGGGCGGCCATATCGACCTGTCGATCCTTGGCGCGATGCAGGTGTCGCAAAACGGTGACCTCGCCAACTGGATGATCCCCGGCAAGATGGTCAAGGGCATGGGCGGCGCCATGGACCTCGTCGCCGGCGTCAAGAAGGTTGTCGTGGTCATGGAGCACGAGGCCAAGGGTGAATCAAAGCTGCTGAAGGCCTGCAACCTGCCGCTGACCGGCGCGGGTGTCGTTGACATGGTCATCACTGACCTTGCCGTCTTCCTGATCGACAAGAAGAAGGGCGGCATGACACTCATCGAATTGGCCGATGGCGTGACCCTTGATGAGGTCAGGGCCAAGACGGATGCCGCGTTCAGCGTGGCGCTCGGGGACGCGAAGGCAGCCTGACAGGGCGCTTGCGGGTTCGCCGTTCGGTCGGGTCGCTGCGGTCGCCGAACCGGTCCTCGAAGACGGCGACGGTTGCGGGGCGTGGCCTCTCAATGGCGCTGACGCATGGCGCTCGTCAGCAGCAGCACCGGCAGGATGCCGATGACGACAATGGCCAGCGCTGCCGTCGATGACTGCGCGAGCCGCTCATCGGAGGCGAGTTGGTAGGCCCTGATCGCCAGCGTGTCGAGGTTGAAGGGCCTGACGATCAGCGTCGCTGGCAGTTCCTTCATCACATCGACAAAGACCACAAGGCCCGCGGTCAGCAGCGACCGGCGCAGCATTGGCGCGTGGATGCGCCCGGCGAGCGCGCCTTGCGTTGAGCCGAGCGTGCGCGCTGCATAATCCACGTTCATGCCAATGCGCGCGTAGCCCGCTTCGATCCCGCCTGTGGCGATGGCCAGAAAGCGGACAAGATAGGCGAACATCAGTGCCACCAGCGTGCCGCTAAAGAGCAATCCCGTCGAGATGCCAAAGCTGCCGCGCATGAACCGGTCAAGCGTGTTGTCGAACAGTCCGAGCGGCAGCAGGATTCCGACGGCAACGACAGTTCCCGGGATGGCGTAACCCAGCGTGGCGAAGCGCACGGCAAGGCGGGTGAGCGGCGAGGCCGAGACCCGCAGCGCATAGGCCAACAGCGCGCCAGCCGCCACCACGATCACGGCAGCCATTCCGGCCAGCATAAACGAGTTCGTGGCGTATTGGGCGAAACGCGCTCCGAACAGGGGATCGCCACCGCTCAGGTGCAGGCGCACCAGCAGGAAGGCGGGAACGGCGAAGCCGAGCAGTACAGGAAGCGCACATGCGGCCAGCGCCGCTGTGGCCGTCACCCCTCTCAGCGGCCGCGCGCCCAGAATACGCTCGCGCCGCGATGTCCGCGCGAAGCGTCGCGACCCGCGCGCCTGCCGCTCGAGCGCCGCCAGCACGAACACGAAGCACAGCAGCCCGATCGAGAGTTGCGCCGCAGCGATCCGGTCGCCCATGCCGAACCAGGTCCGGTAGATCACGGTGGTGAAGGTGTGGATGCCAAAATACTCGACCGTACCGAAATCCGCGAGCGCCTCCATCAGCACCAGCGCGACGCCGGCGGCGACGGCAGGCCGGGCCAGGGGCAAGGCGATGCGCCAGAAGCTCTCCGACATGCTGCCGCCGAGCGTGCGTGATGCATCCATGGTGCAGGCCGACTGCTCGATGAAGGCCGAGCGCGCCAGCATGTAGACATACGGGTACAACACCAGCGTGAGCATCAGGCTGACGCCGCCGAGGTTGTGGATGTCCGGAAACCAGTAGTCTGCCTTCGACCAGCCGAACCAGGCGCGCAACGCCGACTGCACCGGACCCACGAATGCCAGCGCGTCGGTGTAGACGTATCCGATGATATAGGCCGGCATCGCCATGGGCAGAAGCAGCAGCCATTCCAGATGGCGCGAGCCCGGAAAGCGGAATGCCGTTACGAGCCAGGCTGTGATCACGCCAACGAAGGCAGTGCCGCTGCCCACCAGCAGGATCAACCCGATCGTGTTGAGCACCGCCGCCGGCAGCACGGTGCGTGACAGATGCTGAAGGCTACCGGTGCCCGTCTGCGTCAGGCTCGCAGCAAGGCTGAGGAGCGGCAGCGCCACAATCAGCGCAACGGCCAGTGCCGTGAAGGTCAGCGGCGTCAGGCCGCGGCGCAGGCGCGCCACGACGCCGGTCCGCAACAGTTGCGGGCCGGGCAGGGCGGAGGTGGACATCGCGATCTGATCAGGCAAGGCGTTGGGCAGCATGCCTATTTCCAGCCCGCCCGATCCATGATCTGCAGCGCCAGCGCATTGTTGCGGGCGAAGACCCCGGCATTGAGCTGGTCCGGCTTGAAGGAGCCGAAGCGGGCAATGGTCGCGGGCGGCGCCACGCCAGCCACCACCGGGTACTCGTCATTGCCGTCTGCGAGGAACCTCTGCGCCGGTTCAGAGACCAGATACTCAAGGAAGCGGACCGCCGCATGCGGGTTCTTCGAGGAGGCGCACAGGCCGCCGCCGGAGATGTTGATGTGCGTGCCGCGGCCGCCCTGGTTGGGAAAGAACACGGCAATCTTCTCAAGAACGGCCGCATCCGCTGGCTGCGGCTTCCGGATCGCGTTGCCGAGATAGTAAGTGTTGGCGATGGCAAGGTCGCCTTCACCGGCCGCGCAGGCCCGGAACTGGTCCGTGTCGCCACCGCGCGGCGGCCGCGCCATGTTGGCGACGATGCCGCGTGCCCAGGTTTCGGTCGCAGCCTCGCCGTTGGCTGCCAGGATCGAGCCAGTGAGCGACTGGTTGTAAATCGCGGTCGATGACCGGGTCAGTAATCTGCCTTTCCACTTCGGATTGGCGAGCTCCTCGTAGGTTGACAGCTCGGCCGGGCTGACCTTGTCCTTGTTGTACATGATCACGCGGGCGCGGCTCGAAAACCCGAACCAGTAGCCGTTCGGATCACGCAGCGAGGCCGGAACGCGGCTGGCGAGGACCTCGGAATTGACCGGCGCGAGAAGCCCGAGTTCGCGCGCCCGTTCGATGCGGCCGGCATCGACCGACACGAACACATCAGCCGGGCTGTTGGCGCCTTCCGCGCGCATCCGCTCGATCAGCGCGTCCGGCGCGGCCTCGATCCGGTTGACGCGGATGCCGGTTCCCGTTGTAAAATTGGCATAGAGCGCCTCGTCCGTGTCGTAGTGGCGCGACGAATACAGGTTCAGGACCTGCGCCGCCTGCGCACGCACGATCGCGGGGGCGGTCAGGGCGACCGTCAGGCCGGCGGAGGTCGCCAGAAATTGGCGGCGGTTGGTCAAAGTGGACATCGTGATCTCCATGCTTCGCGGGTTCAAGGCCCGCGATTCCGGGCTCGGCGTTTGACACCGTTCGCTTTGTTAGGCGCGCAGTCGCGGCGCGGTCAATAAAAAAGTGATATAAAACAATAACTTGTAGAAATTCTAAACTGCGCGCGGCGCCGCGCCCAATTTTGAACCGGTCAAAGCACGGCGCAAAGGCAAGCCAGATCAGCCGCTTGCGCGCGATGTCGCAGGCAAACAGAAAGGCCGGGCAGGAGCCCGGCCTCGTCGAGAATCATACAGCTGGTTGTCAGCGCCGGGACAGATCGATGACACGGGCCGGCGTGGTGCGTGTGGTCGGTTGGCCATTGGCGTTCTCGAGGCGCACGCCCCCGCTCACAATGTCGACCGCGCGGTTGCCAGACAGGGCGTTGGCCTCGCGCACGCGTGTGATGCGCTGGACTTCGCGGCGCAGGCTCTCCTCGCGGCTGACCCCGACGACATGGTCGATCTGCTTGCGAGTCGACTCGGACAAGGCCGCCGATGAGCGGAAATCGCGGAAATTCGCGGCTGTGAACGGATAGCTGGTCGAGCCAATGAAGACCCGCGGCCGGCCATTGACCATGACCGTGTCACCGGCCCGCAGCGTGAAATCTTTCAGCAGCGATACGGTGCGTGCCCCGTTGCGGGGGCGGGCGCAAGCCGGATCGATCGATGTCTGGTAGGCATAGGCCATGGGCAACGAGCGATAGGTCTTGCCGTCGCTGCCGACCGCCTCGTCAATCGTACCGGCGCCTGCGGCGACGCGCATCACCCGCGTCGGCACATCGGGGAAGATCGCGCGGCAGAGCGCCTCGTGGCCGACCAGCTCGGCGTTGTCGCGAATGTAGCCCAACGGGTACTGGTAGCCATCGCACAGCCGCACGCAGATCGAGCGCGGAACGTCAGCCGCCCCCGATACGGTGTCCAGCGCTGCGCTGACGGCGGTCTTGGCCTGTTGCTTGTTCCGGTCAGCGCGCCGCGTCCGGTCCTGCTCGTGTCCGGTCGGATGGAACGGGTTCAACCGGAAGTCAGGGAAGGCGACGCGGTTCTGTGGGGTTATGGCCGCGAGCGGCTGGAACACAACGCTGCGCTGCGCGGCATAGCTGCTGGCCGAGGTATAGGCCTGGGCAGGGACAGCCTGTTCGCGGCGGCCCCGTCCATCGCTGCGAAAGGTCTCGTACATGTCGAGGCGATCACTGGCCTGCACGAGGGAGACACCGAGCACTGCGCCGCCGACGCCTACCGTGACGCCCAGCGCTGCAAGTGCTGCCAGCTTCACCGCGCGGGAGCGGCTGGCGGCAACAGTAGCGTCCAGATAGCGGGCGCGGAGCGTCAGGAGGAGAGGGGTACAAACCTGCGGCTGGCTGGCAGGAACGGCAAGAAACGAGCTCTCGTCACGGACAGACCGCTCACGCAGCATAGTGTTACTCCAAACATAACAAATAACTCTGCCGCATTCCCTTCTTAGCCAGAAATTTCAGATGAGCCAATAGTTCTCGCTGTACTGGATTTAAACATTATTAATCTCTCGAACGGGCCATAGAGTCCGGTCTTGAGGTTTGAAGCGCCGATCGTACAGCCCTGCTACTCGGCCGGCTGCGGCGCCGGCTCGACGACGACATTTTCCTCACGGTTTCGCCCCGAGATCAGCGAGTCGACCTTGTCGAGATAAAAGTACACGACCGGGGTGATGTAGAGTGTCAGCACTTGGGACAAGATCAGCCCGCCGACCACTGCCACGCCCAGGGGCTGTCGCAGTTCAGCACCGGCGCCGCTGCCCAGAGCGATCGGCAAGATGGCAAAGATGGCGGCGAAGCTTGTCATGATGATGGGACGAAAGCGGACCAGCGCCGCCTCGCGGATCGCGGTCATGGCATCGACATTCTCGCTGCGCCGTTTCTCGATCGCGAAGTCGACCATCATGATGGCGTTCTTCTTGACGATGCCGACCAGCATCAGAATACCGATAATGGCAATGACCGACAGGTCCATCCCGAACCACTGCAGCGCGAGCAGGGCGCCGAGGCCGGCCGAGGGCAGGCCAGACAGGATCGTGATCGGGTGGATGTAGCTCTCGTACAGGATGCCGAGCACGATATAGATCACAAGCACCGCGGCGAGGATCAGAAGTCCCTGACCCTTGAGCGCGTCCTGGAAGAGCTGGGCAGAGCCCGAGAAATTCGAGGTCATTGAGGCGGCCATGCCGACCTCGCGTTCCGCCACGCGCACCGCATCGACCGCCTCGCCGATCGCCACGCCAGGCGCCGTGTTGAAGGAGAAGGTCACGGCGGGTTGTTGCGAGATGCGGTTCACGGCCAGGGGCCCGACGGAGGGCACGATCTTGGCCACCGCCTCCAGCGGCACGTTCTGGCCTCCGGCTGTCCGCAGCAGCAGGCGCGACAGAACGGCCGGATCAAGCTGGAACGCCTTGTCGGCCTCCATGATGACCTGGTAGTCGTTCGATGCTGTGAAGATCGTGGCGATCTGGCGCTGACCGAAAGCGTTATAGAGCGTTTGCCGGATCTGGTCCGACGTGATCCCGAGGCTAGCCGCACGGTCGCGGTCAAGCTCGACAGCGATCTGGGGATTGCGCAGCTGCAGGTCCAGCGAGACATCGCGCAACTGCGGCAGCCGCGACAGGCGCTCCTGCAGCCGCGGCGCGAGGTTGAACAGCGCTTCAAGATCCGGACCCGAGATGGAATACTGATAGGCAGCCCTAGAGGCCCGGCCCGCATTGAGGTTGATGTTCTGCACCGGCTGGAACACAGCGGTCAGACCCGGGACCGAGGACGATGCGCGTCTCAGGCGACCGATGATTTCCTGGGCGCTGTCACGCTCCTTGCGTGGCTTCAATGCGATGAACAGGAAGCCTGTATTAACCGAGTTGAACCCGCCGATGTTAACCGTCATGTAGTCGACGGCGGGATCGGCGCGGATGATTTCCGCCAACCGCTGCACACGGGCGGACATGGCCTCGAACGACGTGTCGGGCGGGCCTTCGGTCGCGCCCCGCAACAAGCCGGTGTCCTCGACCGGGAAGAAGCCCTTGGGAATGTCGATGTAAAGCTGCACGCTGACATAGACCGTTGCCAGGGTGAGCGCGAGCACCAGCAGGCGCAGCTTGAGCACGATATCGAGCGACCAGCGGTAGGCGGCGAGGACAGCGTCAAACACCGGATCAACGATCCTGTCCATCAGCGTCTTCTTCCCGTGCTCGCCATGGTCCCCGCGCAGGAGCCGGGCGCACATCATCGGCGTCAGCGTCAGCGAGACGAAGCCGGAGACCAGGATCGCCGCCGAGATGGTCCCGGCGAACTCGCGGAAGACACGGCCGACCACCCCGCCCATCAGGAAAACCGGGATGAACACGGCCACCAGCGACAGGGTGATGGAGACAACGGTGAAGGCAATCTCGCGCGAGCCGACCAGCGCGGCCTCGAAGGGCTTCTTGCCCATTTCGATGTGGCGGACGATATTTTCGAGCACCACGATCGCGTCATCGACCACCAGCCCGACGGCGAGGGTGAGAGCCAGCAGCGAAATGTTGTCGAGCGAATAGCCGAACGCGTACATCGCCGCGAAGGTGCCCATCAGCGAGATCGGCAGCGTGATCGTGGGGATCAGCGTCGCCGTCAGCCGCTTCAGGAACACGAAGATCACGACAATCACGCACAGTGTCGCGAGAACCAGCTTCTCCAGAACCTTGTCGACCGATTCCTTGATCGGCTGGGCGCGGTCATTCAGGACAGCGAGGTCGATCGAGGCCGGCAACTGGTCGCGGTAGCTCGGCAGGCGGTTGCGGATCTGTTGCACGACATCGACGGTGTTCGCGTCGGACTGGCGGAACACGGCGAGGATGATCGACCGCTGACCATTGTACCAGCTGGCCGTCTGGTTGTTCTCGACCGAGTCGGCGACGGAGGCCACATCTTCGAGCTTGATCGGAATGCCGTTGCGCTGGGCGATGATCAGGCCGCCATATTCGGAGGCCTTTTCCAGCTGCCCCGTGGCGCCGAGCGTAAGACGCTGACGTTCGCCGGAAATTGTGCCAACGGGCGAATTGGAGTTGGCGGCCTGCACTGCGGTGCGGACCTCGTTGAGCGTCAGGCCGCGCGCCGAAACCGCGTCTGGATTGACAAAAATGCGGACGGCATACTTCTGCGCGCCAAAGACGTTAACCTGAGCTACGCCGGTAATCTGCGAAATCTGCTGTTGCAGGATGGTTTCTGCGTACTCATTCAGGCTGGACAGCGGTTGCGTGCCCGATGTCAGCACGAGGAACACCACCGGCTGGTCAGCCGGGTTGGCCTTTCTGAAGGATGGAGGGGCCGGAAGGTCCTGCGGCAAGCGGCGCGCGGCGGCGCTGAGGGCGGCCTGAACATCCAGTGCGGCGCCGTCGATGTTGCGGTCGAGATCGAACTGGAGCGTGATCGAGGTCGACCCCTGCTGCGACACCGAAGACATTGAGGCGATGCCCGCGATCGAGGCCATCTCGCGCTCAAGCGGCGCTGCAACCGAGGTGGCCATCGTTTCCGGGCTCGCGCCGGGAAGGCGCACGTTCACATTGATCGTCGGAAAATCGACCCGGGGCAGGGCTGCCACCGGCAATTGCCGGAACGCGAAGAAGCCGAACACCACAAATGACAGCATCATCAGCGTGGTCATCACGGGCCGGCGGATGCAAAGTTCAGGAAGCGACATGGTTCCGTTCCTCTCGGCCACGAAGGGCCACGATTTCAAGCATCACATTCAATCGGACGGGGCGCATCAGCCCTGCGTCGGCCGCTGCTGCTGCGCCGATGGCGCCCCCTGCGGCCGCTGTCCTCCGGGCTGACGCACAACGACGCGTGCGCCGTTGGTCAGCAGAAGCTGGCCGTCCGTGACGACCGTCTCGCCGCCGGACAGGCCGCTGGTGAGGACGACCTCACTGTCCATCGTCCGGTTGACCACAACGGGGCGCACGCGGGCCACATCGCCCTCCAGCACGAACACAAAGGTGCCGCTCTGGCTGGTCTGCACCGCTTCACGGGGCACCACCAGCGCGTCCTGTTCGGTCCTCAGGATGAGCCTGACGCTGCACAACGCGCCTGGCCAGAGCAACTCGTCCGCATTGGTGAAGACCGCTCGGGCTGAAATGGTCCCGGTCGTTCCGTCCACCTGGTTTTCGACGAAGGCCACCCGCCCGGTCGCCGACTTTGGCAGTCCCTGCGGCGTTGCGATCACGGACGAGCTCTGGTCGCCGATCGAGCTCTTGAGATCGATCAGATAGCGCTGCGGCACCGAAAAGGCGACGTAAATCGGGCTGGTCTGGTTGATCAGGGCCAGAACGGGCGAGCTGTCCCCGGTCTTGGCGATGTTGCCGGTCTTGAGGCCCGCAGGTCCGACACGCCCCGAGATCGGCGCGGCAACCGTGTAGTAGCTGAGCTGGACCTTGAGGTTATCGACGTTCGCCTCGCTGGCGCGAACAATCGCGCGCTGCGTCTCGGCGGCTGCCCTGGCCTGATCGAGACGCTGCTCGGACGCGAAGTCCCGCTTGGCCAGTTCCTGGGCGCGCTTGAAGTCCGCGTCGGCCGACACCGACTGTGCCCGGTCGCGCGCCAGGTTCGCTTCGGCTTGCCGAATCTGCGCCTCGATCTGGCGCGAATCCAGCCTGAAAAGGACGTCGCCGCTCTTCACGGACGAGCCATCCTCGAACGGGACTTCGAGGATCTGGCTTTCGACGCGGGCGCGGACGCTCACCGTCGCCATGGTCTGAACCGTGCCGAGCGCATCGAGACGGACAGCCATTGGCTTGCGTTCCGCCTTGCCGGTCGTGACCGGAACCGGCGGCCGGGCCGGCGGCCCGGCGGAGGCCGTTTGCGGGCCGGATGCCGGGCGCGTCTCGCCGGGCTTGGCAGCTGGTTTGAGGAAGGGAAGCTGCGCAAGCAGCGGGGCGGTGTAAGGCGTCGCCAGCGAAAGCGGATAGGGAGCTGGCTGCCCCGTGTAGTGGTAATATCCCACCGCGCCGGCGCCAGCCACGACCACTGCGGCGACACCGCGCAAAATCCCCGAAAGTGCCATGAACAAGCCTTCTTGAACCACCGGGATCCATGCCCGACAGGACATGCGTCCGCACGTTAAACTCTCATCACAAGCCGCCCGGTTGTGCTAGAGCCCTGCGGGTCCGAAAGCAACTGTCATGCCCAAATGCGGTTCACACGAATATGTGAGGCCCTTTTCGCTCTCAGGCCGGGTGCTTCTCCATCAATTCGAAGACCAGCGCGGCGATCCAGCCATAGATCATGTGGCCGATCAGGCTCATCAGCGACAGCAGCGGCACGTCGCGAAGAAGGAAGAACTGGCCAGCCAGCGGCGCCATCACACCGAGCGCGATGAAGTAGGTGGCCACACCCCAGATCCAGCCGTCCGCGGGCATGCCGAAACTCTTGATCATGCGCGTCACGCCCCAGTAGCCGATCGGGTAGAACAGGAAGCCGGTGACGTAGTGGATGGCGTGGGCCAGAACATTGGAGATTGTCAGGCCGAACAGGTTGAAGAACAGGGACTTCACCAGTTCAGGCGGCTGGAGCGGAAACCCCGCCACCATGGCGGTCGGCACCGCTGAAAAGGCCTCCCAGAAACCAAGGCCAGCGCAGCCGCCGATGAACAGATGCCACACTGTGGTGGCTGAAGGCAGGGTAAAGGCGCGCGTTTCTGTCATGGGTGCGGTGGTCATGGTGCTCTCGTCTGGTTGGATTGGTAAGGGTGAGTTGATGGTCGTCAGTGCATCGCGGCGGATGGCGCGAGGGCGATCAGGGCCGCGGCGAGACGCGTCGCGCTCCGCGGACGGCTGCTCTCAATCTGCGCGAGGCGCTGGGCCGCAAAGCGGTTATGGCCGTTCCGGGACCTCAGCCGGTCCTGCAGCAGTCCCTGGGCCAGGTCGTGGTCGCCACTGCGGACGGCACTCTCGATGAGCATCTGTTCGAACAGGTCTCGCTGCGCGTGGCTGCCGCCAAGCTGTTTCATGTGAGGGCGGGCTTTGAGCAGAAGGCGTGCGGCCTCTCTGAACCGCCGCTCGTGGAAGGCGCCGAGGGCTGCTCCGACAAGCGCGCCGACCGAGCGCGCGGTACGGCCGTCGGGGCTGCTGGCCGGGTCTGACGCCAGCCCGCGGAACAGCCCGTCTGCATCCCGTTCACGGCCGGCCCCGAGCAGCGCCAGCGCATAGTGCAGGTCAGCGAACACGAGGCACCGGTCCTCGATGCGGCGGGAAGCGAGATCGGCGAGTTCATCCCAGCGGGCTCCGACCGCGACCCCCGCAAGCTGGAGCCGTTGAAGCAGCGAAGCGGCATTGGCGATGTCACGGTAGTCGTCGGTTTTGTTGGCGCGGATGCTGTGGTCATACAGGTCGAGCGCGGCCCCATGCTGGCCAAGCTCAAGGCAGAACAGCGCCTCATGCCAGGACAGGTGAAAGCCGAAGTTGTTGCAGTGGACCCAGTTCGAACGCCCCTGCGCCAGCCAGCGTGCGCCCTCGGCGGCGCGGCCCGTCATTTCGAAGACATGCGCCACCGAATGCCGCGCCCAGGCATCCTGCGGCATCCGGTCGATGGCGGCGAGTCCGAGGGATTCAGCAAGCCCGTAATCGCCGTTCTCCTCATGGGCGAAGGCGAGGCAGCCCATGAGGTAGCCGCTGTGCAGCCGGTCGGTCCCATACAGCTGCAGATGTTTACGTGCCGAGGCCAGCATGCCCTTGCTGTCGCCCGACATGAAGAGGATGGCGTGAACCAGCTTGGCGGCCAGGACGTCTCCGTTGTCGAGGCTGATGGCCCGCTCAAGTTCAAGGGCGGCAAGGTCGGGGCGGCGATCCAGCCATAGCGACAGTGCGGCGGTGTAGCAACGCTCGCGCGGCGTGACCGGCGTGGCCATATCAGGGGTGCGCGCGGTGGCCAGAGCCGCCATGGCGTCGGCGGTCAGTTCGCGGCGTGCCAGCGTCAGCATCATCAAGCCCTTGGCTGCATGGCCCAGCGCGAAGGATGGGTCGGCGGCGAGCGCCTTGCCGAGGCAGACCGGAGCGGCGGCGCCATGGGCCAGCACATGCCCGATCGTCTCGTTCCAGTGGCCGAGCGCCACGGGCGAGGCGATGGTCGTTTCAGCGCCGCTGGCATCATGCAGAATGGTCATCGCGGTTCTCCCCAAGCGGCGCGTTTGCGTCGTCTCATGAGGGAGTTCGACTGCGGCCTACGCCGCGTTACGGTCCGTCTGATCACTGATCCGTGATCTGTTTGCCGCTGACCTTGGCCCAAGGCGCCGACTTGAACCAGCCGATGGCATGTGCGCCGGCAATGATCAGCGCCAATCCTGCGAGATTGACCACGGCCGTCGGCAGCGCCTCGCGTCCGGATATGTCGAGTGCGACCCCGGCGAGGCGCGCAAAGACCAGGCTGAGCAGGAAGGACGCCAGCGATTGCTGACCAACCTTCACGATGTGGCGGCCGAGACCTGCATCGAGCCGCGGCTTGAAGGCCGCCACAAGGCTGAGCACCACATAGGCGACGGCGAGAAAGTGCACGAGGCGCAGTATGTGCATGTCGGTCTTTTCATTGCCGAACAGGACGGCATCGTGAAGCCGCGCCAGAACCGGAAAGGCGTTCTGGAAACCCCAGAATGAGAGCGGGATCACTGCTGCGACGAACACCGCGCAGACGATCACAAGCGGCTTCTGGCCGAACTCCGGCGGCGTCAGCCACTTCATGCCGATCGCGAAACCGGCGAAGAACACGAGTTGCCAGCCAAACGGGTTGAAGAACCAGCCAAAACCGGTCCACGGGTTGCCGGTGAGGTTGAAGCCCAGGAGCCAGACAGACAGATACATGAGCAGCGACAGGACGAAGGGCAGAGACGCGTGCAGGCGCCTGAGCGCCATCATCACCGGGATCAGCCCGAGAATGATGAGATACATCGGCAGGATGTCGAGATAGCCGGGCAGCCAGCACAGGGTGACCAATCCGAGGACCGCAGTTCCGGGGTCACGCGCGATCGGTTCGATGTGCTCCTGATAATAGGCGTCGCCCCAGCCGAGCCGCTGCACCAGCACGGCCAGCGCCGCCAGCGCCACGAACAGGCCGATATGGGCCCAGTAGACCTGCCAGACGCGCTGGGCGATCCGGGCCGTGCCCAGAAACCAGCCACGCCTGACGAAAATGCCGCCAAAGGCGAAGGCACTGGCCAGCCCTGAGCAGAAGACAAATAGTTCGGTGGCCGATGAGAAACCGAAGCGTGCAGGGATCCAGTTGTTCCACGGGTTGCCCGGCGCATGGGCGAGGAAGATGATCAGCATGCCGAGCCCGCGGAAGAAATCGAGGCGCTGGTCGCGCGGCGGCTTCGCGGAAGGCTGTCTGGCCGCCATAGCGCCAGGAGCAGCGGCGCCGGGCGCAACCTCCGTCAGCATCAGAATGCGCCTTCATAGGCGCGGTCACCGATCCGTGCCGCGATCAGCGTGAAACCGTCGCGGGCAAAGGCCGCGTGGGTTTCCCGCGCGAGTTCATCTGTTGAGGACACCGTGACACCGTGTCCCCCGAGCGCCCCCGCGACGGCGGCGAAGTCAGTGGCGCCAAAGTCGACCGCTATGCGCGGCAATTGCATCTGCCGCTGCTTCAGCTCGATCAGGGCCAACGCAGAGTCGACCAGACAGATGATCACGACAGGCAATTGGTGGTCGCGCAGGGTGGCGATTTCGCCAAGGACCATCTCGAGCCCGGCATCCCCCACGAAGCACAGCGTGTGACGACGCGTGGCGAAGGCGTGGCCGGCGGCGAGGGGCAGCGCGCCGCCCATGGTGCAGAATCCCGAGGACTGGATCAGTCCGAGCGGCGCTTCGCACGGCCACATCTGGCTCAGCAGGATGCGGTGCGCGCCGGAATCCGCGCTGGCGACAGTGCCAATCGGGGAACACTCCCGCACGGTTGCGAAGACCTGATGCGGTCCCCAGCCGCCGTGGTTCGGCGCCGCGAACGCCGCCTTCAGCGACTGGCGCATGGCCGCCAGTTCACCGCTGGGCCAGGTCGCGCCCACTGGCGGGAGGGCTGCCGTCAGCTCGCGCAGCGCCACAGCGACATCGCCCTCAAAGGTGAGGCTCGCGCCGTGCATGCCATGCGGCAGTGCTTCCGCGACGAGATCGATCACCGGTTTGCCGGCAGGCCACGGGTTGCGCCAGCTTTGCCGCATCTCGATCGGGTCATACCCCGCCAGGATGATCAGGTCGGACCATTCAATCAGCGGCTTGACGATGGCGTCGGCCTTTGGCGACAGCCCGATGGCGCCAAGATGAAGGGGGTGGTCTGGCGGCAGGACGCCCTTGGCCTTATAGGTCGTCAGCACTGGCGCGCCGATCCGTTCGGCGAATGCAGTCAACGCCTCACTTCCGGCAGTGTTCGCCACATCGAGTCCGGCGATGATCAGGGGCTGGCGGGAGCGTGCGGCGAGGTCCAGCGCTGGCCCCAGATCTGCGGGGCGCCCGGGCTCCGGCGTGCGGCTCACGAGCAGCGGCCGGTCCGGCTGCCGCGCTTCCGCGACCATGATCGGCAGATCGACATGGACCGGCCCCGGCCGGCCCTTCAGTGCGATGGCGAGGGCCTTGTCCGTCACGATGTCCTCGGTACCGGACTGCGCCCGAAATCTAGCCTTGGTGATCGGGCGCATCAGCGCGCCATGGTCGATCACCTGATGCGTATAGCTCTCGGCCAGCGCCGCATCGACACAGCCGCTGATGACGATCATCGGAACCCGGTCCTGGTGGGCGTTGGCGATCACGTTCACGGCGTTGGTCAGCCCCGGTCCGATGGTCGTGACCAGAAGGGCAGGAGCGCCCGTGGCATGCCAGACGCCTTCCGCCATGAAGCCGGCGGCCGTCTCGTGCCGTGTCAGCACGAACCGGATGCCGGCGCGGTCGAGGGCCGCCACCAGCGCCAGAACTTCGCCGCCCGGCATGCCGAAGGCGAGACGGATTCCGGCCTTGGCAAGGCGGCGGGCGACCAGGTCGGCGCCGGTGATCGTGTCGGGGCTCATGCGAAGGGTCCTGCAGGCGATTGTCGTGAAGGGCTGCCGCCCGCATGGTGGACGGCTCGGGAACACAGTGCAACTTCGCGGCAGGCCCTTGCTTTGTTACGCGGCCCCGGCGCACGGATGTTCACCTTGACGTCCGGGGATGAACGTGGTTGCTCCCGGCCCGGCTCTGCGGGTGGTCTGCGGCGTCGGCTCACGAACTCCAGAGCACCTGCCCGATGAAGACAGATCCCCATCCGCTCAAGTTTGCCGTGATCGGCGTCGGCTCCATGGGGCGCAACCACGCCCGCATCCTGGCCTCCTCACCAACCGTCGACCTCGTCGGCATCGTCGATCCTGATCCCGATGCAAGGCGCCAGATTGCGAGCATGGCGCAGGCCGAGGCGATGGCCGATGTGGAAGAGGCCATTGCACGCGGCATTGACGCCGCGATCGTGGCCGTACCGACGGTCCAGCACCACGATGTCGCCCGGCGTCTGATCGATGCCGGCGTGCATGTGCTGATCGAGAAACCGATCGCAGCCACCAGCGCCGAGGCACACGACCTGATCGACCGCGCTGCGGCGAAGGGTACAATCCTCACGGTGGGCCATGTCGAACGGTTCAACCCGGCCATCCGCACGCTCTACGAGGCAATCGGCGGTGAGGACATCATTTCGATTGCGATCTCGCGCGTCGGGCCATTCCCGCCCCGCATCAGCGATGTCGGCATCGTCACAGACCTTGGCGTGCATGACATCGACCTGATCCGCTGGCTCAGCGGCTCGGAGATCGTCGAGCACCAGTCGCTGCTGACCCGCGCCCGCGGCCAGCATGAAGACATCGCCTTCCTGCAGTTCCGCCTCGCCAATGGGGCACTGGCGCATATCAACACCAACTGGCTGACGCCCTTCAAGGAGCGCCGCATCAGCGTGTCGACGGCCAAGCGCTTCATCGTCTGCGACATGCTGCTGCGCACGGTGAACGAGTTCTCCGGCTTCATGCCGGATGGCCTTCCAGACCGGCTCGCGCAGGGCAGTTTCGTTAGCCGCAGCCTCAGCGTGCCGTTTGTCGAGCCGCTGCGCGCCGAGATCGACGCCTTCATCGACGCGATCCGCGGCCGCGGACCGGTGATGGTCAGCGGGCTCGACGGCGCCCGCACACTCGAAGTGGCGCTGGCCTGCCTTGCCTGATCACCATCGGTCTTGCCTGGCCGTTGAGGCTGGAGCTCAGCCGCCGGTCGGCTTGGCCGCCCAGCCGCCCGTGCGCAGGATATGCCGGCCCGAGCCGGGGGTTCCAACCGTCGTGCCGTCACGCGCCACGGTCCGTCCGCGCACCAGCACGGTTTCGGGCCAGCCCTTCACCGTCCGGCCCGCGAAGGGCGTGTAGCCGGTATTGCCGACCATCAGCGCGTCGGTGAGCGTGACGCGGCGGTTGGCATCCCAGATTGCGATGTCGGCGTCGAGGCCCACGGCGATGTTGCCCTTGCCGGTAAGGTTGTAGATGCGCGCCGGCTGGGTCGCCGTCAGGTTGACGAAGCTCTGAAGCGCTTGTCCCGCGAACTCCGGCCGCTTCTTCGAGACCATGGCGTCGAACATCAGCGGCATCCGCGTTTCCAGACCCGGCAAGCCGTTGGCGATCTGCTTGAAGGTGCTGTTCGGCCCGCCCGAGAGCTTGCCGCTCGCGTCGAAGCGATAAGGTGCGTGGTCGGAGGAGACGGTTTGCAGGTCTCCGAGCGCGAGTGCGGCCCACAGCGCCTCCTGGTCCGACTTGTCGCGGGGAGGGGGCGAGCACATGAACTTGGCGCCCTCCAGGCCCGGCCGGTCGAGGTCGGCGGCTGTCAGGAACAAGTACTGCGGGCAGGTTTCGGCGAAGACCTTGAGCCCCTGACGGCGCGCATCGCCGACGATCGCGGCGCCCTCGGCCGTCGACACATGGAAAATCATGATCGGCTGGTCGACCAGTGCGGCAGCCGAAATCAGGCGCGTGAAAGCTTCCGTTTCTGACGCGCGCGGATGGCTGACGGCGTGATACTTCGGCGCGGTCTTGCCTTCCGCAAGCAGTTTGCGGCCCATCCAGGCAATCATGCCGTGGTTCTCGGCATGCACGCAGACCAGCGCCTTGTGCTCGCGTGCCACCGCCAGGACATCGAGAAGCGTCTCGTCCTCGACCTTGAGCTTGTCATACGTCATGAACAGCTTGATCGAGGCATGTCCCTCAGCGATCAGCGCGGGCAGGTCGCGGGTCAGCGTTGCCTCGGTCGGGTCTGACACGATCATGTGGAATGCGTAGTCCACCATCGCGCCACGCGCCGCCAGCACGCTGTAGTCGTCGACGACCTTGCGCAGGGACAGGCCCTTGTGCTGCGCGGCGAAGGAAATGACGGTGGTCGTCCCGCCGAAGGCTGCAGCCCGCGTCGCGCTCTCAAACGTGTCCGCGTTCATGATCCCGGCGGCTGACAGTTGTTCGATATGCGTGTGGCTGTCGATGCCGCCCGGGAGCACCAGTTTGCCCCTGGCGTCGATTTCTTCGCGGCCCGGCGCCAGCTTCGCGCCGATCGCCGCGATCTGGCCGCGGGCCACGCCGACGTCTGCTTTGAAGACATCGGTGGCGGTAACCACAGTACCGTTGCGGATGACAAGGTCGAATGCGGAAACTGGCATGGCTGGACAATCCGGGGTGAGAGATGAAACTGTGGTTCCGAGCAAACGGAACCCCAGCATGACACGCAAACGCATCCTCGTCGTCAACCCGAACTCGAACGAGGCCGTCACGCAAGGATTGCGTGACGCGCTGGAATGCTTCCACAATCCGCTCGGTCCGGAGGTGGTCTGCCGCACGCTCACGGAGGGTCCGTTCGGCGTCGAAACGCAGGAGCATGTCGAAAGCGTCGCGCTGCCCCTGCGGCGGTTGGTGGAAGGCGACAATGACAGCGCGGCCTTCGTCATCGCCTGCTATTCCGATCCCGGCCTGCATGTCTGCAGGGAAGGCACGTCCCGGCCTGTCTTCGGGATTGCAGAATGCGGCGTCCTGACCGCGCTCGCCCGTGCGGACACGTTCGGCGTGATCGCCATCAAGAGCCGGTCGATCCCGCGCCACTATCGCTACATGCGCCAGATGGGCCTGACCGACCGGCTGGTCAGCGAGCGCGCGCTCGAAATGAGCGTCGCCGAGACGGCCAGCGGCGAGGGCACATTGGCCCGGATGATCGAGATTGGCGGCCTGCTGAAGGCGGACGGGGCGCGCGCCATCGTCATGGGCTGCGCCGGAATGGCGCGGCACAGGAAGCCGCTGGAGGACGCTCTTGGCGTTCCGGTGATCGACCCGACACAGGCGGCCGTCGCGATGGCGATCGGCACTGTTGCAATCAGTTAAGCGCCGATTAGGCCTCCGCGAACGTAGCCGTTGTGCGCCGGGGGGCGATTCGCATGGTGCAGCCATTGGAGAGGACGATGGCGCATTTGAGCAGGGCTTTGGACTATCAGGGGGAGGAACGGCGCGGATGCTTGCGCATCCGGACGCTTCTGGCTGCTGTTGCCCATGATGAAGGGGCCACGGGCGCTTGGAACTGTGTCGTTCGCAACGTCTCGGTGACCGGCGCTCGGCTGGAACTGGAAAAGCCGCTGCCTCTGCCGGCCCAGTTCCGGCTTGATGTGCCATCCAAGAACATGCGCAGGTTTGCCGTCGTCGTGTGGCGCAATTCGGCCGTGGTTGGCATCAGGTTCAGGGCCGGTCCTGCAAAATCGAGCCGGACAGGCGTAACGCCGCAGGCACCGCACAGGCCTCACTGAGCTTTCCGGACCGCGCGCGGTGGGCGCGACGGACGCCTCGCTGTTCAGGTTAGCAATACGACAATGCCCGGTTTGCCGGGCACACGGCTATGCTTGCTTTCCTTGCAAGGAGGTCGCACAAGGCCGGGTCCCTCCAGGAAAGACGCTTGTCGCCGCGCACGCGTACGCTGCTTGGCGCCATGGCGCGCGAAGCCAACAAACGTGCGACGTGGGATTGCCAGGTGCAGAACCTGTCGGAGCAGGGCGCGCGGCTTGAGACAGCAAACCCGGTCTGGTTTCCGCAGTCCTTCGAACTCGATGTGCCTGTGCGCCACCTGCGCCTCCAGACCTCAGTCGTCTGGCGCGCGGGACGGCAGCTTGGCGTCGCGTTTACCGGCGACGAAGCAGGCCCGTCCGCGACCGAGCGGGACGAACTCCAGCGCCTAAAGCTTGAGCATGGCCGGCTGCGCGCCCACCTCAGGGAATTCACTGGCTGAGGAAGGCTTCATGCCTCGCCGAGGGTGGCGAGGAACGCCTGCGCATCGTTCGTGATCTCGGCGCGTCTCGTGTCGCTGAAGGTCGCCAGCGTGCGGTATGGCATCGCCATGCGCTGGTTTCCCGCCAACCTGCCCTGATTCTCTATGAGAAAATTCCAGTACAGGTAATTGAAGGGGCAGGCTTTTGGCCCCGCCTTGACCTTCGGATCATAGCGGCAGGTGCGGCAATAGTCGCTCATGCGGTCGATATAGGCGCCCGAGGCTGCATAGGGCTTGGATGCCAGCAGCCCGCCATCGGCGAACAGCGCCATCCCGTGCACATTCGGCAGTTCAACCCATTCATAGGCGTCGGCATAGACGGCGAGATACCACGCCTCGATCGCGGCAGGCGCCACCCCGGCCAGCAGTGCGAAATTGCCTGTCACCATCAGGCGCTGGATATGGTGGCCATAGGCGTTGCGGCGGATGTCGCCGATGGACTGGACAAGGCAGTTCATATCCGTCTCGCCGGACCAGTAGAAGCCGGGCAGGGGTCGTGTGGCATTCAGCGCATTTGTGTCGGCATAGCCCGGCATGCGCGTCCAATAGATGCCGCGCACATACTCGCGCCAGCCGAGAATCTGCCGGATGAAGCCTTCGACGGCATTGAGCGGCGCACGGCCCTCACGCCATTCCGCCTCGGCCCGCGCGCAGACCTCGCGGGCGGTGATCAAGCCTACGTTGAGATAAGGCGAGATGATGCTGTGAAACAGGAAGGGCTCGGCGGTCTTCATCGCGTCCTGGTAGTCGCCAAAAAGCGGCAGGCACACGGTGATGAAGTGATCCAGTGCCTCGAGCGCATCGGACCGCGTCACGGCCCAGCCGAACGGCTCAAGCTCGCCGAAATGGTCCGGGAACCGTTGCTGAACCAAGGCCATTACGGCGCGCGTGATCTCATCCGGCTCGAAGCGCGTCCGCTTCGGCACGGTGATACCGGCTGGCAACGCCTTGCGGTTGTCTTGATCGAAGTTCCACTGCCCACCCGCCGGCTCGTCACCCGCCATCAGCACATCATGCTCGCGGCGCATCTCCCGGTAGAAGAACTCCATGCGAAAGCTCTTGCGTCCCTCCGCCCAGCGCTGGAAGCGGGCGCTCGAGGCGAAGAAGCGGTCATCGGCACGGATCTCCACATCAATCCCATGGCGCTCCTGCCAGCCGCGCATGGCGCTGAGCACGCGCCATTCGCCCGGCTCGGTCAGCACGATGCGTGACGGCGCGTGGCGGGCCACCGCGCGCCCGATCTCGCCGCTGAGAGAGCCCGTATTGCCGGGGTTGTCCAGCCTCACATAATCGACGCGGATCCCGGCCGCGCGCAACTCCGCCGCGAAATGGCGCATTGCCGAGAGCACCAGCACGATCTTCTGCTTGTGATGTGGCACATAGGTGGTCTCGTCATGCACCTCCGCCATCAGCACGACGTCGCGCGCGGCATCGATGTCGCTGAGGGAGGCAAGATCGCGTGTGAGTTGGTCACCGAGCACAAGGCGCAGGCGCGTCATGGTACGGCCTTCGCGCGGCGGCCGCGCCTGAGCTCACTCTTGCAGCGTTCCGAGCAGGTCTTCACCTCATCCCAGACGCGTTCCCATTTCTTGCGCCAGGCGAAGGGCCGCCCGCAGGCTTCGCAGGTCTTCTGCGGCAGATCGCCCTTTGCCCGCATCTTCGCCACAGCCTAGCCCTTGGTGCGCAGCGTCGACCGGCCGCCATCCACGCCGATAATCTGGCCTGTGATCCAGCCTGCATCAGCCGACATCAGGAATGCTGCCGTTGCGGCAATGTCATCGGCCTCGCCCAGCCGCTGCATGGCATGCATCTGCGCGATGGCTGTGGCCATCTGCTCGTTGCCGGTAAGCGCCTTCGCCAGAGGCGTGCGCGTGAGCGATGGCGCGATGCAGTTGACCCTGATCTTCGGCGCAAGCTCGGCGGCCAGGGCAAGGGTAAGGCCCTCGACGGCGCCCTTGGCCATGGCGACGGACGCGTGGGCGGTGAAGCCCTGGGCCACCGCAACGGTCGAGAACAGCATCACGCAGGGCGTGCCATGCGCTGCCTTGAGGGCGGGTAGGGCGGCCTGAACCGCGCGCACGGCGCCAAGCGCGTTCAGCCGGAAGTCGTTCTCGAAGTCGCCGTCGGTCAGGCGCGAAACGGGCTTCAGGTTGATCGAGCCCACAGCGTAGGCAAGGCCGCCGACGGCCGGTCCTGCCGCCTCCACGGTAGCTTTCAGCGCATCGGCATCGAGGACATCAGCGACGGCGCTTGACGCGCCAAGCTCGCCGGCGATCGCCGACAGCTTCACCGGATCGCGGCCAATGAGGTGAACCTGACGACCGGCAGCAACCAGCCGTCGCGCCAGCGCAGAGCCGACGCCGCCGGTACCGCCGACGATGATCGTTATATCAGACATTCAGGGATGACCTTTGCTTTTGGTTCAGCACTCAACCTGCTTACGGCTGGCTGGACCAACTGGTTCAACCCGGGCAGACATGATCACGGAGGACACCAAGCCGCCATCTTGTGGGTGCCCATTGCGGCTGGGGTTGGGCAAACAGATCGCCAGGGAGGCATCAATGTTGCACGAGCCCGACCACAATCAAGCCGGAGACGTTTCGCTCTCGCGCCATGGGATTGTCGCCGCGTTGGAAGCGGGCATCGCCGCCGCTGCGGTCAAGCCGCCCCGCTGTGGCTCAAACCGCGCCACCGGGGCCGCCAAGCACGATCACCACTCCTCCGCGGGACTTCTCGCCGCGCGGCGCGCCGACCACCTATCTCTGGGACCCGCACGTAATCGCAGTCGATCCCGTCTTCAACGGCAGCGCCCAGCCCAATGCGCCGGTCCAGCGCTATGGTCCGAAGGGCCGGCCTCAAATGCTCAGGCCCGCTATCTGGTCTGGAGCGACATTCCGACCAACCGGCAACTGCGCTGGCTTGAGGATGACGGCCGCGTCACGGTCTTCCGCAATCCCTCGAACACCAGCAACGGCAACAGCTTCGACTTCCAGGGCCGGCAGCTTGCCTGCGAGCATCTGACGCGCAGGGTCGTGCGCTACGAACTCGACGGCTCGGTCACGATCCTCGCTGACCGGTTTGATGGCAAAGCGCCTCAACTCACCGAATGACGTGGTGCCGCATCCTGATGGCAGCTACTGGTGCACCGATCCGCCCTATGGAGGCGAGGTCTATGAGGGCGCGCTTGACGCGTCCAGCGGCCCGACCAACCCGGCAGGACGGCTTCGGAACCGGCTGGGACAGTCGGCAGAGATCGGCGCGGCGCGAACTGCCGACCAACTGCGACCGCATTGATCCTGGCGGACGGGTCGACCTCGTGGTCACCGAGCAACAGGTGCCGGACCCGAACGGGCTCTGCTTCTCGCCCGATTACCGGAAGCTCTACGTGGTCAGCACCGGAAAGGGCCCTGGCGACACCGGCCCCGGCGCCAAGGGCGACATGAATATCTTCGATGTCGGCGCGGACGACAAGCTCAGCAAACAGAAGCTGTTCAGCGACGTCATGATTGACCGGGTGAAGTGCGGGCCGGCTGGCGTCAGGGCCAATGTCAATGTCAATCTGTGGTGCTCCAGCAATGCCGGCCGCAGCTTCGGCCAAAAAAGGCGTGACGATCTGGTCCAAGCGCAACCGCTTGTTCATGGCCGACAGCAAGTCGCTCTATGCGGTCTTCATCAATACCCAAGGCAAGGCTCAGGGTTGAGCCGGGAACGGAGCGAAGTGTTGTCCCCGTCGTCGAGGGCGACGGGGATGGCGCCTCACGCGATGGGCAATGGTGTCTTTTGCGGCGTGATCGCGACCGACTCGCCGCAGCCGCAGGCCGATGTCTGGTTCGGATTGTTGAACACGAAGGTCGATGACAGCTTGTCGACCTTGAAGTCGAGCTCTGTCCCGATCAGGAACAGGACCGCTTTGCCATCCACGACCACCTTCGCGCCCTTGTCCTCGACCAGTTCGTCGCCCGGCTTGAGATCGCGTGCGACATCGAAGGTGTATTCCATGCCGGCGCAGCCGCCCTTCTTCACGCCAACGCGCAGGCCAAGTGCGCCTTCTGCCTTCGACGCGATCTCGCTGACGCGCCGGGCGGCGGCATCAGTGAGGGAAATGACCTTGAGGCCCGGAATCGAGAACATGGTGTCTTCCTCCTCGCGAGGGTTCAAGGCCCTGCGTTGCGGACAGATGCACCCTACATAGCCATTCGTTGCCAATTCGTCGAGAGCAGCTAGGGTCAGTCGTATCACAACGTGTTGTTGCGGAACGATCCTGCCATGCGCCTGTTTTCACCTGATGAACTTGCCGATGTCACCAGCCGCACCTTCGTTGCGGCCGGATGGCCGCAGGCTGACGCCGAGGAGGGTGCCCGCCACTGCGTGCTGGCAAACCTGTCGGGGCATGACAGCCACGGCGTCGGCATGCTGCCGCTTTACATCTCAGCCGTCCATGATGGCCTGCTCTCGCCCGCCAGCACGCCGGTGGACCGGATCAACGCCGCGCCGTTTCTGGTGATCGACGGGCAGGTGGCGCTTGGCCAGCCGACCGCGCGGCGTGCGATTGCCCGCGCCTGCGACATGGCGCTGGCCGGCGGCGTCGCCGTGCTGAACCTGATCGACGCGCACCATATTGGACGGATCGGTGATTACGCCGAACAGGCCGCTGCCGCCGGTCTGATCGCGATGTATTGGGTCAACGTCGCCGGACGCGTGCCGATCGTCGCGCCACATGGCGGGCGCGAGGCGCGCTGGGGCACAAATCCGCACGCCATCGGCGTTCCTGACGGGCAGGGCAGGCCGCTCATCCTCGACTTCGCCACCAGCCGAATGGCCCATGGCAAGGCGCGCGTGGCCTTCAACAAGGGCGTTACGGTGGCCGACGGCTTCCTGATTGATGCGGAGGGCAAAGCCTCGAATGACCCGGCCGTGGTGTTCCCGCCGGCGCCGATGGGAGCGCTGCTGCCCTTTGGCGACCACAAGGGGGCAGGAATCGCCCTGATCGCCGAGATCCTGTCTGCCGGTCTGACCGGCGGCGCGCTGATCAAGGACAAGCCCGTCAAAAGCTGGATCATCAACAGCCTGTTCGGCATCCTGATTGATCCGGCGAAGCTGGAGCCTGACGCGGCGGCCCGCTCTGCCCGCATCGACGCCATCGCCAGCTATGTCCGCTCCGCCGCGCCGCGCGAGGGCTTCGACAAGGTGCGCGCGCCGGGCGACATCGAACGCGAGACGCGGATCAGTCGTCAGCAGAAAGGAATTCCCGTCGATGACGAGACCTGGAGGCAGATTGTCGCCGCGGCGGACAGCGTCGGCGTCAAGGTCTGACAGCGCAGTCCCGGCCCGTCACCACATGTCGAGCGCCACGCGTGCCTCATCGGACATGCGCGACTGATCCCAGGGCGGATCGAAGGTCATGTTTACGGTGACACCGGAGACGCCCTGGACCGTGCCGACCGCATTCTCCACCCAGCCAGGCATTTCTCCGGCCACCGGGCAGCCCGGGGCTGTCAGCGTCATGTCGATGGTGACATGACGCTCGTCGGAGATGTCGACCCGGTAGATCAGCCCCAACTCGTAGATGTCCGACGGGATTTCCGGGTCATAGACCGTCTTCAGTGCGGCGATGATGTCATCGGTCAGGCGGTCGATCTCGGCGGGCGCAAGCGTCGTGGCCGGCGCGATCGTCGGCGCATTGGGCTTCAACTCGGTCGCGGCATCGGTCACGGCGTCATCCTCACGCAAACAGGCTCTCGGCTTTCGCGAGCGCCTCAGCCAGCTTATCGACTTCTTCAAGCGTGTTATAGAGGCCAAATGAGGCCCGGCACGTGGATGTGACCCCGAAGCGGGTCATCAGCGGCATGGTGCAGTGCGTTCCGGCGCGGACGGCCACGCCGGAGCGGTCAATCACAGTCGCCACATCATGGGCATGCGCGCCCGCCATCTCAAACGACACGATCGCCCCCTTGCTGGCGGCCTTGCCGATGATGCGGATCGAGTTCATCCGCCCGAGCCGCTCATGAGCGTAGTCGCGCAGGCGGTTCTCATGGGCAAGGATCTGATCGGAGCCAAGCGCCATCATATATTTCAGCGCCGCGCCCAGCCCGACAGCTTCAATGATGGCCGGGGTTCCGGCTTCGAAGCGGTGCGGCGGATCATTATAGGTCACCGTGTCGGTCGTGACGGTGACGATCATCTCGCCGCCGCCCTCAAACGGGGGCAGCTTCTCCAGCCATTCCTTACGACCCCAGACCGCGCCGATGCCGGTCGGCCCGTAAACCTTGTGGCCGGTGAAGACATAGAAGTCCGCGCCAAGTTTCTGCACATCCACAGGAAGATGGACGGCTCCCTGGCTGCCATCCACCACCAGCGGGACGCCGGCGGCGCGGGTCAGCTTCGCCACGTCGCTGATCGGCACGATGGTGCCCAGCGCATTCGACATGTGGGTCAGCGCCACGACCTTCGTCCGCGGCGTGATGAGTTTGGCGAATTCGTCGATCAGGAAATTGCCATCCTCGTCGACCGGCGCCCACTTGATCACCGCGCCATGCCGCTCGCGCCAGAAGTGCCAGGGCACGATGTTGGAATGGTGCTCCATGATCGACAGGAGAATTTCATCGCCCTCGCCGATGTTGAGGTGCCGGCCGAGGCAGGACGCCAGCATGTTGAGCCCGCCCGTGGACGAACGGCAGAACACGATCTCCTCGCTGCTCGCTGCGTTGAGGAACAGCCGTACGGCTTCGCGTGCATCCTCATAGGCTTCGGTCGAGGCGTTGGCGAGATAGTGCAGCCCGCGGTGGACGTTGGCATAGTCCTCGCTCATCAGCCGCGTCATCGCGTCCATGACCTGGCGCGGCTTCTGGGCTGATGCGCCATTGTCGAGATAGACCAGTGGCTTGCCGTAGACCTGCCTCGACAGGATCGGGAAGTCCGCGCGGATGGCCGTCAGATCATAGGGGTGCGTGATCGCGTTCATGAGACCGTCGGAGCCTCCGCATTCAGCCGCGCCGCCCGCGCCTGCAGCCAGTCCCGCACCAGCGCATGCAGGATCTCGCGGATCGGCTCGTGGTCGATGAAGTCGATCGATGCGCCGACGAAGCTCTCGATCATCAGCGCCTCGGCCTCGGCTTTCGAGATGCCGCGCGACATCAGATAGAACAAGAGCTCGTCATCGAGCGCACCGCAGGTCGCGCCATGGGCGCAGGCGACATCGTCGGCGAAGATTTCCAGCTCCGGCTTGTTGTACATCGCCGCACTTTCGGACAGCAGTACCGCGTTCGAAGCCATGCGGCCGTCGGTCTTCTGCGCATGCGGCTGCACGATGATCTTGCCCTGGAACACGCCCGAGGCTTCGTCATCAATGATGGTGCGGAACAGTTCGCGGCTTTCGCCGCCCGGTTCTGCCGCATGTTCGACAACGAGCGTCGAGTCGGCATGCTGCGTGCCGCTGAGCAGCGTCGCCCCGTTGATCTGTGCGCGCGCATCGCCGCCCGAAAAGCGCACGAAGGCCTGATGCCGGGTAACGGCGCCTTGCAGCGCCACATTCACGGAGGTCAGGGACGTCTCGCTCCCGAGGTCGGCGGTAAGGGTGGACAGCGCGACCGCGCCCGCGCTGTTGAGGCCAAGGCGCACATGGCTCACGACAGCCTTGTCGCCGGCGATGATCTCGAGCGCCGTGTTAGGCTGGTGGGCGAGGGCACCCTGGCCCTCATGGCTTTCGACGAGCATCACATGCGAACCGGCTTCGGCCACCATCAGCACGCGCGCGGCGGTCGCCACGGCTGTCGCGCCACTTGTGACGAAGCGCAGGGCGATCGGCCCATCCACGGTCACACCTTCAGCCACATGAATGATCGCCCCATCGGTCATGAAGGCCGTGTTCAGCGAGAGTGCCAGATCCCCATGCACCAGCTTGAGCGCGCCGATCCGGCTCAGAAGCGGATGCCCGCCGGCCAGTGCCTTGGCGAGGGGCGTGATGCTGACGCCCGCGGGCAATGCGCCCGCAGTCGCCACATGGTGCCCGTTGACGAACGACAAGGTGACAACACCCTGTCCGGCCAAGGGGCTGTGGCCCTTTAGCGCCACGGTGATCTCGGCGTCATTCGGCCTCGCAGCCAGCGGCGCGGCTTCGCGCATCGCGGCGCGCAGGTCGGTGTATTTCCAGGCTTCGACGCGGCGCGTTGGCAGGCCGGCCGCAGCGAAAGCCGCAAAAGCGTTCTCTCGCAGGGCCGGCAAGCCGGGCAGGCTCGCCTTCAACGCCGGAAAGCGGTCGATCAGCGCGCTCTCTGCGGCGCTGCGGATGGGAGTGATCTTCGCGCTCATGACCACCTCACGCCGCGCTCTGGTAGTCGCGGTAGCCATTGGCTTCGAGCTCCAGCGCCAGCTCGGGGCCGCCCGTCTTGACGATCTGGCCACGGCTCATCACGTGGACGGTGTCCGGCTTGATGTAGTCGAGAAGGCGCTGGTAGTGCGTGATGACGAGGAAGGCGTGCTCGGGGTCGCGGCGGGCGTTGACGCCTTCGGCCACGATCTTGAGCGCGTCGATGTCGAGCCCTGAATCGGTCTCATCCATGATCGACATTTTGGGTTCGAGCAGGGTCATCTGCAGGATTTCCATGCGCTTCTTCTCCCCGCCGGAGAAGCCGACATTGAGCGGACGGCGCAGCATGTCCTTCGGAATGCCAAGCAAGTCGGCCGCCTTGTTCACGCGCTTGATGAAGTCCGGCGTGGTCAGTTCGGCCTCGCCGCGCTGCCTGCGCTGCGCATTCATGGCCGCTTTCAGAAAGGTCATGGTGGCGACGCCGGGAATCTCCATCGGATACTGGAAGGCGAGGAACAGACCTGCCGCCGCGCGCTCGTCGGGCGCCATCTCGAGGATGTTCACGCCGTCGAGCAGCACCTCGCCACCGGTCACCTCATAGTCCGGCTTGCCGGCGATGACATAGGACAGGGTCGATTTGCCAGACCCGTTCGGCCCCATGATGGCCGCGACCTCGCCCTTGGCGACCTTGAGGTTCAGGCCATTGAGAATGACCTTGTCTTCGTCAGCGATCTTGACGTGCAGGTTGCGAATTTCGAGCATTGTTGTTGTCCATTGTCTGCGGGCGCCTTGCGCAGCATGCTGCCGCGGTTCCGCGCGTGATTGATCCGGAAATCGTGGATGGACGGGCCAGGCCCGTCCACGTCACCGAGATTTAGCCGACCGAGCCTTCAAGGCTGATCGAAATGAGCTTCTGTGCTTCCACCGCAAACTCCATCGGCAGTTGCTGGAGCACGTCTTTCACGAAGCCGTTGACGATGAGCGCGGTGGCGTCCTCGGCTGAGAGCCCGCGCTGCATGCAGTAGAACAGCTGGTCCTCGGAGATTTTCGAGGTGGTCGCCTCATGCTCGAAGGTGGCGGTCGAGGTCTTGCTCTCGATATAGGGCACGGTGTGGGCGCCGCACTGGTTGCCGATCAGCAACGAGTCGCAATTGGTGAAGTTGCGCGCGTTGGTTGCCTTGCGGTGGGCCGAGACCAGCCCGCGATAGGTGTTCTGCGAGCGGCCCGCCGAGATCCCCTTGGAGATGATGCGGCTGGTCGTGTTCTTGCCCAGGTGGATCATCTTGGTGCCGCTGTCGACCTGTTGCATGCCGTTCGAGACCGCGATCGAATAGAACTCGCCGCGCGAGCCGTCGCCGCGCAGGATGCAGGACGGGTACTTCCAGGTGATGGCCGAACCGGTCTCCACCTGCGTCCAAGAGATCTTGGAGTTCTTGCCCCGGCAGTCGCCGCGCTTGGTGACGAAATTGTAGATGCCGCCCTTGCCGTTGGCATCGCCCGGATACCAGTTCTGCACGGTGGAATACTTGATCTCGGCATCGTCCAGGGTGATCAGCTCGACCACGGCGGCGTGAAGCTGGTTCTCGTCGCGCTGCGGGGCTGTGCAGCCTTCGAGATAGCTCACATAGGAGCCTTCCTCGGCGATGATCAGCGTGCGCTCGAACTGGCCGGTGTTCTTCTCGTTGATCCGGAAATAGGTCGACAGCTCCATCGGGCAGCGAACGCCCTTGGGGATGTAGACGAACGAGCCATCGGTGAAGACGGCCGAGTTGAGCGTGGCGTAGTAGTTGTCGGTCACCGGCACGACCGTGCCGATGTACTTTCGCACCAGTTCGGGGTGTTCCTGCAGCGCGTCGGAGATCGAACAGAAGATCACGCCAGCCTTGGCAAGTTCGGCGCGGAAAGTTGTCACCACTGACACCGAGTCGAACACGGCATCGACCGCCACGCGGTTCTGCGGCTCGACTCCGGCCAGGATTTCCTGCTCGCGCAGCGGGATGCCGAGCTTCTTGTAGGCGTCGAGAATGGCAGGATCGACCTCGTCGAGCGACTTCGGCGCGCCATTCATCTTTGGCGCGGCGTAGTAGTAGATGTCCTGGAAGTCGATCTCGGGATAGTGCACCCGCGCCCAGGTTGGCTCGGTCATGGTCTTCCAGCGACGGAAGGCGTCAAGCCGCCACTCCAGCATCCAGGCCGGCTCGTTCTTGCGCGCCGAGATGTAGCGCACCGTGTCTTCGGTCAGGCCCTTGGCGGGCTTTTCCATCTCGACGTCGGTGATGAAGCCGTACTTGTATTCCGACACATCGATGGCTTTGACCTGATCGATGGTCTCCTGAACAGCAGGCATGTTCCAGTCTCCTCGCCGATGCGGGTTCAAGGCCCGCTGGTGGGTTGTTGTTGTGTGGGCTCAGCCCGCAGCCTCAGCCTTCTGAAAGTTCACCACCGACACATGCTTGGCATAGGCGGCCAAAAAACGTTTGAGATCAGCCTCGACAGTCAACCTGCCAAGGCTGACCCGAAGCGCCGCGCCAGCAAGCGAGGGGGAAACACCCATCGCCTGAAGCACATGTGACGGCCTGACCTTGCCCGACGAACAGGCTGACCCTGATGAGACTGATACGCCGGCGAGGTCAATTGAGATCAGCGCATTTTCGGCGCGGACGCCCGGCGTCGCGAAACAGCTTGTATTGGGCAGGCGCGGAGCGTCGGCTGCGAAGATAGTCGTCGCAGGCAGCTTCGCCCGCAACTCCGTTTCGAACCAGTCCCGCATAGCCCGCTGGCGTGGCGCTTCCGCTTCGAGTTCCGCAAGCGCCAGTTCCGCTGCAGCGCCGAAGCCGGCATTTCCCGCGACGTTTTCCGTTCCGGCGCGGGCGCCTTTCTCCTGACCGCCGCCGCGGATCAGCCTGTCGCGGACCTCGATCCGGTCGGAGCCGAAAATCACCGCGCCGACACCCTTGGGACCACCGAGCTTGTGGGCGGAAAGGGTCAGCACATCGGCGCCAAGCGTGGTCATGTCAATGCCGATCTTGCCGGCAGCCTGCACGGCGTCGACATGCAGCAGCGCGTCATGCTCGCGGCACATCAGCCCGATCTGCGCAATCGGCTGGATCGCCCCGGTCTCGTTGTTGGCCATGTGGACGGAGACAAGCGCGCGGCCGTCGCGCGGCTCCGCAAGCGCTTCTGCAAGACGGTCCAGTGCGATGAGCCCATCGGCGGTCACCGGTATCTCGATGGCATCGGCCTTCGAAAAGCGGTGCCCATCCCGCACGCACGGATGTTCTGTCGCGCTCATCAGCAGGTGCGTGGTCGGGCGCCTGTCATTCAGCGTCAGCGAAGGGGTCAGCGCAAACACGTTGGCTTCCGAGCCGCCGCTCGTGAACACCACCCGGCTGGCCGGGGCATTGACCAGCGCGGCGACCTGTTCGCGCGCCCGTTCGACGGCAGCGTGCGCGGCGCGGCCTTCGGCATGGACGGAGGAGGGGTTTCCGGCGAGGCCGAGCGCGCGCGTGACAGCGTCCATGACCTCGGGGCGAACCGGGGCAGTGGCGTTCCAGTCAAGATAGCTGCGCAGGGGGCTCGTCATGCCGCAAGGCAATCCTTTTGCTTCGCTCGATTCCATGTTTTCGATGCCGGCTGCGATAAATGCTTGAAAATGCACCCGGCAGCCGTGCTATACGCCAGCACCCAAGAAGTCCCGCCGAGCGCAACGCATCTTGTGTTCCTGTTGCGTTCACGGTACTTAGAAGAGTTCTAACAGCCTCAGATTTGGGCCGCTGGTTGCCGGAAGTCAAGGGATCGTTCGCCCCTGATCCCGGCCGAAGCAGCCGGGATGCCGGGCTCTGTGCAGAGACAAAGGTCGACCATCCCATGCCTGAGGTGATTTTCAACGGCCCTTCCGGACGCATCGAGGGACGCTACCAGCCATCCAAGAAGCGCAACGCGCCGCTGGCCATCGTGCTGCACCCACATCCGCAATTCGGCGGAACGATGAACAACCAGATCGTCTATAACCTGTTCTACACCTTCGTTGAGCGCGGCTTCTCGGCACTGCGCTTCAATTTCCGTGGCGTCGGGCGCAGCCAGGGCGTGTTCGACCACGGCCAGGGCGAGTTGTCGGATGCGGCCTCCGCGCTCGACTGGGCCCAGGCCATCAACCCCGAGGCCAAGACCTGCTGGATCGCCGGCATTTCCTTCGGCGCCTGGATCGGCATGCAACTCCTGATGCGCCGCCCCGAAATCGAGGGCTTCATCTCCATCGCCGCGATGGCCAACCGCTATGACTTCTCCTTCCTCGCGCCGTGCCCCTCATCGGGCCTGTTCGTGCATGGCTCGGAGGATCGCGTGGCGCCGGCCAAGGACGTGATCAGTGTGATTGAGAAGGTCAAGACGCAGAAGGGCATTCAGATCGAACACCAGACCGTCGAGGGCGCCAACCACTTCTTCGACGGCCGCGTCGACGAACTGATGTCAACCGTGAATACCTATCTCGACAAGCGCGTAGGCCCGAAGCCGCCGAAGGAGTGAGGGTTGGGCAATCCGCTTCACGATCCTCGAACCATCAGATAACTGACCAGCCACTTCATTAGGCCCATGCCCACGATACTCGGTGAGGTGTCGGCATGAGCGCCTGGCTGCACGATGCGACTGTGCCGATCATGCCTCGATGACGGACACGCCCAAGGCACGACCTGCTGGTGCCATGTTGGTGTCGAAGGTCAGGAACCGGGCCGAAATGGCATGGCAAATGGCGATGTGCAACGCGTCAGGGCCACGCAGATTGAAGCGCAGTTGAGCCAAGATGGCGGATGCTTCGGAAAAAATCGGTCCAGACATCTCCAGGCTCACAGCATTGGCGGCGATCCAAAGGCCATAATCCGCCAAAAGCTCCTTGCAGTGAACTCCAGCCCCGTCAACACACTCACAGCGATTTGGTCAGACACATTACGAAGCGCGAAGTCAACTCGACCGCTATGCGCATCGCCAGCAAGCAACGAAACGAGCACGCCGGTGTCGACACAGGTTGTCACCGTCAGTCTACAACCCGCAACTTGCGGACAAGATCGACGGCATCGATGTTCAACGGACCTCTCGCGGCACGGCGTTCAGCGATCCAATCAAGCGCGTTGCTGTCAAGAGGTGCCTGCGGAGGATCGGCGACCGGTTTCATTTCCAAAACCGGGTGCCCATGCCGCGTGATCACCACGCGCTCGCCCTTGAGGGCGCGCTCAATCAGCGCGGACAGCCGGTTCTTGGCTTCAACGACGCTGTGATTGCCCATGCAGAAAACATAGCGAGGGTCCGGCTATTTTTCAGGTTCATACCGCGAACCCACCCTTGCGCAGCACACCCCGGAACGCCTCACATTCCGCGGCGTCTGCATGGGGCATGTGAAACACCCGATAGCCGACGGATCTGGCGGCAGCGATGTTCACGGCGCTGTCGTCGACGAAGATCAGTTCCTCGGGTTTCAACCCCACATCGTGCACGAAGCGGTGATAGATGCGGTAGTCCGGCTTGATCAGGCCGATATCCGCTGACACGAGCGCATGGTCGAAGGCATTGAGGAACGGAAAACGCGCACGCGCGATGTCGAACTTCTCTCGGGCGAAGTTGGTGATGGCGTGAACCGTATGCCCGGCCTTCTTAAGCGCCAGCAGCGTCGCGACATTGTCGTCGATGGCATGCAGCACGCAGTCCGACCAGCGCGTATCGAAGGCCCGCAATGGCGCTTCGTACTGTGGAAAGCGTTTCACCAGTTCGCCGATCCCGTCGGCGAAGGGTCGGCCCGCGTCGAATTCCAGGTTCATCCACATCAGCCGCGTTGAGTCGAGGAACGTCGCGTAATCGATGTCGCTGCCGAAGTAGGGTCGGAGCATCTGGTCGGGCTCCCAACGGATCAGGATATTGCCCACATCGAAGACAATGGCTTTCAGTTCAGACATCACGGCCCCCGGTGACAGTCGAATCCGCTAGCGCGGATTCGGGCTTTTCGTGTTAGACGCTGCCACGGTTCAAAACCAGACCGCATCCCGTCCTAGCACTGCACGACACGATCATGACCGCGTTCACGCCGAAATCCGATTTCCTGCGCATCCTTCAGGAGCGCGGCTTCATTCACCAGTGTTCGGACCTTGAGGGGCTTGATGCGCTGGCCGCCAAGGGCAAGGCCATCGGCTATGTCGGCTATGACTGTACGGCGCCGTCGCTGCACATCGGCAATTTCCTGACCGCGATGATGCTGCACTGGCTGCAGGTGAGCGGGAACAAGCCGATCACGCTGATGGGCGGCGGCACCACCATGGTGGGCGACCCGTCAGGCAAGGACGAAACGCGGGCACTGCGCACTGTGGCCGAGATTGAGGCCAACAAGGCCAGCATCAAGGGCGTTTTCGCCAAGGTGCTCCGCTATGGCGATGGTCCGACCGACGCCATCATGCTCGACAATGCCGACTGGCTGCTCAAGCTCAACTGGATCGAGATGCTGCGCGATGTCGGCCGGCACTTCTCCGTCAACCGCATGCTGTCGATGGATTCCGTCCGCCTCCGTCTCGAGCGTGAGCACGAGATGAGCTTCATCGAATTCAACTACATGGTGCTGCAATCCTATGACTTCGCGCACATGGCGAAGACCGTCGGCTGCAACCTGCAGATGGGCGGCTCTGACCAGTGGGGCAACATCGTCAACGGCGTCGATCTCGGCCGTCGCATGGGCACGCACCAGCTCTATGCGTTGACCACGCCGCTCCTGACAACGGCCTCCGGCGCCAAGATGGGCAAGACGGCCCAGGGCGCGGTCTGGCTCAACGCGGACGCCTTCAGCCCCTATGATTTCTGGCAGTACTGGCGCAACACCGAGGACGCCGACGTGGTCAAGTTCCTCAAGCTGTTCACGACCTTGCCGATGGGCGAGATCGCAAAGCTTGTGGCGCTGGGCGGGGCCGAGATCAACCAGGCCAAGATCGTGCTCGCCAACGAGGCGACGGCGCTGCTGCATGGACGCGCCGCAGCGGACGCTGCCGCCGAGACCGCACGCAAGACTTTCCAGGAGGGCACGCTCGCGGGCGATCTGCCGACCGTTTCTGTGGCGGAAGGCGAAATTGCGGCCGGTCTCGGGCTGCTCAGCGCCTTCGTCAAGGCCGGCATCGTACCCTCGACCGGCGAAGCGCGCCGTCAGATCAAGAGCGGCGGGCTGAAGCTCAACGACGTCACGCTCAGCGACGAGCGGGCCGTTCTCGCCTCCAGCGACTTCAACACCGACGGCGTTGCCAAGCTGTCGATGGGCAGGAAAAAACACGTCTTGCTTAAGATCGGTTAAGACCCCGACCGGCGAACCAGAACCCACTGTTTTGACCGGGCAGGGATCGCAAGCCATGACGTTCGCAATTGTGGGCGTCACATTTTTGCAGGGCTGATCACGGGTTTTTCGTTTGTCTTGCCCGGTCGGCTCGGCGAGACTGCTGCAGTGCACCATCTGCACTGCGATAGAAGGGCACCGGCTTGGTCAGTGCCCGCAACACCCAGGATTTATCGCCTATGAACATCCGCGTCACTGATGGCGCCATCGCCACGGAGAAATTCGCCGTCGGCCAGCCTGTGCCGCGCTCTGAAGACCCGATGCTGCTGCGGGGTGAGGGCGCCTACACGGACGATCTCAATCTGCCCCGGCAGGCCTACGCCGTCATGGTCCGCAGCCAGCATGCGCACGGGATCATCGGGGAGATCGACACCGCTGCGGCGAAAGCCATGCCCGGCGTGCTTGGCGTATTCACGGCCCCGGACCTTGCTGACGGAGGCTACGGCACGCTCGCCTGCAACATGGTGTATCCAAATGCAGACGGCTCGCCGATGAAGCGGCCGCCGCGTCCGGTCCTTGCTAGGGGCAGGGTGCGCCATGTCGGCGAAGCGGTGGCCTTCGTGGTGGCGAACACGGCGCAAGCAGCGCAGGATGCTGCTGAAGCGGTGACCATCTCGCTGTCGTCGCTGCCTGCAATTGTCAGCATGTCCGATGCCATCGAGCCGGATGCGGCGCAATTGCACGACGAGGCGCCCGGCAATGTGGCGCTCAACTGGCACTTCGGCGACAGCGCAAAGGTCGCAAGGGCCTTTGCCGAGGCTGCCCATGTCACGCGCCTCGACCTCGACAACAACCGTGTGGTCGTGAATGCGATGGAGCCGCGCTCCGCCATTGCCGACTTCAACAAGAAGACCGGGCGCTTCACCCTGCATGTCGGCTCGCAAGGCGTCTTTGGCCTGCGCAACGCCATCGCCGACGAGGTCATGAAGATGCCGCGTGATCGCCTGCGGGTGATGACCGGCCAGGTCGGTGGCTCGTTCGGCATGAAGGCCTCGGTCTATCCGGAGTATATCTGCCTTCTGCATGCCGCGCGCGCCCTCGGCTGTCCGGTCAAGTGGACCGACAAGCGCTCCGAGAGTTTCGTATCGGATCACCATGGCAGGGATCACAGCGTCGTGGCGGAACTGGCGCTCGACGCAAGGGGGCGTTTCCTCGCGATCCGGGTCACCGGTCTAGGCAACATGGGCGCTTACCTCACCCATGTCGGGCCGATGATGTCGACCCTCAACATCGTCAAGAACATGCCCAGCCTCTACCGCACGCCGCTCATCGAGATGAACGCGCGCTGCGTCTTCACCAACACAACGCCATTGGGCGCCTATCGCGGGGCGGGGCGTCCCGAGGGCAACTATTACATGGAGCGTCTGATCGACAAGGCGGCCGAGGAGATGAGCATCGACCGACTCACGCTGCGCCGCCGGAACTTCATTCCGCCCTCGGCCATGCCGTTCACCTCGGCCTCAGGCATGGTCTATGACACCGGCGACTTCCGCGCCCTGTTCGACGAGGTGGTCGAGAAGGCCGATGTGAAGGGCTTCGCCACGCGCAGGAAGGCCAGCCGCAAGGCCGGCAAGCTGCGCGGCCTTGGTGTTGGCTGCTTCCTTGAGGTGACGGCGCCGCCGATGAGCGAAATGGGTGGCATCCGCTTCGAGAAAGATGGCACGATCACCATCATCACCGGCACCATGGACTACGGCCAGGGGCATGCCACACCATTTGCCCAGGTCCTGGTGCGATCGCTCGGCATGCCCTTCGAGTCGGTCCGGCTTGTGCAGGGCGACAGCGATCGGCTGATCGCAGGCGGCGGAACGGGCGGATCGAAGTCGATCATGGCGAGCGGCGCGGCGATCATGGAGGCCAGCACCAGGGTGATCGAGCAGGGTCGCCGGATCGCGGCGCACCTGCTGGAGGCAGGCGACGGCGACATATCTTTCAAGGCGGGCCGCTTCTCGATCACTGGCACGGATCGCGGCATTGGCATCATGGAGATTGCGCGCCGGATCAACAGCGGCGCGGCTTTGCCCGCCGATCTGCCGCAGTCGCTGGATGTCGACCATGTCTTCGCGGCAGCTCCGTCGGCCTATCCCAATGGCTGCCATGTGGCCGAGGTCGAGATTGATCCTGACACCGGCGTCACCGAGGTGGTGCGATACACGGCGGGCGGCGACTTCGGCACGGTGGTCAATCCCTTGCTTGTGCAAGGGCAGGTCCATGGCGGCATTGTCCAGGGCATCGGGCAGGCCCTGATGGAGCAGACCCGCTACGACGACGACGGCCAGCTCGTGACCGGCTCGTTCATGGATTATGCCATGCCGCGTGCCGACAACGCGCCGTTCTTCACCTTCATCAGCCATCCGGTTCCGGCCACCACCAATCCCTTGGGGGCCAAGGGCTGCGGCGAGGCCGGTTGTGCCGGTGCCTTGCCGTCCGTCATGAACGCCGTGGTGAATGCGCTGGCCGGGCATGGCGTCCGGCATGTGAACATGCCCGCGACGCCGGCTGTCATCTGGAAAGCCCTGCACGGCGCGTAGCCGTAGCGGCAAGCGCTCCTACCAATCTCCTGCGCAGCCATCCGGCGCGCTCGGGGCCTGGGTCCGCGCCTTGACCTGCCCGCAGGCCCAGTCGCGCAGCGGCAACGGCATGCGGGTGTTGAGGTCGACCCAGACCTCCTCATCAGCTCGCGTGACAGTCATGGTTTTCCAGCCCCAAAGGGCCGTGAAGGCAACCAAGAGCGCAAGGATTCCCCAGAACAGGATCGACAGGACCCGGATTAAAATCCATCTGTTCCACATCGCAGCGCAGTGAGCTGCAGACCATGGCCTTTGTGCGATGTGAACGAGGCAAGCCCGCCAAGTCCTGCCTTATCCGCGACCGCGCCGGGCTCGATCACCTCGAAGCCGGTATGGCGCGCGAGGAAAGCCTCGATCGCATCGTCGTTCTCTTCCGGCAGTAGCGAGCAGGTGATATAGGCGATGCGGCCGCCCTTCTTCACCAGCCGGGCAGCGCGATCGAGCACGATTGTCTGATCCTTGATCCGTTCTGCCAGCGCACCGGGACGCAGACGCCATTTTGCGTCCGGATTACGGCGCCATGTGCCCGAACCGGTGCAGGGCGCATCGACGAAAACAAGATCGGCGAGGCCATCGATGTCAGCCACCGCGTCGTCATTGCGCAGCTTTGGTGATCGCACCTGCACATTGCGCGCGCCCGACCGCGTGACGCGCTCATAGAGCGGGGTCAGGCGGCGGCTGTCATTCTCGGTGGCAATGATCTGGCCGCGGTTTTCCATGAGCGCAGCGAGCGACAGCGTCTTGCCGCCGGCGCCGGCGCAAAGGTCAACGGCGAAATCGCTGGGGCTTGCCAGCGACAGGCGCGCCGCCAGCTGTGAGCCCTCGTCCTGCACTTCGAACAGGCCGTCGAGAAAGGCCTTCTCGGTCTGTAGGGACGGGCCGCGCCCGTCTTCGCTGGGCTGGAAACGCAGGCCGTCGAGTGAGTAGGGCGTTTCCTCGGGATTGAGGTGCGCCAGCTCCGCCATCAGCTTCTTGCGCGTGGTCTTGAGCTCGTTGACACGGATGTCGATCGGGGCCCGGGCTGAGAAGGCGAAAACTTCCTCGACCGCGTTCTCGCCGAAAGCAGCCTGCATGGACGGCCATATCCACTCGGGCGCGTCGGCCCGAACGTGCTCCGGCGCTTCATCGAGCGAGCCTGCGAGGCGGCACTGTTCTTCATCGGACAGTGAATCTGGCGCGTGCCGCTCACCGGAGAACAGCCGGACCACGCCAGCGGGGTCCATTCCGCGCTGAAGCCTGAGCGCTCCCGCCATGACGGCGCGCGGCGTCTCGGCGCCCATCAGCCAAGCCGCGGAGGAGCGGCGGCGCAGGGTATCATAGACCAGGCTGGCGATCGAGGCACGGTCCTTGGAGCCAGCGAAGCGGTGGCTCAGGCCCCAGTCCTTCAGGGCGTCCGGCGCAGGGCGTTTGCGCTCGATCAGATCGGTCAGGACTTCGATGGCGGCCTGGATGCGTGCGGCAGGGGTCATAGGAATCTGTTCAGTTTTTCATGGTTGAAAGGACATCAACACAATGCCGTCACAGTTTGGCGTGACGGGAGTGCTGCATGCCGACAAGGCGTTGCGAGGGCTTTGGACCCAAACGCGGCCCAAGTCGATCCTTATCGTGCATCCGCCCGCGGATGGGCCTACTTTGATGAAAGTAACCACCAATGACCAAGCTGCTCAAGCTCTCCGCCGCCGCCCTGGTGGCCGCCTCGCTCGCTGCCTGTGCCCAGTCGACCGCACAGAACTTCGATCCGCCGCCGGCCAAGCGCGTCGACGCCAAGACAAACCTCGAATCCGGCCGCCGCTGAGGCCAGGACCAGCATCGCAGGAAAGGCCCGGCACGTGCCGGGCCCAGCGGCATCACGATTTCCGTCAGAAGCTCTGTCGGCGACAATTCTTGCGGGCTGTTCAGATAGCGCTCGAAGCACGGGTGGTCCGCCGGCTCGTGCCCGCTGGCTGGCAGCCACTCGCGGTAAATGGACTGATAGAGCCGTTCGAGTTCGGGATAGGGGCCCTTGAAAAGAAATGTTGCAACGGGGCCTGCGGGGATTGTCATGATCTGGAAATCCCCATCCGCCTTGATCTCCTCCGAAACGCCGATCCCAGCGAATGACCGCAGCTTCGCGGTTGGCACCGTTTGCGGGTCATCGAAATAGATCCCGATGAAGTCTGTTGTCGGGCCGACCAGACAATGGGCCGCGCCATAGGTGCCGACACGGTCGAAGACGCTGGCGATCTGGTGATAGTCGCCGGAATGGTGCAATCCGAGCAGGCGGTAGCCGGTCGTCTTGCTGATCTTGACGTCGTACATGACATGATCCTTGTGCTGGGGGACATGTCCGAATGGATGGCTTCGACGACTGCGGCGGTAGGCGACGGGCGAGTGGCCATAGCGTGTCCCAAAGGCCCGCATGAAGGCCACGACCGATCCATATCCGGCCCGGTAGGCGATGCGCTTCACCATTGATGACGAGTTGATCAGTTTGATCGCCGCACGATGCAGCCGCATGCGTCGCAGCGCCACATCCGGCGTCTCGCCGGTGAGCATGCGAAACACGCGATGCAGGTGGTAACACGACAGGCACGCAACCTCGGCCAGGTCGTCAAGCCTTTGCCGGCGGTCGAGGTTTGCGCCGATATGGCGCAACACCCGGTCGATGCGGCCCGCGCAGGCGTTCCAGGTCGCTTGTCGTTTCATCACATTCCTCGAACAGATGCGACCTTAGCGGCCTGCATTGATCAAGCTTGCGAAGTTGTGCCTCCAGGCGACCGCGCGCGCTGCCAGTGGCCTCAGCTGTTCCGGCCGGGGTAGTTCGGGCTCTCGCGTGTGATCATCACGTCGTGCACATGGCTTTCGCGCAGGCCGGCCGCCGTTATGCGGATGAAACGCGCCTTTTGCTGGTAGTCGACAAGATCGCGCCCGCCGACATAGCCCATGGCGGCCCTTAGCCCGCCGGCAAGCTGGTGCAGCACGCCGGACACCGGACCTTTATAGGCGACCTGGCCCTCGATGCCCTCGGGAACGAGCTTCAGCGCATCCTTGATGTCCTGCTGAAAATAGCGGTCGGCCGAACCGCGGGCCATCGCGCCGACCGATCCCATGCCGCGATAGGCCTTGTAGGAGCGGCCCTGGTACAGGAACACCTCGCCCGGCGTCTCGTCAGTGCCCGCCAGGAGCGAGCCGACCATGGCGCAGGATGCGCCGGCCGCAAGGGCCTTGGCGAAGTCGCCGGAATACTTGATGCCGCCATCGGCGATCACCGGCACGCCCGCTTTCCGGGCAGCCGAGACCGCATCCATGATCGCGGTCAGTTGCGGCACGCCGACGCCCGCGACGATGCGGGTGGTGCAGATCGAACCCGGTCCGATGCCGACCTTGACGGCGTCTGCTCCTGCATCGATCAGCGCCTGCGCTCCGCCGGCGGTCGCGACATTGCCGGCGATCACCTGAACCGAGTTCGACAGTTTCTTGACACGCGCGACGCTTGCAAGAACGCCCGCCGAATGTCCGTGCGCTGTGTCGACGACGATGATATCGGCGCCCGCATCGACCAGTAGTTCCGAGCGCTCGAACCCGGTATCGCCTGTGGTGGTAGCAGCAGCGACCAAGAGCCGTCCCTGCGAATCCTTGGCCGCATGGGGATGGGCCACCTGCTTCTCGATGTCCTTGACAGTCACGAGCCCGATGCAGCGGAAGTGTTCATCGACGACCAGCAGTTTTTCGATGCGGAACTGGTGCAGAAGCCGCTTGGCCTCGAGTTGGTTGACGCCCTCACGCACCGTTATCAGGCGATCCTTCGTCATGAGTTCGGCCACGGGCTGCGTCGGATCGGTGGCGAAGCGGACATCACGATTGGTCAAGATGCCGACCAGCATGCCCTTGTGGCCCTGCGGCCCGCGTTCAACGACCGGAATACCCGAGATGCGATGGCGCTTCATCAGATCAAGCGCATCAGCCAGCGTCTCGTCCGGAAAGATCGTGATCGGGTTCATGATCATGCCCGACTCATATTTCTTGACCTGCCGGACCTGCTCGGCCTGGAGATCGGCATCGAGATTGCGGTGGATCACGCCGAGGCCGCCGGCCTGCGCCATAGCGATGGCCATCCGCGACTCGGTCACCGTGTCCATGGCAGAGGCAACCAGCGGCAGGTTAAGCGAGATCGAACGGGTCAGCCGCGTGCCGATGTCCACATGCGCCGGCAGGACTTCCGAAGGGCCGGGCTCCAGCAGCACGTCGTCAAAGGTCAGGCCCTCGCGGATCGTCGCATCGCTGAATTCGGCCATGGTCGTCAACCTCCGCTGTCCGGGCGTGCAGCGCAGCCTGCACCGGGTTGACGAGTGCGGCTATCACGCATGTGCGAAAAGGGAAAGACGAAACCTTGTGCAGCGCCTGAGATCGGCCGGCGGACGTCAGGCTTTCACGCGACGGCGCTGATATCGAGCTGGTCTTCGGTGACCGTGCGGTTACGGCCGTTGGCTTTTGCCCGCATCAGCGCCGCGTCGGCCCGGCCGACGAGACTCAGCGCGCTGTCGTTGCGCGTCCAGGTGCCGACACCGATCGATACGCTGATCCGGCCCATCTTCTCGCCGGTCGAGCGCTTGACCAGTTCGCGTGCCTCCATGCTCTGCCGCGCCGCTTCAGCGCCAATCCACCCGGCCATCAGATCGGCGTCGGGCAGAATGACAGCAAACTCCTCGCCGCCGAAGCGAGCGACCGTCGCGCGTGTCGGAAACTTCTCGCGCAGTGTCTGCGCCACAACCCGGAGCACCTTGTCACCGGTGAGATGCCCGAACGTGTCGTTGAACTTCTTGAAGAAATCGATGTCGATCATCAGCAGCGCGAAGGGCCGACGTGACTGCTTGGCGCTCTCGACAGCTGCCTGGATGCTTTGCTCGAAGTGCTTTCGGTTCGAAATCCCCGTCAGGGCGTCCTTCAGCGTCTCAAGCCTGGTGTCTTCCAGCACCTTGCGCAGGTCGTCCACTTCCTTGCGGGCGCCGCGCAGGCCCTTTTCCAGGGTCTGGTTCATGCCGCGGGTTTCGTCCGTCGCCTTCACGAGGGTCGCCACGATCTCCTTGAGGGCCGTCGGATCATTGGCGGTCACCATCTCGCCCAAAAGCAACGAGAGCTTTTCGCTATAGTTCGATGTCGAACCGAGCGACATCTTGATCAGATCGACAATTCCGTCGATCTCCATGATCACCGCGCGGCTGGAGCGCTCCGCCAGTTTGACCGAGCCTGAGTTCTGGATATGCGCATCATGGAGCTCCTCGATGACCTCCGCGGTCAGCGACTGCCCGAGCGTCTGTCGCGATCGGATGGAGGCGCTCAGCGCCGGATCATGACCGGCGACATGGGCGTACCAGACAGCAAAAACATGGGGTGTCGGAGGCAGCGAGAGCGCTTCGAGTTCGCTGATCACAGTCGCCGCCAAATTGCCTGCCGAATGATTATGCAAAAACGACATCAGGTGGCCCAACTCTTCTTTGAGACACACTAAGACAAGCTGTTTGACAACTACTTAACGGGCACCTTCCGCACAGACGTCATCAGGAAGGCGGGCATGTGCTCGCCGAGACCCTTCACGGGGCGGTCATCGTCCTCCACCTCGCGGCGCGGTTGACGCCCGGGCCTCGCCGCCGGTATTGGCCGCGGCAACTCTTCACGGAAAGACGGTGCCGGTTCTGCAGCGGCCGCACGCCCCGCGCGCTTGCGTGGCCTGGGTTCCTGCGCTGCCCGGTCGGCCGGCGCGGTCCTTTCTGCGCGCTCGGGCAAGGGCGCCCGGCTACGTTCCCGGCCCCTGTCGCGACCGCGGGCACCGCGCGACGACGGCCTGTCGCCATCATCCGCCGATGCAGTCGAGGGCGGAAGCTCCGAAAGTTTCGGACCTTCCCAGGCGATGGTCTGCCCGATCAGCTTTTCGATCGCGGACACCATCTTCTCGTCATGGCGGGTGACAATCGAAAAGGCGGCGCCCAGCCGCCCCGCGCGCCCCGTCCTGCCGATCCGGTGGACATAGTCATCCGCATGGAACGGGACGTCATAGTTGAAGACATGGCTGACATCAGGAATGTCCAGCCCGCGGGCCGCGACATCCGACGCCACCAGGATATTGCGTCCCCGGTCTTGAAGGCGTCCAGCGCAGCCATTCGGGCGCGCTGGTCGAGGTCGCCGTGAAGCGCCACCGCCTTGAAGTTGTGGCGCAGCAACGAACGGTGCAGATTGGCCACTTCGGTCTTGCGGTTGGCGAAAACGATCGCTGTGTTGAAGTCCACGGCTTCGGTGATCAGGCGGCGTAGCGTTTCGCGCTTCTCGAAATCCTTGCCGTGCGACGCCACCAGCCGCTGCGTGATCGTGGTCGCCGCCGTGGCCGGGCGCGACGCCTCGATGCGAACGGGATTGTGCAGGAACTGCTCGGTGATACGGGTGATCTCCGCGGGCATCGTCGCGGTGAAGAACAGCGTCTGGCGGGTGAAGGGCACCAGCTTGGTGATGCGCTCAATGTCCGGGATGAAGCCCATGTCGAGCATGCGGTCGGCCTCGTCAATGACGAGGATCTCGATCCCGGTGAGCAGCAGCTTTCCGCGCTCATAGTGATCAAGCAACCGGCCCGGCGTCGCGATCAGGACATCGACGCCGCGCGTGATCTTCACGTCCTGTCACATGGGGAATGGCCTGCGCCTGAATCGGCGTGGGGGTGGTGTAGCCGGCAGACGTGACGGCATCGAGGACCTTGGTGCTCAGGCCCAGTTCGGAAAATGACATGTGGTTTGGCTCGGACGGTTGGCGGGCAT
>JAPLOW010000254.1 GCA_026400555.1 Hyphomicrobiales bacterium
GTCGAGCCGTTGATGGGCTGGACGTCCTCGTCCGACATGAAAAGCCAGCTCAAGCTCTGGTTTGACAGCGCGGAAGATGCGGTCGCCTATGCCTCCCGCAATGGCATCGCCTATGTCGTCGAGCCGGCGACCGGAAACGGTCCGCGCAAGGGGCTGTCTTATTCGGACAACTTCAAGTTCAGCCGCGTCGGCCAGTGGACGCACTGACGTCACGGATCCAGCACCCAAGCCGGATAGACCCGCGCGCCGGACTCTGGCAATATCATGTGGTCGGTACAGGTTTCAGACCCCATAGCTCAGCAGGATAGAGCAACAGCCTTCTAAGCTGTGGGTCGCAGGTTCGAATCCTGCTGGGGTCGCCAGTGCTGATCGGCCTTGCTCGCGCGTGTTCATCCTTCGTCATGTTGAGGATGAGGAGCCTGACGCGGCGTCCAAACCAATGCCGAGGTCCGGACAGGTGTTCATTGTCAATCCTCATCCTGAGCCTGTCGAGGGATAGGTTCCAGTTCGCGAGCGCAGCAGCCGGGCAACATGCCAGACCAACCCATCCCGTCCTTCTACAACGACCTGGCCGAGACACGTGCGCAGGCCTGGGCCTTGCTGGTGCGGGGCGTGGCTGACAGACGCTCGCCGTTCCATGCGCCCACCGTGGCGAGTCTCGGGCTTGATGGCCGGCCACGGGCGCGGGTGGTGATCCTGCGCGGCTGCGATGCGGCCAGCGCGACGCTGCGCTTCAACACCGACCGACGCACCGAGAAATTCGCGGAGCTTGCCCGCGACCCGCGCGTGGCGCTGACGGGCTATGATGCCGGCTCAAAGATCCAGATCCGGATCGAAGGCGAAGCGTCCCTGCACATCAACGACGCAGTCGCTGACGCGGCCTGGGAAGCCTCGCGCCCGTTCAGCCGCATCTGCTATGGCACCGCGCCCGCCCCGGGCGTCATGCTCGGCGATGGGGGCGACTTCTCGCTGCCATCGGAAGACGCCGCCATCGCCGCCGGCCGTGCCAACTTCAGCACGGTCGTGATCTGGGCGCGGACGCTGGAATGGCTCTATCTCGCGCATGCCGGGCACCGGCGCGCCCGTTTCGAACTGTCCAGCAACGGGCAGGGCGTCTGGCTGACGCCCTAGCCCCCACCAGTATCATTCGCCCAGATGCCGGGCCCGCTTGATGTAGGCGCCGGGTGCGCAACGCCGTGCCGTCGCCAGTTGCTGCTGTGCCTCCGCCTCGGTCGGGAACGCCCCGACCACAGCCACGAGATAGCCGGGCGCAAAGCCCAGGAACTGTGTGATGAGATCGCTGAACGCCTCGATCCTGCAGGCGCGCATTTGGCCACGGAACGCGCGCATCTGGTTGTGAGGCGCCATCGAACCGTCGTCGCTGATCGACGTTAGCACGACCCACCAGCCATTCAGACCCATAGTTTGCGCCATCGCAGGCTGCGGAGCGGAGAGAGCAGCGCCCAGAAGGGCGACCAGCATGAGCCTTGCGGCCAACTCCGTTCGCAGATCCCGCATGCACGTTACATCGCTGCCTTGAGGCGCGTGAAGCCCGCGTCCAGATCCTCCTTCAGGTCCTCGACATCTTCGAGACCGATATGGATGCGGATGCACGGGCCGCCGGGCTCCCACTTGGTGACTGTCCGGTAGGTCGAACAGTCGAATGGCAAGACAAGGCTCTCATAGCCGCCCCAGGACGCACCCATGCCGAACAGCGACAGGTGATCGACGAAGGCGGCGACGGCCTTGTGCGGCACGGGGTTCAGGATGATCGAGAACAGGGAGGATGCGCCGGTGAAGTCGCGCTTCCAGATCTTGTAGCCCGGGTCGTCCTTCAGGGCAGGGTGCAGCACCTGTTTCACCTCGGGCCTTTTCTGCAGCCACTTCGCCATTTCGAGACCGGCCTTCTCCTGTTCCTTCAGCCGCAGCGGCATCGTGCGGATGCCGCGCAGCGTCAGGAACGCATCCTCGGGCGCCACGATGACGCCGAGTTGCTCCCAGGTGGTGCGCAATTGCTTGTAGAGTTCGGGTGTGCGCGCGGAGACCGTGCCGATCAGAACGTCGGAATGGCCGGCATAGTACTTTGTGCCTGCCTGGATTGACAGGTCGACTCCGGCGGCATGGCTGTCGAAATAAAGGGGCGTCGCCCAGGTGTTGTCCATGATCACCACTGCGCCGTGCTTGTGAGCGACTTTCGCGATGGCCGGGATGTCCTGCATCTCGAAGGTCTGCGAACCGGGCGCCTCGGTGAACACGACTTTCGTGTTCGGCTTGAACAGCGCCTCAATGCCCTTGCCGATCAGCGGGTCATAATAACTGACCTCGACGCCCATGCGCTTGAGCATGTTCTCGCTGAAATTGCGCGTCGGTCGGTAGACACTGTCGGTGACCAGCATGTGATCGCCGGCAGACAGCGTCGCCAGAAGCGGGAGCGTGCAGGCGAGCAACCCTGACGGGCAGACCACCACGCCTGCGCCGCCTTCCATCGTATTGCAGGCCATCTCCAGCGCATCGAGCGTCGGATTGCCCATGGTGCCATACATGTAGCGCGACTTGCGGGCCATAAAGGCGTCGAGCGACTGGTAGACCACGGTCGAGCCGCGCACGATCGGGGTGTTGACGAAGCCGTAGCTGTCCTCCGGATCGCGGCCTGCGAGCACAACGCGCGTGCGTTCACGGAAGCGCTTGAGGCCTTCGAGCGAGACTTTCTTCATGGACTGGGTTCTTCTTGATCAAAACGGCGGGATGTCTATTGTGAAGGCGGTTGACGACAAGGTCAAACTGCTCCGGGTCCGGTCATGCGGTTGCCTCGGTCATCCGCGGCATCATGGACTTGACGGTTCGCCGGCAGTCTGTCAGGGGCAGATCATACAAAAGTCGATGGCGGCAATGCGCAGGGTGCATGTTCTGCCTGACTTTTGGGCGCAAGCATCAATTCCGACAGCGCTTGAGCTGCTCGGACAACGTGGGAGAAGAGTATGAAAACGATCATGACCGGCGTTCTGGCTGGCGCGGCCCTCGCGCTGACCATCTCAGCCGCCTCAGCGCAGGCGCAGCGCTCGACGCTCGACCAGGTTAAGGCCCGCGGCGTGCTCAACTGCGGCTCAAACACCGGACTGGCCGGCTTCGGCGTTCCGGACGCCCAGGGCAACTGGTCGGGTCTCGATGTCGATTACTGCCGTGCGATCGCTGCCGCGATTTTCGATGATCCGAGCAAGGTCAAGTTCATTCCGCTGACAGCGCAGGCGCGTTTCACCGCGCTCCAGTCCGGAGAAGTGGATGTCCTGGTCCGCAACTCGACCTGGACCATGACTCGCGACACCACGCTGGGTATCGCTTTCATGGCGACGAACTACTACGACGGCCAGGGGTTCATGGTGAAGAAGTCGCTTGGCGTGACCTCCGCGCTGAAACTCGAAGGCGCCCAAGTTTGCACGCAGCAGGGCACCACGACCGAGCTCAACCTCGCCGACTTCTTCCGCAAGAACAACCTCAAGTACACGCCGGTGACCTTCGCGACCGCAGACGAGACACGTTCGGCCTACGAAGCCGGTCGTTGCGACGCCTTTACCACGGACGCATCGGGCCTTTATTCCGAGCGCCTGAAGCTGTCGCGTCCGGATGACCACATCGTCCTGCCGGAAGTGATCTCCAAGGAGCCGCTCGGCTCGGCCGTGCGCGCCAACGGCGATAGCCAGTGGGCGAACATCGTCAAGTGGACGCACTATGCGATGCTGAATGCCGAAGAACTCGGCGTGACCCGCGCCAACCTGGCCCAGTCGCTGCAGTCGACCAACCCGGAAATCCGGCGTCTGCTCGGCGTCGAGAGCAAGCTCGGCGAGGGCATTGGCCTGACCAATGACTGGGCGGCCCGGATCATCCGCCACGTCGGCAACTACAGCGAAAGCTTCGAGCGCAATGTCGGTGCCGGCTCGCCACTGAAGATCTCCCGCGGCGTGAACGCGCTGTGGTCGAATGGCGGCCTGCAGTACGCCCCGCCGATCCGCTGAAAAATCAGCCGCCAAGCCAAGCGCCCGACAAGTGTCGGGCGCTTTTTTGTGCAGTTGACCGGGCGGCGTCGGTTGCGCGTGGCGCGCAATTGCGCCAGCATGAAGAGTGGTCGATGCGGCCCGCCGCTTCAGACGTTCAAGACCGGGCGTAGAATAGGCCGAACGGCCGGATGCAGCCCAAGAGTTGAGGGGAAGGATCCTTGTCCATGCAAGGCGCGCCGGTGACCCGGAAGGGATCGCCTTGGTATGATCCGAAGATCCGCGGCTACGTCTATCAGGCGCTGCTGATCGGAGCTGTGGTCTATATCGGCTACGCGATGATCTCGAATGTCAGCCAGAACCTGGCGCGTCAGCGCATTCCGTTCGGCCTTGACTTCTGGGATACGCAGGCCGGCTTCGACATCAATCAGGCGCTTTTCCCCTACACGGCGCGGTCGAGCTATGGCGACGCATTCTGGGTCGGTCTGCTAAACACCCTGCTTGTGGCCGCTTTCGGCATCATCTTCGCGACGATCCTCGGATTTCTTGTCGGCATCGCGCGTCTTTCGAAGAACTGGATCGTGGCCAAGGCCGCCATGGTCTATGTCGAGGTGATCCGCAACCTGCCGCTGCTGCTGCAGTTGCTGTTCTGGTACAAGGCGGTGCTGGAGCCGTTGCCGAGACCGCGCGATTCAATCGCCATTCCGGGCGGAGCGTTGCTGAACAACCGTGGCCTTTATGTTCCCGAGCCGGTGTTCGGCGCGGGCGCCGGCCTCATCGGCGCGGCCTTCCTGCTCGCCGTGTTCGGCTCCATCGCCTTCTATGTCTGGGCCAAGCAGCAACAGGCGGCGACCGGTCGCATCTATCCCATAGGCTGGGTTTCGCTGGGCGCCCTCATCGGGCTTCCGGCGCTCGCCTACGTGGTGACGGGGGGGGCCATCAGCTTCAACTATCCGGCGATGGGCGGGCTCAATGTGCGCGGCGGCATCACCGTCTATCCGGAGTTCATCGCGCTTCTGCTGGGGCTTACCACCTATACCGCCGGCTTCATCGCCGAAGTTGTCCGCGCTGGCATCCTGGCCGTCTCGAAGGGACAATGGGAAGCGGCGGACTCGCTCGGCTTGCCCTATTCCCGTACGCTCAGCAATGTCGTGATCCCGCAGGCACTGCGGGTGATCATCCCGCCGCTGACGTCGAACTATCTCAACCTGACCAAGAACTCCTCGCTGGCGGTCGTGATCGGCTATCCTGACCTTGCGCAGGTATTCCTCGGAACGGTGCTGAACCAGACCGGCCGCGCGATTGAAATCGTTGGCATTACCATGGCGGTCTATCTGACCATCAGCCTGCTGACGTCGGCCTTCATGAACTATTACAACCAGCGCATGGCGCTGGTCGAACGATGAGGTGAGGGATCATGAATGTCTCCGCCAATGCGTCCGCCTATGTGCAGGCGCAGAGCCTGCCGCAACTGCCGGCCCCATCCAGCACGAAAGGGCCGGTGCACTGGATGCGTGCGAACCTGTTCGCCTCGCCGGCCAACACACTGCTGACGCTGGTCGCGCTCTACCTGATCGCGACCACCGTTCCGGCCTTGTTCAAGTTTTACGTGTTCGACGCGGTCTGGTCGGGCGCGGGGCGAGACTCCTGCCTGAGCGACAAGGTTGGCCGCGAGGTTGGAGCCTGCTGGGCGTTCGTTGGCGACCGCCTGCAGTATTTCATCTACGGGTCTTACACGCAGGCTGAACGCTGGCGCGTCAACCTCGTGTTCCTCGGCTTTGGAATATCGATCGTCTGGCTGCTGTGGGACAAGGCGCCGTTCAAGTCCGTCGGCTTCCTGTTCTTTTTCGGCATCCTGCCGATCTCGGCCTGGATGCTGCTTTATGGCGGGGCGCGCGCCGAGTTCTGGTTCCTGATGGCGGGCTTCGCGCTTCTGGCGTGGTCGATCTGGGGCGATCTGAGCGCCGCTCGCAAGGGCGAGGCGGATGTGTTCACGCGACCTGAAAGCCTGCTGCGCTACGGCATTCTGGCGGCCATGCTCCTGTTCGGCCTGTATGTGCAGTTTGGCCCGGGCGAATTGCCGGTCGTCGAAACGGGGCTGTGGGGCGGCATCTTGGTGACGTTGCTGATCGCTTCGGCCGGCATCGTGTGCTCGCTGCCGTTCGGCATCGCGCTGGCGCTGGGGCGGCGCTCGAAGCTGCCGATCATCAAGCTGTTCTCGGTGGTTTTCATCGAGTTCGTTCGCGGCGTGCCGCTGATCACCGTGTTATTCATGGCGAACGTTATGCTGCCGCTGTTCGTGCCGCAGGAATGGTCGCCCGACCGGCTGCTGCGGCCGCTGATCGGCGTCGCGCTGTTCGCCTCGGCCTACATGGCGGAGGTGGTGCGCGGCGGCCTGCAGGCGATACCGAGAGGGCAATATGAAGGCGCGATGTCGCTCGGCATTGGCTACGGCAAGATGATGCGCCTGATCGTGTTGCCGCAGGCGCTGCGGATTGTCATTCCCGGCATCGTCAACACCTTCATCGGCCTGTTCAAGGACACGACGCTGGTGACGATCATCGGCATTTTCGACTTTATGAAGACGATCGAGGCCTCATTCGCCGATCCGCTGTGGGCCACGCCGACCACGCGTGCGACGGGCTATGCCTTCGCCGCCATCTTCTACTTCATCTGCTGCTGGGGCATGTCGCGCTACTCGATTTCGGTCGAGAAGAAGCTCGCCGCAGGACAAAAGCGATAGATTGATCCGTCATCCAGAGGAGCTCTCCCATATGGCCACCGCACTCGCCTCCAAGCCCGCCGGACTCAAGCCGACGACGCTTAACACCGAAACCGCCGTCGAAATGATTGGCGTCAACAAGTGGTATGGCGATTTCCATGTGTTGCGCGACATCAACATCAAGGTCGCACGTGGCGAACGCCTCGTCATCTGCGGGCCGTCGGGGTCGGGCAAGTCAACGATGATCCGCTGCATCAACCGGCTGGAAGAGCACCAGAAGGGCAACATCATCGTCGATGGCACGGAAC
>JAPLOW010000251.1:0-1033 GCA_026400555.1 Hyphomicrobiales bacterium
GTCGGTGAGTTTCTCGGTCATGGCTTGTTCTCCTGTTCGACAGCGAGGCGCTTTGCCTGCTGGATGTCCTGTTCTTGCGTGCTCTTGTCGCCGCCACACAGCAGGATGACGATCTCCTCGCCTTGGCGCCGACAATAAGCCCGGTTAGGCGCGTTCCGGATTATTTATATAGTCATGAAACTAGCATGCCGAACGCCCACCATTTGTGACGTTCATGAAAGCGACATCGGATCATGCAGCTTCCTGCGCCGGGCTTGATGGCTTTCGCGCCTTATGCCGGAACACGACATCAATCTCGTAGCAAAGCCGGTTGATGCAGCGGGCCAGACGGTCGAGCGTGAACTTCGCCGTGCGGCCAGTCACGATCGCGGACACGTCAGGCTGTTTGACGCCCATCAGTTCGGCTGCTTTCGCCTGCGTCAGCCGCTGACGCTTGATAATGACGCGGATCTCGCGCGCCAGCTTCGCCTTCAGCAGCTCCTCTTCAGGATTGTCGAACCCGAGATCGGCGAAGACGTTGCCGCTGCTGACTTCGAACGTCATGTCCTTGCTCATGTCTTCCTCCTCTTCGCATGATGCTCACTGTAGTGAGCTTCGGCCGTCTTCAGCCGCGCCTTGATCAATTCGATCTCGTGCTGGGGCGTCGCTATGCCCTTCCTGGATTTCTTTTGGAACGCATGAAGCACATAGATCACGCCTGCAAACCTGACTGTATAGACCGAGCGATAGGTGTCGCCATCATCGTCGTCGACGATCTCCAGGACACTGCGGCCGCCAAATCCCTTCAGCGCCTTCGCGCGCGGATGCTCCTCGCCGTCTTGGGCATCATTTATGGCGACACCCATCACGCGCCGGACATCGTCGGGAAACGCCCGCAGATCTTCGAGCGAAGATCCCATCCAGACGACCGGTTTCTTCAACTGCATCTGAGATCCAACTTATAGTCCAAGGGCTATATCATCAATCCGATCATTGCGCAACATGCCGATAACGCGCCAAGCACGATCCTGATTTTGCGGATGCCTATCCGTGA
>JAPLOW010000251.1:1070-1848 GCA_026400555.1 Hyphomicrobiales bacterium
TGCCTATCCGTGAGGCATTGTTGTTCATTATAGTGACCGATCCCAGAGACCGAGCTATAGGGCAATGAACGCCACGGCCAATCACAACGATGCATCGCTTTATATCCCCTCTCGTTGCGGTTCTCTCAGTGAGCATAACCCTCTCACCGCCGACCAGCCATGCCCAGGACCAATGGTTCGCCTTCCCGACCAACGCCGTCTTCGAAACCGGCGACACCTGGGCCGCGAACGGGCAGCGCTTCCGGCTCTACGGTGTGCAGAGCTGCCTGCGGGGGACCTTCTTCACCAACCTTCAGTCGCAGCGTGTCGACTGCGGCGAGGCCGGCATCGCCATGCTCGCCGCCATGGTCAGGGACCTCAGGCCCATCTGCACCATCTCGGCACGCGGACGTGAGCTCGCCTACGTGATCTGCATTGCCAACGCCGCGGTCCAGGGCCAGGCGACAAGGCTCGATCTTGCCACCGCATTGATCGCGGCCGGCTACAGCTTCGCCGCCTTCAATCCCGATGGTAGGCCCGTGCATGAGCCGTACTTCGTGGCGCAGATCGCGGCGCAACAAGCCAAACGCGGCTTCCATGCCTTCCCCAACCTGCCCGACCCGAACATCATCCTGCTCCGGGCGCTCGGATCACAAGCGCCCGCAACGCCTGCCGCTCCCTCTGACTTACCAACTATTCCGGCGGCTCCTCGGCTTCCCTGACCAGCTCCCTCGCTGGCGCGCGAGCCAGCCCATGCTCCCGTCCAGTGCCTCCTCCCCGGTGACCGTGCCTGCGTGTT
>JAPLOW010000048.1 GCA_026400555.1 Hyphomicrobiales bacterium
CCGGAGCGGCGCAGGAAGGAGCGGCGGTCCATCACGCCGGATGAGAGGCCGCCAAGGGCTGCCTGCAGCTTGCCGCGCGTGACGTCGGCGCTCTTGCGTTTGATCAACATGGCGCGTCCCTCAGTAGCTGTTGGTGCGGTAGAAGGCCTTGACGTGGTCCGTCTCGCGATAGCGGCCCTTCGTCTCTTCATTGCCCGGGTTATAGGCTTGCGCCGGGGTCACGAGGCCGGGCGCGACGGAGGCGGCTGCGGCTGCGCTGCCAAGGCTCGCGACCTTCAGGAAGCCGCGCCGGTCGAGCGCCTGTTTGGTTGTCTTCTCAGACATGATCGATGTCCTTTCCCAAGTCCACAATGTCAGGCCGCCAGCGCCAGGGCGCCGGCTTCGATATCCATGAACAGCCGGCCGATCAGGCCAACCGTGCGATACAATCCAGAGGTCTGGCTCATCTCCAGATCGACGAAAAGCCGCGAGGCCCAGGGCTTCAGATGTCGCTCGAAGAAGACGCGGTCGTCGATGCCGTCAGCCTCGAACTCGCCCATGATCAGTCCGCGCATAACGTCGAACAGGATCGCGGCGTGATCTTCCGGCTCGCCGACCCGCTCCTCACGGGCCAGGCCCAACGCTTCCATGTCGCGCCTGACGTCAGCAAGCGGCCGTTCGTTCAGGAAGCCGGTACGGTAGAACGAGGCATAGGCGAGGATCTCGCCACGCCCGACGCCGATGAACAGATCGAAGAACTCACGCTGCAACTGCGCCGCATCGCTGCGGCCGGCGATGTCGGCGAGCATCAGATGGGCAGCGCCAAGTTCAGAGGCGTCGCCCTTCAGTGTCGCAAGCTGCTCAAGGACCTCCGCGGTCGGTGCCCGCCAGAGCAGCGTGCCAAGCAAGGCATATTCATCTGCCCGAGCCGCATCTTCCGGTGCAACGTCGGATGCCGCACGCGAATCGTCGTAAAGGTCGGGACGCAGCATCGCACGCGGGACACGGGTTGCAAGTTCGACTGCGACAACCCGATCCGCAGGCACCCGCTTCCAGGCGGAAATGGCCGGTTGCGAAATGCCGAGCGCGCGGGACAGTGCGCGCACGCCACCCGCCGCCTCGATGGCCTTTTCCAGTCCGGAGTCCCTCATCAGGGAGTGTTCCTCGATCTTGTTCGTTTTGGCAGTCTTGATGCCGCCATACGCGTTGACCCGATAATCATCGCTTATCAAACCGATTTGCAACAGGCCAGATCGGCATCTGAACGATTTAGGTCGGTGTCGCGCCGCCGCCACGTCGACGTTTCAGGGCGTGAAGTGGCTGTTTCTCGGTCGAATGCGGATCCACGGCGAGGTCGTTTATAGTGCGATGCACAATAGGAAATACCGCAGATTGCGGCGATTCTGGAGCATTCTCGGGTTGATTGGGTTCGCGGGCTGAAGCTGTCCCTTCGTCAGTTTCAGGATTATTGTGCACCGCAACATCCGTGCGCCGGACAGCGCTGGGAGAGGCTTCAGGTTGATGTGGACCAGACTGTGGCAGAACGTCGCTGTGCCCTAAAGGAATGACATCAGAAGACTGTGAATCCACGTTTTTTGTGTCGCTGAAGACACGCGCGAGGAACTCCTTTGCCTGGGCGATGTCCGAGTCAGTGAGCGGGCCATAGCCCGGCGCGCCGCCCGGCGCGTTGTAGTCGTAGGCGTAGTCCAGCGCCGGCGAGACGAAGTCGCGGATGGCTGGGTCGGCCGACCAGAGCGCGCGCAGGGCCTGCCGCCGCAAGGCTTCCGGAACGCCCTTGCACATGAAGGCGGAAAGGTCGGCGCCGGGCTGCAGCGTGGCGATGTCCGGAAGCGAGCTGACGAGCTCCTGATCGATGATCTCGCCGGTTTCGGGATCCGTCGGACGATCGTCGTGCTTGGCCTCCGGCACAGGCTCGGTCGGCACCGGCGCTGGCGGAGCCATAGTGATGTCACGTTTGCGGCGCGACCAGCGGCTTAGGAAGCCTTCGTCGCGGTCATCGGCGCCTTCGCTACTCATGAGGAGCCGCCTTGGCCACCTTGCGGCCGCCCACCGGGGCGGACGCCGAACACATCGGTCCTGGCCTTGTCGCGCTGTCGCTTGATGAAGGGTCGCTCGACGTGGTGGACCTTGTAAAAGGCCAGGACATGATCCGAGATGTGCTGCGGCATCGGCACGGGCTCGACCACGTCGCCCATGCCTTCGAGATAGCCCTCGCCCTCGGACGGATCGGCTGTGACGCCGACGACCTCGACCGGCGGGTCCATACCGGTCGGACGAATCGAGACCCAGAGTTGCCCATGGCCCGAGACGAAGTTCTCGATCAGCTGTCCGGTGTCGGACGAGAAGAGGCTCAGCGTCGCCGGTCCGGCATAGAACCGCTCCGTCCGCCCGTCCTTGCCCAGCGATGTCCACGGCGGCACGTCGGGCGCGTCGGGCAGCACCGCCACCGGCTTGAAGGCATGGTCGATCCAGGGGCTGTCGGATTCGCGCCGCTCCACCACCACGCCGACGGTCAGATAGGAAATCGCCATGATCTGCTCCTCAATGGGTCGCGAGTAGGGGCAGGCCGGTGACGAGGTTGTGCGGCTTCAGCCGCAGGTGCCGGTCCTCCGTCATGGCCAACAGCAGATAGACGGGCTTGCCGCGCGCTTCGGGGCTGACGCGGTCCTCGTCATGGATTGTCATCTGGAACAGGCCAATGACGCGGGCCATCAGGTCAGGCGAAACGGCCTTGCCGCTCCACAATGCGTTGCCGATCCGGGTCGAGTCGCTGTCGAGACCGACGAACCAGCGCCAGTCGCCATCTTCGATCCTGTCCAAAGGCTGGACCATCACGGACAGACCGTGCAGGTGCGCAATCCAGATCCGGAGCGCTTCGGCCAGCGCAGCCCTGCCGGAGGGATTGCCGCCGAGATCCAGCACCATGTCGAACGCATCCGAGCGCTGCCAGTAGCCATCGGCATTCGCCGGCTTCAGCACATCAAGCGTCTTGGCGGCAGCTTCGCCCATCATCGACAGCAGCGGCGAGGCGTGGCGCTCCTCTTCAGCAAGCTCGACGATGTCGCTGTCGGCCAGCAGGATCGTGCCGTCCTGGACGGTGACGCGCTGGGAGCGGTAGAGGCATTCGGCGGCCCGCACCACGAAGGGATCATCGCAGGCATCGAGCGCGTTGCGCAGGATGACATGGGCCATCTGCAGCATGAACAGTGGCGGCACGCCCTTCCAGCCGTCCCGAACCAGCGCCATGTAGGCCGCTTCAAGCGTCGGAGCGGCGACCAGCCGGTCCCGGAACCGGAGCATGAACTGCCAGTTCTCGCGGGCATCCGCATCAGCCAACGCGGCGATATCACCCTGCGAAACCGGCGCGCGCGGATCGTCAAGCAGCCTTGCGTGCAAGGCTCGCTCGGCGTCGCAGGCATCGTCTGGCGGAATCAGTTCCTTGCGGGCCAGATAGGCCTTCAGATACTCGTCGGTCACGACAAGCCCGCCAGCGGTGTCGTGCTCCAGCAGGACATGGCCGGAAGAGGCCCAGAAATGCTTGCCCATCAGCCCTTGTCCTTCATCAGCGCCAGCAGATCGACCTCGTCCGCCGGCGTCTCGTCCTCGCCGTCGACCTCGAAGAAGTCGAAGGCGCGGAAACCGCCCTTGACCGCTTCCGGTCCGAGCGCCTCGGCGCGCGGAACCAGCGTGCGGAAACGCTCGCGCAACTCGCCGTCCTCGACGCAGCGATGCACCGCCACCAGCGTCTGGGCCGGGTGATCACACAAGGAGGCGGCGAAGGCGATCTCCTCGGCAGCGGCGTGGCGGGCCGCCTCGATGTCCGGTGCGCCGAGGTCACGCATCAGCCGGGTGGCAAGGGTCGTCAGAAGCTCCTCCCGCTCGGCCTCGGTCACGGGCGTGACGATCGCCAGCGTCGACCAGCCGAAGGACGACACCCCCAGAAATCCGGAGCGGAATGCGGTGCGCTCCTTCGGCCCCATCGCCTCAACATCGGCATCGACGAACAGGAAGCTGCCCGTAACCGCCCATTCGCCCGGCTCCGCCGCCCTGGCGAAGACAAAGGTGTCGGACGGGTCGAGCCTGATCGTGCGCAAGAGCTTGGCGGCGGTCACAGCTTCGGCTCCCCACGTTCGGCATCAAGCCAATCCGCCGCCGCGAGCGCAGCGATCAGGCTGCGATGCTCCTCGCCCGCCTGGCTCTTGATCACCAGGTCGCCGTTGGGCTCGATCCCGTGGCGCAGGCCGGGCTCTCGGCCAAGCCGGTCGAGCCAGCGCTTGACCACGGCCCTGGGCCCGCGTGTCGCCCACTCATCGCTGCCCAGCATGAGATGGCGGCAGAAGCTTTCCACCATGTCGACCGGCGTCACATCCTCGAAGCCGAGTTCGTCCATCGCTATCCCGGCCCCGACCGCAAAACTGCGGCGCGTCTCGTCGCCCGGCATGGCCACCGCGCGCAGCATGGCGCCGAACACGAGCCATTCGGGCGTCTCGTCATCGGCGCAGGCGCTGGGCCAGGCCGTCCGCCCGCCGCCGATCAGACCGTGGTCGAGCAGCAGCGCGTCCGGCCAGCCAAAACTCAGCGGTCTTTCAGGCGGGCAGTGGATCGCCATCATGTCAGCGAGCGCGTTCATGCCCATGTAGTGGGCGAGCCGAGCGGTCATCAGCGGCTCTAGGGGCTCCAGCACCACGGCGAACTCGACCAGATCATAGCGCCGCACCCAGACCAGAGAAGCTGCGCCCAACTCCGGCGCGTGGCGGACGGCGTGGGCGAAGGCGTCACCGGATTCGCGCAGCGTCGTGGCGCTGAAGCCCGGCGGCAGCACCGGATCGCGTCTGAGCGAGGCAAGGCGGGATGAGGCGCTGGCGGACATGAAGCGAATGTTTCTCCCCGATGACGTCCTGAGACGGCTGTTCTGTTCGGTGTCACTTCCATATAAGACGCGCAGAGCGCAAGTGCAGGGCCTTTGGTCGCGGTGTCGCGGCAAGGCCTGGAAACGAGACGTCCGGAGGAATCGATGGTTGAGACGAAGCGCGTTGTCGCGGTGTGCTCGTGCGAGGACACGATGCCGCTTGACTTCGCGGCCATCGCAAAGGGCACGGGGACGGCCGAGTTGCGCCCGGCCCGGCATCTATGCCGCAGCCAGATTGCGGATTTCAAGGCCATGCCTGGGCTCGGCGCCAGCGCAATCACGGTCTCCTGCACCCAGGAGGCGCCGCTGTTTGCGGAGGTCGCGGAGGATCTCAGCTATCCCGGCGAGATCAGTTTCACCAACATCCGCGAGCTTGCGGGCTGGTCTGATCAGGCCGCTTCGTCGGGCCCGAAGATGGCCGCTTTGCTCGCCGCCAGCGCCGAGGCCATGGCGCCGACGCGCTTCACCACGCTGAGCAGTTCCGGCGTGGCCCTGATCTATGGCCGTGACGAGCGGGCGATCGAGATGGCGCAGCGCCTGTGCGACAGCCTGGACATCACGGTAATCTTGACCCGGCCCGGCGATGTCGCGCCGCCGCGCAGCGCCGATTTTCCGGTGTTCAAGGGCACGGTTGCCGCCGCGAAGGGCTGGCTCGGAGCCTTCGAGCTCACCATCAACGATTTTGCCGCCCCGGCCCCGTCGTCACGCGCGCGCCTTGCCTTCGGCGACGCCCGCAACGGCGCACAGTCGACCTGTGATATCGTGATCGATGTATCAGGTGGCCCTTCGCTTTTTGCGGGTAGCGACTTGCGTGCAGGCTATTTGCGCGCTGATCCTGGCGACCGCACCGCCATCGAGGCGCTGATCGCCGAGGCCGCCGGCATGGTCGGCGAGTTCGACAAGCCGCAATATGTGGCGTTGAACGAAGGCCTGTGCGCCCACAAGCGCTCGCAGAAGACGGGCTGCACCCGCTGCATCGAGCTTTGCCCTGCCGGCGCGATCACCCCGAACGGCGACCATGTCGCGATCTCGAACGAAATTTGCGCCGGCTGCGGCGCCTGCGCCTCGGTCTGCCCGACCGGCGCCGTGACCTACCAGCTGCCACCGGCGGATGTGGTGATGCGCAAGCTGCGCACGCTGCTGGTCACCTATGCCGAGGCGGGCGGCAAGGCGCCTGTCGTGCTTGTGCATGATGGCGACCATGGCGAGCCGCTGATCGAGGCGCTCGCGCGCTTCGGCAAGGGCCTGCCCGCCAATGTGCTGCCGCTGCGCGTCAACGAGGTGACGCAGGTCGGTCTCGATCTCAGCGCCGCCGCCTTCGCCTTCGGCGCGTCCGCCGTGCGCTTTCTCGGCCGTGCCAGGCCGAAGCATGATCTCTCCGGCCTTGGCCGCAACATCGACTACGCCAACACGCTGGCCGCCGCGCTGGGCTATGGCGAGGCCCGTGCGGGGTTGATCGAGACGGACGATCCCGACGCCCTGCGCGCCGCGCTCGACGCCATCGCGCCGGGCGTCGCCGCGCCCGCTCCGGCCCGTTTCCGCCCGATGGGCGAGGGCCGCTCCCTGCTGCGCACGGCCATCACCGAAATGCACCGCGCCGCGCCGGCCCCTGTCGCCAGCGTGCCGATGCCGGTGCGCGCGCCCTTCGGCGGGCTGGCCATCAACGCCGAGGGCTGCACGCTCTGCCTCGCCTGCGTCTCCGCCTGTCCGGTCCAGGCCCTGCAGGATGACAAGGACCTGCCGACGCTGAAGTTTCAGGAGGACCTTTGCGTGCAGTGCGGCCTCTGCGCCGACACCTGCCCCGAAAAGGTGATCTCACTGGTGCCGCAGGTCGACTTCGCGGCCTGGGTCCAGCCGCCACGGATCGTCAAGCAGGAGGAGCCGGCGCTGTGCATCTCCTGCAGCAAGCCCTTCGGCGTGCAGTCGACCATCAACCGCATCGCCGCCAAGCTCGAGAACAAGCACTGGATGTTTGCCGGCGACATGGCCAAGCGGGCCTCGCTGATCCGCATGTGCGAGGACTGCCGCGTCGAGGTCGTGGTCAATGAAAGCTTCGATCCGCACGAGAACCGGCCTCGCCCCGCCCCGCGCACCACCGAGGACTATCTCAGGGAGCGCCGCGAGAGGGGCGAGGACCCGCTCGGCTAGCGCGTCACCCGCGCCAGCCACTCCACCAACGCCTTGCGGTCCTCCGGCGCGGTGATGACCTGTTCGGGCATCTTGGTGCCCGGCGTCATGGCGTTGGGGCCGATTTCGAACAGGCGGGCGATGGTCTCTTCGCTCCAGATGATGTCCATGCCCTTTAGCGCCGGCGAGAAGCTGTAGCCGCCAGCCGTGCCGATGCGGCGGCCCATGATGCCGTGCAGCGTCGGCCCGGCGCGGTTGCCGTCGTCCTTTGCCAGCGTGTGGCAGGCGGCGCAGGCGCGGAAGACCTGCGCGCCGCGCTCGCCAGCTGCGGCGCCGGGGATGTTGCCGAGCGGGCTCTCGGCCGCGCGGGCGATGACCGGTCCAATATGCTCGCCGCTGCGCGCATCCCAGCGCCGCACCAGACGGTCCGCGCCACCGGACAGAAGCTCGCGGCCGTTTGCGGTGAAGGCGAGCGACCAGACCGGCAGGCCCGGCCCGACGAGATTGGCCCGGACCTGCCGGGTGGCGCGCTCGATGATGACGACGTTGCCGCGGATGCCGCCGGCGGCGACCGCAGATCCGTCGCGCGTGAGGGCCAGCGCCACCAGCGGCGTCTCGGCCACCGCGATTTCGGCGACCACACGGCCCTCAGCTATGATGCGCAGGACGCCGTCGCCACCGGCCACGATGACCTCGCCATCCGGCGCGGCGGCCACGGCATTGAGCACGCTCGGCAGGGTGATGATGCGCGGCGCGCTTCCGTCCGTGGGCCAGAACCGCACGGTCGCGTCATAGCCCGAGGTGACGACGCCCCCCGAGGGCAGGAAGGCCACGCCGTTGACCTGGCCCCTGTGCCCTTCGAGGATCTGCGCCGTCCCGCCTGCCAGCGGTGTAACGCGTGCCGTCCCGTCCCATGAGGCCGACGCCAGCGCAGCGCCGTCCGCCGAGGCTGCCAGCGCGGACACAGGGCCTGCATGGGCGGCGATGATCTGGTCGGGTTCCGGCTTGTCGACACGCCAGAGCGCGATGCGGCCATCCTCCCCGCCCGACGCGAAGCGCCCGTCAGGCAGGCTGGCCACCGCATTGACGGACCCATCATGGAACCGCAACACGGCCTCCGCGGCGCCTGACGACAGCCGCCACAGGATCACGGTCTGGTCGAAGGACCCGGTGACCGCCATTGCGCCGTCGGCGGAGAGCGCGACCGCACGGACCGGCCCGCCATGACCCCGCAGTTCCTGGGCGCGGATATGTCCGGCAGGCGCGATCACCGTCAGCGCGAGCGCAACAACCACGGCCTTCCATGCGTGCGCCGCCCGGCAGGAGCGCCTCTGGCCCAAGCGTGGAGCCTGTGGCGGCGCGCCTGATTCTGGCAGAACCGATGCGTTCATGCTCAGTTCGCCACGCACCAGTCGCCCAGCCTGCGCATGAAGGCTTCGCCATCGGCCAGCGCCTGCAAGGTGATATACTCGTCGGGCTGGTGGGCCTGGTTGATCGAACCGGGCCCGCACACCACGGTCGGTGCGCCGCCGCGCTGGAACGAACCCGCCTCGGTTCCGTAAGGCACGGTGATCGTACGGTTCTTGCCGGACAGGCGCATGGCGAGGGTTTCGGCGGTGGATCCGGGTGCGGGCGCAAGGCCGTTCACCGAGACGTTGTTGACGGTCTCGATCCCGACGCCGGGAAGCCCCTTCGCGAAACGCGGCAGGACAACCTCATTGCCGAAACGCGCCAGGCGCGCCGGGATTTCCGCCGGGTCGAGATCGGGCAGACCGCGGAACTCCCATTCGAAGGAGCAGGTTTTGGCCATGATGTTGCGGGCTGTGCCGCCGTTGAGCCGTCCGACATGGATCGTGGTGCAGGGCGGATCAAAGCGGCCGGACAGGTCGCCCCGCGCGATCATGTCCTGGTCGATCCGGTCAAGCTCGGCGATCAGCAGTGCCGCCATGGTGATCGCGCTGGCGCCGAGAAACGGCTTGGATGAGTGCGCCTCAAAACCGGTGACCGTGGTGTTGAAGGTGACCACGCTCTTGTGCGCATCCGCTATGTCGAGGTCGGACGGTTCGCCCACGATCACTGCGAGCGGCATCGGCATCTCGCGTCCGAAGCGGGCGATGCCGTCATCAACGCCAAGGCAGGTCGTCTCCTCGTCATAGGACAAGAACAGATGGATCGGCGTCCTGAGCCCGGCGGCGAGGAAATCCGGCACCAGCGACAGGCCCAGCGCGAGAAAACCCTTCATATCGACCGCGCCGCGCCCATAGGCCCGCCCATTAGCGACGCGCAGCGTGAATGGATCACTCGTCCAGCTCTGCCCCGCCACGGGCACCACGTCAGTGTGTCCGGACAGAACGATGCCCGGACGGTCTGCCGGCCCGATGGTGGCAATGATCGCGGCCTTGTCGCCCGCCGCATTGGGGAGGCGCACGAACGGCACGTTCCAGGCCGAGAGATAATCCTCGGCAAAGGCGATGAGCGCCAGATTCGAGCGGTCGCTCTCCGTGTTGAACGAGACGAGCCGGGCCAGCATTTCGAGTGCGGTATAGCGGGGCGGGGACATCGGCATCGCCTTGGTTCAGTGCAGCGTGATCTTGGCGTAGGGGCTCTGCAGCGGGAACGGCGGAATTGTCGCCTCGAAACTTTCGCCGTCTTCGGTCACCATCTCGTAGACCCCTGTCATGCTGCCATGGGGCGTGTCGAGCGGGCAGCCGGAGGTGTATCTGAAGCGCTCGCCAACGCGCAGCACCGGCTGCTCGCCAACAACGCCGGGGCCCCTGACCTCGTGTAACTGGCCGCGGCCATCGGTGATGCGCCAATGCCGCGCCACCAGCTGCACGGTTGTCTGGGCCTCGTTGATGATCTCGATCGTGTACGCCCAGAAAAAGCGGCCATCGCGCGGGGACGATTCGCTCTCCATGAACTCAGGCATCACCGACACGTGAACGCCTCTGGTCTTGGCCGTGTACATCGTTCGCTGCCTCCCGCGCCTGGTGTATGTCACAACTGTCGCACAGGCGACAGATCGCTGGCGAGGTGTTAAGTCGCCTGCCGGCGCCGGACAGAACGACGCAATGGCGGATGAATAATGCTCGACGGATGGATGCGCCAGATCATCGACCCGCCGTTGCTGCGTGCGGGGCGTATCCTGGCGGCCCGCGGATTGCGGGCGGACGACATCACGCTCGCCGGTCTCGCCTTCGGCGTGGCGTCGGCCTCAGCCGTCATTGTCGGCCAGTTCGGCGCTGCGTTGCTGCTGATGGCGGCAGGGCGCCTCTGTGACGGCCTTGACGGCGCGGTCGCGGCGGCGCGCCAGCGCACGGACCGGGGAGGCTTACTCGACATCGTCTGCGACTTCGCCTTCTATGGCGCCTTGCCGCTGGCCTTTGCCGTCTACGCGCCGGACCGCAACGCCCTGGCGGCGGCCGTCCTGCTGTTCAGCTTCTATGTCAACGGAGCGACCCTACTGGCTTTCGCCGCCATAGCCGCGCGGCGCGGGCTGGAAACGGACAGGCGGGGCCACAAGACACTCTATTTCACCTCGGGCCTTGCCGAAGGGTCCGAGACGATCCTTGTTTTCGTGCTGATGCTCCTGTTCCCTGCGGCCTTTGTCTGGCTGGCCTATGGCTTCGCCGCCATGGCGCTGCTCACGGCGCTGAGCCGCATGATAATCGCGTGGACAACTTTCCGCGATTGAGCGGTGCCAGCCCCGCCCGGTTGCGCGCGGACAGGCCTGCTGGCAACAGTCACGCCATGGCCGTCACCAGATCACAGAGCGCTGCGGGCATTTTGCCCGGCATCCAGTCCGACGACATCATCGCGGGCATGGTCGAGGCCGGGGTCATACGGCCCGGCCAGCCGCTTGTGGCGGGCCAGATCCAGCCGTCGAGCCTTGATCTGAGGCTCGGGGCACGGGCCTGGCGCGTGCGGGCCAGCTTTCTGCCTGGGCGCGACCGGCTTCTGATGACGCGTCTCGATCAGGTCGCGCTGCACGAAATCGACCTGACCAGGGGCGCGGTGCTCGAGACCGGTTGCGTCTATATTGCCGAACTGCTCGAGGGCCTGTCCCTGCCAAGGGGGCTGGCGGCCGCCGCCAATCCCAAAAGCTCGACCGGTCGTCTCGATGTCTTCACCCGCGTCATCACGGACCGTTCGGCCGAGTTCGATGTGGTCGAGGAGGGCTATCACGGCCCGCTCTACATCGAGATCAGCCCGCGCACCTTCCCTGTCCTCGTCCGCACCGGCTCGCGGTTAAGCCAGATCAGGTTCCGGGCTGGCGGGGCGAGGCTCACCGATGCCGAGTTGATGGCAGTGCACGGCCGCGAGACGCTGGTGGCCTCTGCCGAGCCCAACATTCAGGGAGGGGTGGCTGTCAGCGTCGACCTCGCCGGCTTCGAGGGCGTTGTCGGCTATCGCGCCAAGCGCTTCACCGGGCTGATCGATGTCGACCGGGTCGGCGCCTACAGGGTGCACGAGTTCTGGGAACGGCTTGACGCCGACGGCTCCGGCTCGCTGATTCTCGATCCGGGCCAGTTCTATATCCTGGCGTCAAAGGAGGCTGTGCACGTCCCGCCGGACTACGCCTGCGAGATGACGCCCTTCGATGCGCTGGTCGGGGAGTTTCGTGTCCACTATGCCGGCTTCTTCGATCCCGGCTTCGGTCATGCGGGCGCGGGCGGCGCAGGCGCGCGGGCCGTGCTGGAGGTACGCTCGCGTGATGTCCCCTTCATCCTCGAGGACGGGCAGGTGGTGGGCCGTCTTGTCTATGAGCACATGGCTAAACGCCCCCGCGCGCTCTACGGTGCGGACCTGAAATCCAACTATCAGGGTCAGTCGCTGAAGCTCTCCAAGCATTTCATCGCCTGAGCGTCACAGGCGAAAGGGCCTGATCTCCATCCAACCCGACAGGGTTTCGCCGGGCTGCAGGACGGCCAGCGGCGTGATGGCGCGGGCGGTCGCCTCGCTCGGTGCACCGATGCCATGGCTCTGTGGCTCGAAGCAGACGAAGCCTGACTGCGGCGGCGTCCACAGGACAGGGTGGCGCAGGGTCTCGCTCGCGGTGATTGCGATGCCCAGCCCGCGTGACGGTGTGGCGAACAGCGCCGGCCCTGCCCAGTCGATGAAGCTGTGGGCGAGTTCGTCTGCCTGCGCGATCGCGCGCCCGGCGCGATAGGGCCCGCCATCATCGTAGGTGGTCAGGCCTGTGGCGCGGTAGCCGGGCGCAAAGGCGAGGGTCCCGCCGGCGCTCATGGTCAGCCTGGTGTCCGGCGAGCAGTCCAGCCAGGGGTGGAAGCCCAGGCCATAGGGAAGGGCCTCAGCCGCTTCGTTCGTCACCGTCAGGTCGAAACGGGCGCGGTCCTCAAGCAGCGACACCGTCATCCTGGCCAGATAGCGATAAGGGTCGCTCGCACCGCTGCGCTCATGAACCATGGCGACGCGGTCAAAGGACTGTTCAGCCACCGCCCAGGCCGACTGCCAGCCGAAGCCGTGGATCGTGGCCTGCATGGCCGGATCGTTGATCGGCAGGCGCAGGCGCTGGTGGCCATCATCGACGATGCCGCCGAAGGCTCGGTTTGCGAACGGCGCCATTGGCCAAAGGCCAAAGCGGTTTGGCGCGGCGATGCCGGCCGTTGCGCCATCGGGACTGAACAGGAGCCTGTCGCCAGGTCCGCCGGCGGGCGTCCAGCCAAGCGCGGTGACGATCGCGCCATGTTCGGGCGACAGGGTCGCGCTGAAGAACCCGTTGCTCAGCGCGATCATCGACCGCCTGGTGACGATGTGAGGAATAACGCACGCATCATGCTTTTCCTTTTCCGCACAAAGCGCTAAGAGCAGCCTTCACGCGAGGGGCAATGGCCCGACGCAAACCTGAGATTGGATGGAGCCTGGATGGCTAAGGAAGAGCTGCTCGAATTTGACGGGACCGTTGTGGAAGTGCTGCCGGATGGCCACTTCCGCGTCAAGCTGGACAATGATCACATCGTCCTGGCCTATGCTGCGGGCAAGATGAAGAAGAACCGCATCCGGACCATTGCAGGCGATCGTGTCGTCGTCGAGATGTCGCCCTACGACCTCGATCGCGGCCGCATCAACTTCCGTCAGAAGACCGCAGCCGTGGGCGGCCCTCCCGGGGGCGGCAACCGCAGGCCGCCGCCGCGCCGCCGCTGAAGCGGTCGCGGTCACGAGCGGACCCATCACCTGTCAACCGGGTCCGGATGGAGGGACCTGGCACCACGCCAGGCCAGCGCGCCCTTCGCCGCGGTCAGACCGCTGGCGAAGCAGGCCTGCAGCAGATAGCCGCCCGTCGGCGCTTCCCAGTCGAGCATTTCGCCGGCCACGAACACGCCCGGCCGTGCCCTGAGCATCAGGGACGCATTGACCGCCTCGTGCATGACGCCGCCTGCGGACGAGATGGCGCGCTCAAAGGCGGCCAGCCCTGTCACCCGGATCGGAACCGCCTTGATGCGCTCGGCAAGTTGCTTTGGTCCTTCCGGCAGCGGCCCCGCTTCCCGGGCCAGCAGGGCAGCGGCCGGCGAAAGCCCACCCCGTTTGCGCAGGATGGTTGAGGTTGATGCGCCCTGCCGTGGGCCGTCCAGCTTTGCCGCGAGCGCCTCAAGCGTCAGGTCGGCCCTGAGGTCAAGCGTCAGAATCGTCGAGGGCGCGGCCATGAGGGCCTGCCGGATCGAGGCGCTGAGCGCATAGACGGCCCCGCCTTCCAGCCCGGTGCGGGTGATGACGGCCTCGCCCCACTGGTTGCGACCGCCGTGGCTGAGCGCAATGCGCTTCAGCGGCTCGCCATGGGCACGCTCGCGCACCGGCGCAGACCAGTCGACCAGAACCCCGACATTGGTGGGCGAGAGGTCTGACACGGCAGCTCCGGCGCCGCGCAGAAGCGGCACCCATTGCCCGTCGGAGCCCAGCCGCGGCCAACTGGCGCCGCCGAGCGCCAGCACGGTGACATCCGGCGTCAACCGGCTTTCGGCGCCATTCCGGACAAGTCGGAGCGCGCCGTCATCGCTCCAGCCAGTCCATGTGGCGCCGGTCACGAGAGTGACCCCGAGGCTGTCGAGCCGTGCCAGCCAGGCGCGCAGCAAGGGTGAGGTCTTGAAGGATTTGGGGAAGACGCGGCCCGAACTGCCAACGAAGGTCGACTGGCCAAGCCCCTCGCACCAGTCGATCAGGGCTGATGGCGGCAAGTCCGCAAGCATCGGTGCAATCCAGCCTTCGGCCTCGCCATAGCGTGCCCTGAAGCGCTCGATGGGCTCCGAATGGGTGAGATTGAGCCCGCCGCGCCCGGCCATCAGGAATTTCCGGGCCGGCGAGGGCATGCGCTCATACACTGTGACCATGAGGCTAGCTCGCGCCAGATACTCGGCGGCAATCAGTCCCGCCGGCCCCGCCCCGATGATGGCGGCTGTGCGCCGTGGCAGGTCTGTCATGGAGTGGTGCTGTCCTTCGGCGGATAAAGATGGGCCAAGCCGTTCCGGTCGGTGCCGCGAACGGCGCCGTCGCTTCCGGTCGCGAGGAAGGATGGCCCGATCGGCACCTTGCCATGTCCGCCGGGGATATCGAGCACATAGGTCGGTTGCGCAAGCCCGGAAAGGTGGCCGCGGAGCGCCGTCATCAAGGCCTGGCCCTCGTCAATTGTGACCCGGAAATGCGACGTTCCCGGCGCAAGGTCCGGATGATGCAGGTAGTAGGGCTGAACCCTGTTTTCGACGAAGCGGCGCATCAGCGCAGCCAGCGTCACAGCGTCGTTGTTGACGCCCTTGAGCAGGACGCTCTGGCTCACCAGCGCGATCCCCGCATCCGCCAGCATGGCGATGGCGGTCTCTGCCTCGGGCGTGAACTCCTCGGGATGGTTGGCATGAAGGCCGACATACACCGCCTTGTCGCCGATGCGCAGCGCGCGCACCAGCGCCGGACTGACGCGGGCCGGGTCCACGATCGGCACGCGCGTATGCCAGCGCACGACGCGGATATGCGCCATCTCGCCGAGCCGGCGCATCAGCGTCTCGACCCGCCGCGCTGTAAGCATGAACGGATCGCCTCCGGTGATGATCACCTCCCAGATGCCGGTCTGGTCCTGGAGATAGGCCATGGCGCGCTCGAATGCGGCCCCGGTCAGCGCCGCGCCCCCCGGCCCGACCATCTCGCGCCGGAAGCAGAACCGGCAATAGACCGGGCAGGCATGCACCATCTTGATCAGGGCGCGATCCGGATAGCGGTGGACGATGCCCTCGACCGGCGAATGCACCGCGTCGCCGATCGGATCGGCGCGCTCATCCGGCGTCGTCGCGAGTTCACGCACATCCGGCACGAACTGGCGCGCGATAGCGTCGTCAGGACTCCGGATCAGCGTCGTCATGGCCGGGGTGACGGCGATGGCGTAGCGCCGCGCGACCGCTTCAAGCGCAGTCACCTCGCTCGCGCCGATCACGCCGGCGAAAGCCAGATCGGCCGGTGTGCGCAAGGTGGTCCGCGTGGTCATGGCGCCGTCATGGCCTGTTCAGCCACCGGCGTCCAGATCACATCGGTGATGCTGTCCGCGCCCACGGCCAGCATCACCAGACGGTCAAGGCCGAGCGCGATGCCGGATGTGGGCGGCATCAGGGGCAGGGCGGCCAGCAGGTCCTCGTCGATCGGATAGCGTTCCCCATAGATCGCCTGCTTCTGGGTCATGTCATCCTCGAAGCGCCGGCGCTGTTCGACAGGGTCGGTCAACTCGCAGAAGGCGTTGGCGAGCTCGACCCCGCAGGCATACAATTCGAAGCGTTCGGCGAGGCGCGGGTCGGCTGGCTTGGGCCGCGCCAGGGCCGCCTCGCCGATCGGATACTCGCACAGGATGGTGGCGGCGCCGAGCCCGAGATGCGGCTCGATCCGCTCCTGCAGGATGCGGCTGTAGATGTCGCTCCAGCTGTCATCGGCCGCGGTGCGCACCCCGATCCGCTTTGCTTGCCCATCCAGCCTCGACCTGTCTCCCGACCCCTGGCCGTCAACCGTCGCCATGAGATCGACGCCGGCATGACGCAGGAACGCGTCCGCCACTGTCAGTCGCTCCGGATGGGCAAGGGGATCGCATCTGCGCCCGCGGAAGACCAGTTGGCTGGCTCCCGCAGTCATTGCGGCCAGCGCCAGCAGCGCCGCGCAATCGTCCATCAGCGCCTCGTAGGGCTCGTGGGTGCGATACCATTCGAGCATGGTGAACTCGGGATGGTGCAGCGCGCTGCGCTCCCGGTTGCGGAACACGCGGGCGAAGTCGACGATCTTGGTCTCGCCGGCGGCCAGCAGCTTCTTGGCAGTGAATTCGGGGGAGGTGTGCAGGTAAAGCTGCGCCCTGCTTCCGTCGAGACCGACCTCGCTGGTGGCGAAGGCGTGCAGATGCGCCTCATTGCCTGGCGATATCTGCAAGGCCGCGCCCTCGACCGTGATGAAGTCGCGCACTGCGAACCAGGCGCGAAACGCCGCCATGATGGCGTTGCGCTTCAGCAGATAGGGCCGACGGCGCAGATGCTCGTCCGTCCGCCACCAGCGTTGCATTGGTGGCGACGGGCACGCCCGGTCCTCTGGCCCATGCGCCATGGGGCTTCCCTTCCGCAGCAAAATCTGTCAGTGACGCGCGCCAAATCATTCGATCAGCCGCGCTTTCGCGCCTGATGTATCGCCAAGGACATCACGTGACCAGAGTCATCGCCAGCACCGTGCGCAAGGGCAACATCCTCGAAGTCGACGGCCGTCTCTACGCCGTCCTGTCGGCGGAGAGCTTCTTCCCCGGCAAGGGCACGCCCACCACGCAGATCGACATGCGCCGCCTCTCGGATGGCGTGAAGACCTCGCAGCGCTACAAGACGACCGAACAGGTCGAGCGCGCCTTCGTCGAAGATCGCGAGTTCTCCTACCTGTACCAGGATGGCGAGAACTACGTGTTCATGAACCCCGAGAATTACGAGCAGTTGACAGTGTCGGCCGACGTCGTCGGCGACTTTGCGCCCTATCTTCAGGAAGGCATGATCTGCCAGCTCTCGATCTTCGAGGAGAACGCGGTCGGCATCCAGCTTCCGGCCCGCATCGTGCTTGAGGTGACCGAGACCGAGCCGGCGATCAAGAACCAGACCGCATCATCCTCCTACAAGCCCGCCATCATGAACAATGGCGTGCGCGTCATGGTCCCGCCCCACATCGCGGTGGGCACGCGCATCGTGGTGCAGACCGAGGACGGCACCTACGTCGAGCGCGCCAAGGACTGAGGCCTGCTCAGCCGGCCAGCCGTGCGACCTCCTCGCCAATGGCGAGGCTGGCCGTCAGACCCGGGCTTTCAATCCCGAACAGGGTGACAAAGCCCGGCACGCCATGTGCCGCCGGGCCCTCGACGCGAAAATCCGGCATTGGCTCGGAAGGTCCATGGATCTTTGGCCTGATGCCGGCATAGTCGGGCGTCAGCGCACCATCAGCCAGGCCCGGCCAGTAGCTTCGGATGGCGGCGTAGAAGCTCGCGGCCCGGGCCGGATCGACCGCAAGGTCGTGCTCGGAGGCCACCCATTCCACGTCCGGGCCGAACCGCACCCGCCCTGCCAGATCGATCGTTGCATGCACGCCAAGCCCTGCCGCTTCCGGCGTCGGGTAGATCAGCCGCCGGAAGGGCTGACGCCCCGCCAGCGCGAAGTAGTTTCCCTTGGCATAGGCCTGACGCGGCAGGAGCTGCACCGGATAGTCGGCCAGCAGCGCCGCGAGCCGCGGCGCACCGTGGCCGGCGCTGTTGACGAACAGGTCGGTGCTGATCTGTGCCGGTTCCGGCCCGCCGGTCGCGACGACCATCAACCCGCCCGCGCGCCTCAGCCCGGTGACGGGAGTGCCAAAGGCGAAGACGCCGCCTGCATTCTCGACATCGCCCTGCAGCGACAGCATGAAGGCGTGGGAATCGACCACGCCGGTTGATGGCGACCAGACTGCCGCGACGGCGGACACCTCCGGTTCCATGGCCGCGATCTCGGCGGGGCCGATCATCCGCAGATCCCCGACGCCCGCCGCGTTGCCGCGCGCGATGATCGCTTCGAGCTTCGTGACCTGCTCGGGCCTTGTTGCGACGATAAGCTTGCCGCAGCGTTCGTGCGGCAGTCCGCGCTCGGACAGGTAGGCATAGAGTGCGTGTTTGCCCGCCACGCAGAGCCGCGCCTTCGCCGAGCCCTCCGGATAGTACAGCCCGGCATGGATCACCTCGCTGTTGCGCGAAGAGGTCTGGGTGCCGATGCCCACCTCGGCATCGACCACCAGCACCTCGCGGCCGGCGAGTGCCAGCGCACGTGCAACCGCAAGGCCGACGACGCCGGCCCCTGCCACGATGCAGTCAATGTCCGCCATGGCCGGCAGGAGCTGGAATGATCAGGCTGGCATCGCCGTTTCGACAAGGCCGGCCCAGTAGGCGACGCCGACGGGGATCGCCTTGTCGTTGAAGTCATAGGCCGGATGATGCAGGCCGGCGCTGTCGCCATTGCCCATGAAGATATAGTTCCCGGGTCGCTCTTCCAGCATGTAGGAAAAGTCCTCCGAGCCCATGGTCGGCGGCACGGAGGTGTCGACATTGACCGCGCCGACGAGGGTGGACGCGACCTTGGTCGCGAAATCCGTCTGCCCGGAATGGTTGAAGGTCACCGGATAGCCGCGCTCGTACTCGATCTCGGCCTTGCAGCCCATGGCCGTGGCGACCCCCGTCACGATGGCCCGCAGCCTTTCCTCGGCGATGTCGCGCATCTCCTTCGACAGGGTGCGCACGGTGCCCTTCATCTCCGCGGTCTGCGGGATGACGTTGAAGGCTTCCCCGGCCTTCACCGCCGTCACCGACACCACCACGGAATCGAGCGGATCACAGTTGCGCGATGCGATCGTCTGAAGCGCCGAAATGATCTGGGCGCTGGCCACAACGGGATCGATCGTGTCGTTCGGCTTGGCCGCGTGCCCGCCGCGACCTTCGAGCGTGATCAGGAATCGGTCGGCGGCGGCCATCATGGCGCCCGGGCGCACGGCGAAGGAGCCGACGGGCAGGCCCGGCATGTTATGCATGCCGTAGACCTCTTGCACACCGAAGCGCTCCATCATGCCTTCCTTGACCATCTCGCGGCCCCCGCCGCCGCCCTCTTCGGCAGGCTGGAAGATGATCACGGCAGTGCCGCTGAAATTGCGTGTTTCGGCGAGATATCTGGCAGCGCCCAGCAGCATGGCGGTGTGCCCGTCATGGCCGCAGGCATGCATTTTGCCCGGCGTCGCCGAGCGGTAGGGCAGGTTGGTCTGCTCATCGATCGGCAGGGCGTCCATGTCGGCCCGAAGGCCGATGACCTTGCCCGACGGCGCGCCCTTGCCCTTGATCACAGCGACCACGCCGGTGCGCCCGATGCCCGTCACCACCTCATCGCAACCGAAGGCCTTGAGCTTGTCGGCGACCACCTGCGCCGTGCGGAACACATCGAACAGCAGCTCCGGGTTGCGGTGGAAGTCGCGGCGCCACTCGGCGATCTCGCTGCTCATGGCTTCAATACGGGGGTGGATGGTCATGATAAAATCACCGGAACGGTTGTGTTGGGACAGGCAGGTTCGGGGTGTTGTGCAATCCGGTCAAGCTTACCAGAGCGTATCGGCAATGCCAGCGCCATCACGGCATCCGCGCCATGACGAAGAAGGCTGAGCTACGCCCGGTCAGCGCGCCAGATCGCTGATCAGCCGACGCATGAACTGCTCGCCGGCCTGCATCTGGCTGATGGCGATGAACTCGTCGGGCTGATGGGCCTGTGCGATGTCGCCGGGTCCGCAGATCACCGTCGACCAGCCGACCTCCTGGAACTGCCCGCCTTCGGTGCCATAGGCGACGACGTGGCTGCCATTGTCACCGGTCAGACGGCGGGCGAGTCGCTCGGCCGCCCCGTCGGCTTCGGGCCGCAGCGGCGGAACCGAGGTCATGAGCTCGATTTCGACGCCGGCCTTGGGCGACTTGCGCTTCATCTCGGGCTCGATCACCTCGCGCACATAAGCCGTGTAGCGCGCGATGTCCTCGCGCGGGTCTTCCGGTGGAATGACGCGGAACGCCGAGGTGGACACACATTTCTCCGCTGTGATGTTGGCGCCGGTCCCGCCATTGACGATTCCGCAGTGGAAGGTGGCATAGGGCGGGACGAACGGGCTGGCCGGGTCGGCATTCGCCGCCCTGAGGTGCATCTGGTCTTCGTGCCAGGCGATCAGCCGGGCCGCCACC
>JAPLOW010000075.1 GCA_026400555.1 Hyphomicrobiales bacterium
GGATGTGTATCCCGGCGAGATCGTTACGTTAATCGGCGCGAACGGCGCCGGCAAATCGACCCTGATGATGACGGTGTTCGGCAATCCGCGCGCCCGTGAGGGCCAGGTGATCTATGACGGGCAGGACATCACCAAGACCGAAACCCATCTGATCGCACGCATGGGCCTCGCGCAGTCGCCGGAAGGCCGGCGCATATTCCCGCGCATGACCGTCTACGCGACCCTGCCGCTGGGCGCCTCGGTAGACAATTTCGCCCATTTCGATCAGGATCTGGAGCGCATCTGCACCATTTTCCCGCGCCTCAAGGAACGCCTCCAGCAGCGCGGCGGCACCCTCTCCGGCGGCGAGCAGCAGATGCTGGCCATCGGGCGGGCATTGATGAGCCGCCCGCGCCTTCTGATGCTGGACGAACCCTCGCTCGGACTTGCCCCGCTGATCGTCAAGATGATCTTCGACACCATCCGCGACCTCAACAGGACGGAGAGACTGACGGTCTTTCTGGTCGAGCAGAACGCCTTCCACGCGCTGAAGCTCGCGCATCGCGGCTACGTCATGGTCAATGGCGTCATCACCATGAGTGGCAGCGGCAGGGAGCTGCTCGCCAATCCGCAGGTTCGCGCCGCCTATCTCGAAGGCGGGAGGCACTGAGCATGCAAGGCATCCTTTATGAAGAACCCTCGCTCTGGCTGTTCATGCTGGTCACGATCATCATGGGCGGCTGGGCTGCCTGGATGACCGGGCGCGCCATCGCGCTGACCTGGCGGCCACTCTGGCAGCTTCCGCTCTACACCGTCATCCTCGCAGCCATGGTCCGCTTCATCCATTTCGCCCTGTTCGGCGGCACACTGTTCACGCTACACTACTTTCTGGTGGACCTGGTGTTCATCCTAGTTTTCGCTCTCGCCGGCTATCGCTATACGCGCACGACCCAGATGACGACGCAGTACCGCTGGCTTTACGAGCGCTCGGGGCCGTTCAGTTGGAAGGCACGCGGCGGCGATGGCGCGCAAAGCGCCTGACGGTCGCCCGACCTTAACGCTGACAGGCTGCCAAACACGAAAAATGTTCCAGATTTCACGAGCTTGACGGGTGACATCACCGAAAAAACGCGCCAGACTGATCGTCACGGTGGCGTTACGCGCCGGAGCAGGCTGCTCAGCAATCCGGCGGCCTGCGTTCCAACAAGGGAGAAGGTACCCATGAAGAAAATCCTGTTGAGCGGCATCGCGCTCGGCACGGTCCTCGCTTTTTCGAGCGTGGCCCAGGCTCAGATCAAGCTCGGCGTTGCCGGGCCCATCACCGGCCCGAACGCAGCCTTCGGCGCCCAGCTCAAGAACGGCGTTGAACAGGCCGTCGAAGACATCAATGCGGCTGGCGGCATCCTCGGCCAGCGCGTCACGGTGTCCATCGGCGACGATCGTTCGGACCCGAAGGAAGGCGTCTCGGTCGCCAACAAGTTCGTTGCGGACGGCATCAAGATGGTGCTCGGCCACTTCAACTCCGGCGTCACCATGCCGGCCTCGGAAGTCTACGCCGAAAACGGCATCCTGATGGTCACCCCATCGGCCACCAACCCGCGCATCACCGAGCGCGGCCTGTGGAACGCCTTCCGCACCTGCGGCCGCGACGACCAGCAGGGCGCAGTTGCCGCCGACTACATCGTCAAGAACCTGAAGGGCAAGAAGGTTGCCGTCGTCCACGACAAGACCACCTATGGTCAGGGTCTGGCGGACGAAACCCGGAAGGCCATGCGCGCAGCCGGCGTCAACGACGTCCTCTACGAAGGCGTGAACACCGGCGAGAAGGACTTCTCGGCGCTCGTCTCAAAGATCAAGGCCTCCGGCGCTGACATCCTCTATTGGGGCGGCCTGCACACCGAAGGCGGCCTGATCGTGCGCCAGATGCGCGACCAGGGCCTGAACACCGTGATGATGTCCGGCGACGGCATCACCTCGGACGAGTTCGCCTCGATCGGCGGCCCCGGCGTCACCGGCACCCTGATGACCTTCCCGCCGGATCCACGCAAGCGTCCCGAAGCGGCTGCGGTCGTGAAGAAGTTCGAAGCCAAGAAGTTCAACCCGGAAGCCTACACGCTCTATTCGTATGCCGGCGTTGAAATCATGAAGCAGGCAGCGGAAGGCGCCAAGTCGCTCGATCCGAAGAAGATGGCCGAGTTCATGAAGACCGGCTTCAAGTTCAAGACCGTGATCGGCGAAATCTCCTTCGACAAGAAGGGCGACATCACCCGTCCGGACTACACGATGTACACCTGGAAGCCAGGCGCCGACGGCAAGATCACCTACATCGAGAATTGATCGGCACACATGCAGGCCGGGCGCGTCCCGGCCTGCCAACCACATGACAAACCCGCCCTGAGCGATCCGGGCGGGTTTTGCTTGGCTAGCGCGGTGTTCAGCCCCGCGCACCGCTCACCTCGCAGCACAAGGCAGCCCGGATCGTGTTGGCGCTCGCGACCTGCCCGGCCCGGATCATGAAAACGGCATCGACCCGCGTGCCATTACCCGCCTTGCGCGCCACGACACGCAGGGTTTGCGGACGCACCGATCCCGACGTGTCCTGCAGAGCCGTCAGCGAGCCGTTTGCCCTGTCGATCCTGATGCCGCTGAACCTCTTTGCCAGTATGGCCTGGTTGAGCCTCGTGACCACGCGAGATGGCTCGACCGGCGGAAAAACCTGCGAGGTGTGGAAGTGCATTGCCGTCAGCAGCGGCTTGCCTTCAACCACTAAATTCTCTGCACAGCTTTGGGTATAGGCAGGCGCGGCAAGCAAAACAGTCGCGGCGCAGCACATCAGACGAAGGTTCTTCATGGCTTTCACGTTCAACGCCGGAAACGCCGCCCGACAAGTCTTCGAGCGAGACCGTCGCCTTGTTGCCAAATCATGGCGCACCGTGCCGCGAGCATGGTCGCGAGGTTGCCAGCCCGAGGACAATCCCGATCCGCCGAAACACGCTTTCGCTCGACGTCCGGCACCGGGAATGCGACGCGGACGGGGGTGAGCAGCCTGCCGCTCGGCCTGCGTTCATGTCGTCGCGGCGAACATGTGCGGAACTGACGCGATGATCGCGCCAAGCTGCACGAGATTGTACAGAAGGCCGCCGACATGAAGGCGGCGAGGCGACCGCGTGGCCTGAGGGTCGCTCGCGTCACTCGCTGCAATCTGGGCATCCAGTTGCCGCACGAAGAAGCGCCCCACAAGGAGTGCCATGGCAACGATCAGAACGAGGCCGATCGCCACGTCAGGCTTTCCTGCCCGGGCAAATGCGACGGCGCCGACTGAGCAGAGGACCACCACGACCCGGAAACAGACGTGGAACAGCCCCCGCAGCAGCCGCGTCGCCATCGGATCACTCATCTTCGCGAGAAAAAAAGGTCAGCGTGGCGAAACTGAAATAGACCAACGGGAAAATCAGGATGATCGTCGCCGCGAGCGAGAACCCGTCCGTCGACACCATCGGCTCCCTCCATCCTCGCGATGCTTTTCGGCCGCTGGCCACCAATCATGCATCGAACGATGGGAGAGAGCAATCGGCCTTTCGTCAGGACCAGGGCAATCGCTTGAAGGTCGGCGCGATTCCCAAGGAGCACAATGTCTGATTCATGGAAGGCCTCAACTTTGGAGGTCTCGACATGGCGGGCTTGTCTCTTCTCGATCATTTTTCAGCACTTCGTGACCCTCGCCAGCC
>JAPLOW010000214.1 GCA_026400555.1 Hyphomicrobiales bacterium
CTTGCCGGCAGGCGTGCCGATGACCTCGCCGACAAGGCCGCGCGGACGCCAGATCAACATCGCTGCCAGCATGACGCCAATCAGCACGATCTGCAGCGCCGCGCCGCGCGCCTGCTCCGATTGCGGAATGATCTGGCGCAGGACCGTGCCTGACAGGCTCCACAGCAGCCAGACAACCAGCGCGCCAGCGATCGCTCCCCGGTTGTTGCCCGAGCCGCCGACGATCAGCATCGTCCAGATCTGGAAGGTGAGGATCGGCAGGAAATCCTCGGGCGCGATGTAGCCGACGAAATGGGCATAGAGTGCGCCGCCAAGACCCATCACCATGCAGCCGATGACGAAGCTTTGCAGGCGGAAGGCAAACGCGCGCTTGCCGAGCGCTTCTGCGGCGGTCTCGTCTTCGCGGATCGCCCGCAGGACGCGGCCGAACGGGCTTTTCACCAGTCTCTCCAATGCGACAAAGACAAGGCCGAGCACAGCCAGCGACATTGCGAGATAAGCCATGTTCCAGGCGAGGCCGGTTCCGAGCAGGCCCTGGAAGGGCTTGGGGATGAACTGCAGGCCGAAGGGACCGCCGGTCAGCCATCGCGCGTTGAGCGCCACCAGTTGCAGCGTCACGGCAACCCCGAAGGTGGTGATGGCGAGATAGTCGTGGCGCAGTCGCAGGGCCGCAACGCCGACCACGAGCGCGACCAGACCCGACATGATCATGGCGCCCACCCAGCCGGCGGCAACCGGAAGGCCAAACCCGCCCAGGCTGTCGGGATAGGGTGGCGCGGTGAGGATCGCCGAGGTGTAGGCGCCGACCGCGACGAACCCGGCGACACCCACATTGAACAGGCCGGTGAAACCCCATTGCAGGTTGAGCCCCAGCGCCATGACGGCGAAAATCACCGCAAAGCACAGGAAGAACGTCGCATAGGACAGGACCGGAACGAGATCGGCCATCAGTTGCGCTCTCCGAACAGGCCGGTCGGGCGCACGAGCAGGATGGCGATCAGCACCAGAAAAGCGGTGGCGGCGCGGTACTCCGCGCCGAACAGCGGGACCGACAGGCTTTCCGCCAACCCGACGATGAGCCCGCCGGCAACCGCGCCATAAACGCTGCCGATGCCGCCGAGGATGGCTGCCGCAAACAGCGGGAGGAGCAGGTCAAAGCCCAGGCCGGGCCGGATCTGCACCGTCAACCCCGAGAAAACGCCCGCGATGGCGGCAAGGACGGCGCCGATGATCCAGGCGGCCCGGATGACGGCCCGCACATCGATCCCCGTCAGACGCGCCAGCGCAGGGTTGTGGGCAGTCGCCCGCATGGCCTTGCCGAGCGTGGTGTAGGTCAGGAACAGGTGCAGCAGCACCACTGTGACAGCCGTGAGGCCGAGCACGAACAGCTGGTCGGGGGTGATGCGCATGCCGCCCATCACCTCGCGGGGCACCAGCCGGATCGCGATCTGGATCTCGCGGCTGTAGTAGTCGGGCAAGGTGCCATAGATGAACTGCAGGAGGTTGCGCATCGCCAGCGCTGCGCCGAAGCTGGCGATGACCAGAACGATCGCCGTGCCGTTGCCCCGCAGCCGTTCGAACAGCAACCAGTCAACCAGCAGGGCGATCAGGGCGGTCATCACTGCGGCTGCCGCAAGGGCCGCCAGCAGCGGCCAGCCGAACGAGAAGGGGCCGATCGGCTGCATCGGGCCGGCGCCGCCGAGCGCGACGAAGAAGCCAAGGACGGTCAGCGCCAGATAGGCGCCCCAGGTCAGCAACTCGCCATGGGCGAAATTGGCGAAGCGCAGGATCGAATAGGTCATGGTGACCCCGATCGCGCCCAGCGAGATGACAGATCCAACGATCAGCCCGTCGGCAATCAACTGCAGCATCAGGCTGCCTTTCCCGCGCTGGCATGGCCGAAATAGAGCGCCGCGATTTCGGCGTCGGAGGCGAGGTCCCCGCTGGGTCCGGTGATCCGGTCCTTGCCCTCCACCAGCACGGTGGCGCGGTCTGCAAGCGCAAGGGCTGCCTTTACGTTCTGCTCGACCAGCACGATCGTGACGCCCGTGGCGCGCACCTGCCGCAGGTTGTCGAACACCACGCCGACCAGCCTTGGCGACAGCCCCGCCGACGGCTCGTCCAGCATCAGGACGTGCGGCGAGGTGACGAGCGCGCGGGCGCAGGCCAGCATCTGCCGCTGCCCGCCGGAGAGGCGCCCCGCCACAAGGCTCTTCTGGCGGGCGAGGTCGGGGAACAGATCGTAGATTTCGGGCAGACGGCGGCGCTTGTCGACCTTCATGATCGAGGCGGCGAGGTCGATGTTGTCCGCCACCGTCAGATTGGCGAAGATGTTCTCGGTCTGCGGCACGAAGGCGAGGCCGCGGCCGATCATCCTGTGGGCCGGGACCGCCGTGATGTCCTCGTGACCCAGCATCACCGTGCCGGACAGGATCGGCACCAGCCCGGCGATGGCCTTCACCAGCGTGGATTTGCCCGCGCCGTTGGGGCCGAGAATGGCGAAGATCTCCGCCTGCCTCACGCTGATCGAGGCGCCGCGCACGATCGGCAAGCCCGGCTCATAGCCGGCGACAATGTCCGTGCAACACAGCGCGATCATGCGGCGACGCCGCCGAGATAGGCTTCGATCACACGCGGGTCGCGGGTGACCGTCGCAGCATCGCCGGTGGTCAGGACACGGCCCTCCGCCATGACGATGACCTTGCGCGACAGCGCCGCGACCAGATCCATATTGTGCTCGATCAGCAGAAAGGTGATCCCCGAACGGTTGAGCGCGGCGATCTTCTCGACGATGGTGTCGAGCAGCCTCGGATTGACGCCTGCGCCCGGCTCGTCGAGCAGGACGAGGCGGGGCTCCGCTGCCATGACGCGGGCCAGTTCCAGCAGCTTGCGTTGGCCGCCCGACAGGATGTGGGCCGGCCGTCCCGCCAGGGCGCCGAGGCCGATGAAATCCAGCCAGTGATGGGCTTTTTCGCGGTTGGCCGCCTCCTCGCGGGCCACGCGTCCCGGGTTCAGCCAGTTGTCGAGAACGCGTTCACCGCTCTGGCCGAGCGACGCGAGCATGACATTGTCGAGCAAGGTCATCTGCGGGAATGGGCGTGGAATCTGGAAGGTCCGCGCAAGACCGCGCTGGAAGATGTCGTCGGGGCGCAGACCATGGATGGGCTTGCCCTCGAAGCTGATCTGGCCCGACGATGGCGGGAACAGCCCTGCGACGCAGTTGAACAGTGTGGTCTTGCCCGCGCCATTGGGGCCGATCACGGCGGTGATCGAGCCGGTCTCGACGGCGAAGCTGACCTGGTCGACGGCGGTGACCCCGCCAAAACGCCTGGTGACGGCCTCCAGCCTCAGCATGGCAGACCATTGCAGGGCGGCGGAACGTGGTTCACTGTTGGCATTCTGATCCAGGCCGGGAAGGACGCGACAATCGTGGACGATGATAGTTTCGAGCTTTACGATCTCAAGGTCGAGGTCGTCGCTCCTGAGGGTGCGCGGATCTTTTGTGGTGCACAAGTGGGAGATTTCTTCGAACTCAAGGGCGAGATGCTCCATTTTCCGCCGGGGCAGGGCTTCTCGATCTACTCGCTGGCGGCGCTCCTGCCGCTTCTGCCGGCAAAGCAGCGGCCGACCCATCCAAACGACTGGATGACCACGGATGCCGCAGTTGCCTGTCCCGATCCCAACTGCCCAACCCGCTTCCGCATAACGCGGATGGGCAAGCGCCGGTTCAGTCATGCCGAGACCACGGCTGTTCCCCTGACAGGGGAGGGCTGAGCCATGCCGGAAACCCTGACCGTCGAACAGGCCGCCTTTGGACCGGACTACCGCTTCTCGCGCCTGTTGCGCGGCGGCTGGCAATTGGCCGGCGGCCATGGCGACGTGGATCACGCGCGGGCGATCGGCGACATGTTCGCCTTCGTCGACGCTGGCGTCACCGCCTTTGACTGCGCCGACATCTACACTGGCGTCGAGGAGCTGATCGGTGCGTTCAGGGCGCAACTGGAGCGGCAGCGCGGCGAGGCTGCACTCAGACAACTGAAGGTCCACACCAAGTTCGTGCCCGACTGGGACCAGCTTGGTTCGATCCGGCGTGAGGATGTGGAAAGGATCATCGACCGCTCCCTGAAGCGGCTGCGGACGGAGCGGCTCGATCTCGTCCAGTTCCACTGGTGGAACTACGACGCGGACGGCATGATCGAGACGGCGCTGATTCTGAACGACCTCGCCAGGGCCGGCAAGATCGACCGGATCGGCGGCACGAACTTCAGCAGCATGCAAACGGCGGCCATGATGGCGGCGGGCGTGCCGCTCGTCTCGATGCAGACCCAGTATTCGCTGCTCGATACGCGCCCCGAGAATGGCCTGACGGATCTGTGCGCGCCAACTGGTCTCCAGCTTCTGTGCTACGGCACGGTCGCGGGCGGCTTCCTGTCGGAACGCTGGCTCGGACAGCCGGAGCCGGGCGAGCCCTTCGCCAACCGTTCGCTGGTCAAGTACAAGCTGATCATCGATGATTTCGGGGGGTGGGAGCTGTTCCAGAGGCTGCTGCAGGTTCTGGCCGGCATCGCGGCCAAGCACGGCGTTGGCCTGACTGCAGTGGCGACGCGCCATGTGCTGGACCAGCCGCACGTGGCCGGCGTCATCGTCGGTGCGCGCTATGCCGACCATCTTGACGCCAATCTTGCGGTCTTCCGGTTCGCCCTCGAGGCCGCCGACAAGGCGGCCATCGCTTCGGTGCTGGCGAAGCGCACGGGCCCGCTCGGCGACACCTATACGCTGGAGCGCGACCGCGAGGGCCGCCATGGCCGGATCATGAAATACAACCTCAACAAGGATTGAGCCCCGTGACCTTGGCCGAGCCCAGCGCTGCCGGACGTGAGATCGTGGCGCTGCATGTCTTCTTCGACGGCTGGCTATCTGGCCGTCTTGAAGCGGGTGAAGCGGTCTTCGCCGAATTGCGCGCGGCGCTCAGTCCGGATTTCACGTTGGTCGGCCCGACCGGCAAGCGCCTTGATCAGGCGGCGGTTCTTGGCTGGCTGGCCAACGCGCATGGCAGCCGCGGACCGGACTTCCGGATCTGGATCGAGAATGTCGGGCTTCTTCTGCGGCGGGGATCGGTTCACCTCGCCTCCTATGACGAGTGCCAGCACGTCGCGGGCGTGGACACGCGCCGGCGCGTGACCGGGGTTTTCGAGGAGAAGGACGACGCCCGCAACGGGCTGGTCTGGCTTGCGGTGCACGAAACCTGGGTCGAGGCCGTCTGAACCGGCGCCTGTCACCGATCCTCCCGCAGTGCGCTTGCCAAATGCGCTAGCCCGGTCAAGATAGGTCCTATCGCTGTCTTGCCGCTCAACGATCGGCTCCGCTGGAGGAAGTGCCCCATGTCTGCGTCTGTTGGTCTCGCCCGTACCCTTGCCGCTTCCCTGTCGGCCCTCGCCGTGTCGGTGGCCCTGATGCCGCAGGCTGCGCAGGCGCAGGCCTGCACCACCACGATCGGCATGGTCGTGTCGCTGACCGGCCCTGCCGGCCGCTTCGGACAGGCAGCCTCCAAATCCGCCGAGCTGGCCTTCAAGGACATCAACGAGGCCGGCGGCGCTTCTGGCTGCACGCTTGCGATCGATCTGCGCGACGCCCAGAGCCAGGGAACCGTCGCGGTCGATCAGGCCCGCCAGCTCGTCGACCTGCGCCGCGTGCCGGCCATCATCGGCGGCATCATCTCGTCGGTATCGATCCCGATCCTGACCTCTGTCACCGCCAATGCCGGCGTGGTGCAGATATCACCCGCCTCATCCTCGCCGACCCTGACACGCATCGCCAGCGAAGGGCAGTCCAAGGGTGTGTTCTTCCGCACGATCACCTCGGATGCGCTGCAGGGTGTCGCCGCCGCCAAATACGCCATCGACCAGAACATGAAGGAACTGGCGGTCATCCACGTCAACAACGACTTCGGCGTGAACATGTTCAACGAGTTCCGCCGCGCCTATGAAGCGCTCGGCGGCAAGATCCTGTCGACCACGCCGTACAACCAGAACCAGCCAAGCTATGCGCCGGAAGTGACGGCGGCGATGAAGGGTGACCCGAAGGCGCTGTATCTTATCGCCTATCCGGGCGATGGCACCAATATCGCCCGCACCTGGATCAGCCAGGGTGGCGCCCAGACCTTCCTGCTCAATGACGGCATGAACAGCGCCGATTTCATCCGCGATGTCGGCCCGCGCTTCCTGAACAACGCCTACGGGACATCGTCCGGCACGGTGAAGACCCCGTCGACCGAGTATTTTGCGAAGGCCTACCCGGCGATGTCCGGCGGCTTCGACGCCAATGCTCCGGCGGCGGATCGGGCCTATGACGCGGCGGCCATCCTCGGCCTGGCCATCGCGCATGCCGGCAAGGCGGACAGCGCGGCCATTCGCGAGTCGATCCGGAAGGTCACCGGCGGGCCGGGCGAGGTCATACATGCGGGGGCGGACAACTTCAGGAAGGCGCTGCAGCTCATCAAGGACGGCAAGCCGATCCAGTATGTCGGCGTCATCGGCGCGGTGTCCTTCGACGCCAACGGCGACATTACCGGCCCTTTCCGCAAGTGGCGCATCCAGGACGGCAACGTGACCACCGTCGGGGAGATGACAACCGACGAGGTCAACGCCGTCAAGGCGCGGCTGCCGAAGTAAGGCAAGAGCGTGTCTGTCCCATCGGTTCCGCCCCGGGTCGATCTCGCCCCGGGGCTCAGCATCCCGCGCATCGTCACCGGCCTCTGGCAAGTGGCGGACATGGAGCGAGGGGGCACGCCTCTCGATCCGGACAAGGCTTCAGACGCCCTGGCCGCCTATGCCGCGGCCGGCTTCGACGCCTTTGACATGGCCGATCATTATGGCAGCGCCGAGGTTATCACCGGCAGGCTGTTCGACCGCATCGCGTCCGGCGACATCAAGGCTGGTCCGCACGGCCGCCCGCGCGCCTTCACCAAATGGTGCCCGACGCCGGGGCCGATGACGCCAGAGATCGTTCGGGCTGGCTGCGGGACCTCGCTTGCCCGCATGAAGAGCGACTGCATCGACCTGATGCAGTTCCATTGGTGGATGTTCGAGCATCCCGCCTACATCGACGCCCTCTCGGAGATGGCGGCGATGCGGGCCGAGGGGCGCTTGCTGCATCTTGGACTGACCAATTTCGACACGGACCATCTGCGCCTGCTCGTCAGCCATGGCATCCCGATCGCGACAAACCAGGTCTCGTTCTCGCTTCTCGACCGGCGTGCGGCGGGCACGATGAGCGCGTTCTGCGCGCAATCCGGCGTGAGTCTGCTGGCCTATGGCACGCTCGGCGGCGGCTTTCTCACGGACCGCTGGGTCGGCAGGCCGGAGCCGACCGGCGCCGACATCCCGGACTGGTCCAAATCCAAGTACAAACGCTTCATCGACCAGATCGGCGGCTGGGGTCCCGTGCAGCAGGTGCTGGCGGCGTGTGCGGCCATTGCCCGCAAGCACGGGGTCTCGGTGGCCAATGTCGCAACCCGCTGGGTGCTTGAGCAAACGGCCGTCGCCGCCGTGATTGTCGGCGCTCGACTGGGCGAGCGCGAACACCGGGCCGACAATTTGCGCCTGTTCGGCTTTGCGCTGGATGACGAGGATCATGCGCGGCTCGATGCGGCTCTTGCGCTGACCCGGCCGGTCCCGGGCGATTGTGGCGATGAGTACCGCAAGCCGCCCTTCCTGACCGCGTCTGGCGACCTCAGCCACCATCTCGACAGCTTTCCCAAGGTCTACGAGGCAGCGCCTGTGCCCGGCAGGCCGGACCGGCTCAGGGTCGATTCCGGCAGCGTCTGGGAACCGCTCGCAGGCTACAGCCGGGCGATGCGAATCGGCGACCGCATCCTGGTCAGCGGAACGACCGCCACCCATGGCAAGGGAACGGTGATCGCGCCGGGCGACCCGGGTGCGCAGGCCACCTACATTCTCGACAAGATCGCGGCCAGCATCACATCCCTGGGCGGCAAGCTGGAGGACGTGGTGCGCACCCGCGTCTATCTCGCCAACGCCGATGACTGGGAGCCCGTTTCGCGTGCGCATGGGCGCTGTTTCGGGGATATCAGGCCCGCCAACACGCTGCTTGAGGTCGGGCGCCTGGTCGGCGACTACCTTGTCGAGATCGAAGCGGAAGCGATTGTGGCCTGACGCCGCATCTGGCACAGGGTGGTATGGCGCTTGCGGGGCGTTGACGCCCGTGCGGCTTCGGTCGTTAACTGGCTTCAAGACATCAATGGGGATCGGGACAATGGCAATGGTGAGGATGATGGGCCTTGCGGTGGCAGGGCTGCTCGCGATCGCGGCGGGCGCCGCTGAGGCCAAGACGTTGCGCTGGTCATCGCAGGGCGACATCGCCACGATGGACCCCTATGCGCATACGGAGAGTTTCACCTCCAACATGCACCATCACATCTACGACCCGCTGGTGAGGCGCAACAGGGACCTCCAGATCGAGCCTGCGCTGGCGACCTCCTGGCGCATCGTCGAGCCGAACCGCTGGCGCTTCACGCTCCGGCAGGGGGTCAAGTTCCACAATGGCAATCCATTCACCGCCGATGACGTCGTCGCTTCGATCACGCGGCTGATTCATCCCGGCGCCCGGGCCCGGGGCAACCTGTCGAATGTGACTGCGGCGGAGAAGGTCGATGATTTCACGGTCGATTTCGTGCTGACGGGGCCTTATCCGCTGCTGCTCAACGACCTGTCGGGCATCTTCATCATGAACAAGGCCTGGCTCGAGGCCAACAACGCGGTTATTCCCGGCAACACCACGACCGGGGTCACCACCTTCGCATCGACCAACGCCAACGGCACAGGCCCGTTCGTTCTGGAGACATACCAGCCCGACAACCGGACGATCATGAATGTCAATCCCAACTGGTGGGACAAGCCGGCACATAACCTGACACGCATCGAATTCCGCCCGATCAGGTCGGATGCCACACGTGTCGCCGCGCTGCTCTCCGGCGAGATCGACATGATGGCTCCCGCGCCCCTGCAGGATCTGGTGCGCATCGGCGCCGCCGACGGCTTCAAGGTGATCGAGGAACCCTCGCTCCGGCTGATCTTCCTTGGCCTCAACCACCGCGCCGAACTGCAGGGTGACCCCGGCAAGCCGAACCCGATGAAGGACAAGCGGGTGCGGCAGGCGCTCTGGCATGCGGTCGATCTCGACACGATCCAGCGCCGCGTCATGCGCGGCAAGTCGCGCACGGTCGGGACCATGGTGGCGCCGCCGATTCCCGGCTACTCGGCAGACCTCGACAAGCCGCTGGCCTTCAATGTCGACCAGGCCAAGAAGCTGCTGGCGGATGCAGGCTATCCAAACGGCTTCAAGACCAAGCTCGACTGCTCCAACGACCGCTACATCGCCGATGAGCAGACCTGCGTGGCGATTGCCGCCATGTGGACCCGGGCCGGCATCCAGGTGGACCTCAAGACCCAGAGCCGCACCACCTATTTCCCGTTGGTCGACAAGGGCGAAAGCGATGTCTACATCCTCGGCTGGGCCACATTGCCGCCGATGGACGGCTACTCGGTCGCATCCGCTCTGCTGCACTCCAAGACCGGCTCGCTCGGCGGCAATAACCCGAATGGGCTGTCTGATTCGAGGCTCGATGACCTGACCAGGCGGTCAGCCGTCGAACTCGACGAGCCGAAGCGGCGGGCCATGCTGACCGAAGCGCTGAAGATCGTCCGTGACGAGGCCTATTTCATCCCGCTGCACCAGCAGCCGGTGGCCTGGGCCATGAAGAAGACGATCGAGGTGCCGGTGTTCGCTGACGAGTATGTCAGGCTCTGGTTCGCGCAAGTGAATTGAGCCCCGGAACCGAGCGCCGCCATGGCGCGTCTTCTGCTGTCGCGGCTGTTTCAGGTCTTGCTGGTGATGATGGCGGTGACCGCCGTCGCCTTCATCATCTTCCGCTATGTGGGCGATCCCGTGAACATCATGTCACGGGAGGACGCCAGTGTGGCCGAGAAGGCCGAACTGCGCGCTGCGCTGGGGCTTGATGCACCCGTGATCGTGCAGTTCGGGCGTTTCGTCGGCCGGGTCGCGCAGGGCGATCTTGGCAACAGTTTCCGCAACCAGAGGCCGGTGGCCGGGCTGATCGCGGAACGCCTGCCGGCGACGCTGGAGCTGGTGCTGGTGGCAACGCTCCTCGCCTTGCTGGTTGGCATACCGCTCGGCGTGTTCTGCGCACTCAGGCCGCATGGCTGGCTGTCGCGCAGCATCCAGGCCGTGTCGCTGGTCGGCATTTCGACACCCACTTTTGTCACCGGCATCGTGCTGATCCTGATCTTCTCGGTCTGGCTCAAATGGCTGCCGTCGTTCGGGCGTGGCGATGTTGTCAGGCTCGGCTGGTGGACCACCGGCTTTCTCACCACCAGCGGCCTGCGCTCGCTGGTACTGCCGTCGATCACGCTCGCGCTGTTTCAGGTCACACTGATCATGCGGCTGGTGCGGGCCGAGATGCTCGATGTGCTGTCATCGGACTATATCCGCTATGCCAGGGCGCGCGGGTTGCCTTCGGGCTATATCCACCGGAAGCTTGCGCTGAAGAATGCCCTGATGCCGGTGATCACGGTCACGGGACTCCAGATCGGCGCGCTGATCGCTTTCGCCATCGTCACCGAAACGGTTTTCCAGTGGCCCGGCATGGGGCTCCTGTTCATCCAGGCGGTCTCCTTCGTCGATCTGCCGGTGATGGCCGCCTATCTCCTCTTCGTCGGTGTAATGTTCGTGACCATCAACATGCTGGTCGATGTCGTCTATGCCATTGTCGATCCACGTCTCAGGACGGCCGGCCAGTGACCGGAGCGACGGTATCCTTGCGCCTCCGGCGCGCCTTACCGCCAGCAGGCGTGATGATGGCCGGCGTTGTGGCCATCCTGCTCATCCTGGCCTCGGTCAGCGCGCCACTGATCGCACCTAGCAATCCGCTCGATCTGGCCTCCTTCAACCTCGCGGACAGCGAAATCCCGCCGGTCTGGGCCGAGGGCGGCGACAAGCGCTTCTTGCTCGGGACCGACAATCAGGGCCGGGACATGCTTTCCGCCATTCTCTACGGCGCGCGCGTCTCGATCCTGATCGGCGGCGGGGCGGTGCTTCTGGCCGCCCTCATCGGCGTCTGCCTGGGCCTGCTGGCAGGCTATCTCGGCGGACGCACGGATGCGGTGATCATGCGGATCGGCGACATCATCCTGTCCTTCCCCACGATCCTGCTGGCGCTGCTGGTGGCCGGCATGGCGCGGGCGGTGTTTCCGGAAGCCGGCAACCCGCGCTACGTGCCTTTCGTGCTGATCAGCGCCATCGCCATCCATGACTGGGTACAATATGCGCGCACGGTGCGGGCTGCCGCCATGGTCGAGGGCGCGAAGGACTATGTGAAGGCCGCGCGCGTCATCGGCCTGCCGCCCTTGCGCATCATGTTCCGCCATATCCTGCCCAACGTGATGAGCCCGGTTCTGGTCATCGCCACGATCAACCTCGCCGGCGCGGTGCTGACCGAGGCGACGCTGTCCTTCCTCGGCGTCGGCATGCCCCCGACCTATCCCTCGCTCGGCACGCTGATCCGCATCGGCAACGAGTTCGTGTTTTCCGGCATCTGGTGGATTGCGCTGTTCCCGGCGCTGGCGCTGGTCATCCTCGTGCTCGCCGTCAACGTCATCGGCGACTGGCTGCGCGATCGCTTCAATCCCAAGCTCCGGGTGCGGCAATGACCGTCGCGCCCGCGCTTGAGATCAAAGGTCTTCGGGTCGAGTACCCGCGCGAGGACGGCAGCGTGCTGGTTGCGGTCGACGATGTCTCGCTCAGCATCGCGCCCGGCGAAATCCATGCGGTCGTCGGTGAGTCGGGGGCCGGCAAGACCACTGTCGCCAATGCCCTGATCGGCCTGATCGAAAAACCCGGCCGCGTTACTGGCGGAACCATGCGCATCGGCGGCGCGCTGCTCGATCCGGTCACCGGGCGCGGCGACGGCGTGCAGCTCGGCCGCGATATCGGCGTGATCTTCCAGGACCCGATGACCAGCCTCAACCCGCTGTTCACCATCGAAAGCCAGCTGACCGAGACGATGCGTTTTCATCTCGGGCTTGGCCGCATGGAGGCGCGGGCACGGGCGCTTGAGTTGCTCAATGCGGTCGGCATCCCCGAACCTGAACGCCGGCTCACCAGCTTTCCCCATCAGCTTTCGGGCGGGCAACGCCAGCGGGTGGTGATCGCCGCGGCGCTGTCTTGCAATCCGAAGCTGCTGGTGGCTGACGAACCGACCACGGCGCTGGACGTCTCCATCCAGGCCCAGATCCTCGATCTCATCCGCAACCTTGCACGCGAGCGCGGTCTCGGCGTCATGCTTGTCACGCACAACATGGGTGTCGTGGCCGAAACCGCGCAGAGCGTCACCGTGATGCTGCGTGGGCGGGCCGTCGAGCAAGGCCCGGTGGCCGAGGTGCTCGGCTCGCCGCAGCATGTTTACACGCGCGGCCTGCTCGCCGCCGTGCCGCGCTTTGACTGCAGGCTGGCACGCTTTGCCGTCGTCAGCGACGCCGGTGACGGCAAGGCCGGTGCCGCGCGCCGCACGATCGCGGCCCGCAAACCGGCCGCGCTGTCAGACAGGTCAGGACCGCTGCTGAGCGTCGAGGGGCTGACGGTCGACTATCGCTCGCGCGGCTGGCTGCCGGGCAGCCGGGGCCACGGCATGCGCGCGGTCGACGACGTGTCGTTCTCGATTGCGCGCGGTGAAGTCCTCGGTCTTGTTGGCGAGAGCGGCTGCGGCAAGACCACTGTCGCCAGTGTGATTGCGGGGCTGGTGAAGCCGACAGCGGGCCGCGTGCTCTATGACGGGCAGCCCATCGCGGGCAAAGGTGCGAGCCGGCTGACACGTGCGAGCTCGAGGCAGGCCTTGCAGATGATCTTCCAGGACCCTTATGCCTCGCTCAATCCGCGCATGCGGGTTGGAACCATTCTGGCTGAACCAGTGCTGTTCTACCGCCTTGCCGCGAACAAGGCCGAAGCGCTGGATGATGCCGGGTTGCTGCTTGAAGCGGTCGGCTTGGAGCGGGCACAGGCGGAGCGCTTTCCGTTCGCGTTCTCGGGTGGCCAGCGCCAGCGCATCTCGATCGCCCGCGCCCTTGGTGCGCGGCCACGCCTGCTGATCTGCGACGAACCAACGTCTTCGCTCGATGTGTCCGTGCAGGCGCAACTGCTCAACCTGATCAAGGACCTGAGCGAGGCGACGGGCCTGACGCTGCTGCTGATCAGCCATGACCTCGCCGTGGTGCGGCAGATGTGCGACCGCGTGGCCGTGATGCAAAAGGGCAGGATCGTCGAGATGAACGACAGCGAGAGCCTGTTTTCCGCGCCGTCCCATGCCTACACCCACGAATTGCTGTCGCTCGTCCCGCGCATCGACCGCATCGCTGCCAACACCTGACCGGAGAGAGCCATGGCCGACATTCTCATCATCAACGGTATCGTCGTCACGATGGACCCGACGCGGCGTGTCATCGAGGACGGCGCGGTGGCAATCGCGGGCGACCGGATTGTCGCCGTCGGCACGACAGCGGAGGTCACCGCCCGGCACGGTGCACCGAAGGTGATCGACGCCTCGCGCAAGATCGTGATGCCCGGCTTTATCGATGCCCATGCCCATGCCGGCCATGGCTTCATCAAGACGCTTGGCGGGGGGCGCAATGATGAATGGTACAAGGCCTGCGGTTACACCTACACGCAGGGCTCCACGCCGGCCTTCTGGCGCGCGGAGGCGCAGCTTGCGGCCGTCGAGCGCCTGCGTTTCGGCGTGACGACCGGGGTGTCGCTGCTCGGCGGCGGCGACACGATCCTGCGCACAGATGATCCCGTCTATGGCGAGGCCCATTGTGACGGCGTGGCCGAGGTCGGGACCCGCTCCTTCGTGGCGGTGGGCTCCACACGTCCGCCTCATCCGCTGACCTACGGCACATGGGAAGATGGCAAGGCCCAGACCTATCCGGTCGGCTTCGAGCGCCAGTTCGCGACCGTCCAGACGCTGATCAAAAGCTGGCATGGCAGCCACGGCCAGCGTCTCAACATCGCGTTGATCACGCCGACCTTGCGCAAAGAGCACCGTGCGGAATTGTCCGCAGGCGACATGGATCTCGCCATGGCGCAGGCCAAGCAGGTCAGCAAACTGGCGCGCGACAACGGGCTCGTGTTCACGCAGGACGGGCATACGACGGGTTCGGTCGCCTTCGCCGACGAGATGGGCATTCTGGGCCCGGAGGCGCTGCTCTCGCACTCCACGGGGCTGACCGAGGCCGAGATTGCGATCTGCGCGAGGACTGACACCAAGATCGCGCACAACCCGAGCGCGATTGCCTCGGTGCTGGCGCGCTGCCCTGCGATCGAGTTGATGGATGCCGGCGTCACTGTAGCACTCGGGTCAGATGCTACTGCACCAGACAGAAGCGGCGACATGTTCCGGCACATGCAGCAGGCGATGCACTACCACAAGACCTTCTTCAAGGACCCCAAAGTGCTGCCGCCCGGCAAGGCGCTGGAGATGTGCACCATCGATGGCGCGAGGGCGCTGGGCATGGAGGCCGAGATCGGCTCGCTTGAAGCGGGCAAGAAAGCGGACGTGGTGCTGGTCGATCTCGCACGCCCGCACATGTACCCGCTGCACATGCCGGTGTTCAGGCTGGTCTGTTTCGCCAACGGCAATGATGTTTCGACCGTGATCGTCGATGGCCGGGTGCTGATGGAGGACAGGGTGGTCAGGAGCATCGATGAGGGCAAGGTTCTCGACACGGCGCAGGCCGAGGCCGAGCTGATGCTCGACCGCGGCGGCTTCCGCGATCTGCTTGAACCGCTGCCGACCTTCTGGGGACATACGCGGGGCTGACGCGAGGGGCTGCTTGCCACATTGTCTTACGGCCCGCCCGCGCGCTAAACAGAAGCCCTCAACAGATCGGGGCCAATATGGATTTCATCACCAAGATCGCAAAGGGACTTGCCGCCGTGCAGGCCACCGTCGGCTCCGATGAACTGGGCCCCAAGCAGCCGCTTGCGCTCGAGGCTGGCGGCACGCTGAACCTGCAGGCACGACGCAAGCGCGAGACCAGCCAGCGCATCATGCGGCTTGAAACCCCGCTCGGCGAAGGCCTGGCACGCATTGATC
>JAPLOW010000113.1 GCA_026400555.1 Hyphomicrobiales bacterium
ACATCGATAAAGGGCGTCATGTTGATTTCGTTCATCGGCGCATGCCTGCGCCCGCGGCCGCGCCTGCGCCGTCCTCCGCCACCCGCTGCCGCGCCTGCTGACATGCCCATGGGTTTGCTCCTTAGATCATCCCGCATTGAGGTGGACTCCATCTCGATGCGGAAAGATGATTTATTACACTAAGATACAGCATTTCATGCTCACAAGGCCGGTTCCCGCTTTTGTGCGCAATGCCCTAGGCCGCCAGTTCGCGAGCGTCGCGCGGGATCATGCGCTCGTCGATCTGGCGCTGCAGGATCGCGGTGAACTCGTCTGCGAAGGTTTCGAGGCGGCCCGTGGCCTTGGCGGCGTCGGCCTGCAGCTTGTTGTACGCGATGACGGCGGGAATGGCCGCGAACAGGCCGATGGCGGTGGCCAGCAGCGCCTCGGCAATGCCCGGCGCGACCACGGCGAGGGAGGTGTTCTTGGAGACGGCGATGGCCTGGAAGGCTGTCATGATGCCCCATACCGTACCGAACAGACCGATGAAGGGCGAAGACGAGCCGATCGTGGCGAGGATCAGCAGCTTCTTTTCGAGGCGCTCGCTCTCGCGCTGGATGGTGACGTCCACGACGCGGTCGATGCGCTGGGCAAGGCTGGCGACCGAGCGGCCGCCATTCTCGAAGGAGCGCTTCCATTCGCGCATCGCTGCGACGAAGACGGCCGACATGTCGGTCACCGGTTTGTTGGCGAGGCTGCGGTAGAGCTCGTCCAGCGATTGGCCCGACCAGAAGGTCTCCTCAAATCGGTCCATGGCCGCCTGGCTGCGACGGAACAGCAGCGTCTTGTCCACGATGATGGCCCAGCACCAGACCGAAGCGACAATCAGCCCGATCATCACAAGCTTCACCACGAAGTGCGCATGCATGAACAGTGTCCAGAAGGACATGTCGATCGGGGCCTGTGCAATCTCGACGGGTGTCATCTTGTCCTGTCCTTGAACCGCGATCCTTGTGGAACTTGAGCATGCGTGGCAGCGCACGCCCAAGGCGGCAACCTGGTTTCTCGATGCCGGGAAATGTTCCCAGACCATGTCACGCCTGATTCCGGCGAAAGAAGGGCGCAAAAGCTGGTCCGGAACATGGTTTTCCCGTGTTCAAGGCAAGTTAAGCCCTCAATAGGGTTAATGTCCGGTTAGGATTGCGTGCAGCGCAGCATGGAGCGTCCGCAATCCCCGTATCCCAAGACCGTCGAAGGACGAGGGCTCCGGAACCTCACTGGCGAGGATTCATCCTTCGACAGGCTCGGGATGAGGATTGTGGGAAGCCATGGTCAGGCCTGACCCATCACATCTGCCAGCGCCCTCGCGAGATCGCCCTTCGGCGCGACCGTGATGCGCTCCAGCCCGAGCCAATGGGCCATGAACCGCAGCTCCGCAGCCAGCGGCTCCAGCGTCTGGCCTGTATCGCTGTCCGGCTCGCTGTGGGTCGCCAGCACCAGCAGGACGCCCGCCTGGCGGTCGGCCTTCAGGTCGACCCGTGCCACTACCCGTTCGCCGAGCACGAAGGGCAGGACATAGTAGCCGTGGGTCCGCTTCTGCGCAGGCGTGTAGATTTCCAGCCTGATGCGGGCACCGAAGAGCGCCTCTGTCCGCTCGCGCTGCCAGATCAGCGGATCGAAGGGCGCCAGCAGCGCCTGCGCCTCGATGCGGCGCGGGGCCCGCGCCTGATGCCAGAGATAGGCCGGCTTGTCCCAACCCCGGACGCTGACCGGCAGCAATTCGTCGGCCTCGACCAGCTCGGCCACCCGCGCCTTGCTGTCGGCGGGCTCAAGCCGGAAGTAGTCGCGCAGGCATCGCTCCGTTCCGACGCCGTGGGCCGCCGCCGAGATGCGCATCAGTTCGCGCTGGGCGTCGGCGTCCCCGGGCGTTGGCTTGGCCAGAACAGACTTCGGCAGAACGCGCTCGGTGAGGTCGTAGATGCGCTCGAACGCGCCGCGACGGGTCGCCGTCGTGATCTCGCCGGCCCAGAACAGCCATTCGAGCGCCATCTTGCCTTCGGACCAGCCCCACCAGCCGCCCTCTCCCTTTTGCTTGAAAGAGAGATCGGACGCCGCGAGGGGGCCGCGCGCCGCGACCTCGCGTCGGACCGTTTCGATGAAACCGGCCCTCTCACGCCCGAAGCGGGCAAGCCCGGAGTAGATGTTGGTTCCGGCCGCCGCACGCGCCATTCGCCAACGGAACAGGGGCTGCATCTCCACCGGCAGATAGGACGCCTCATGGCCCCAGTATTCGAATAGCTTGCGCCGCCGCCCGTCATAGGCAAGTGCGTCAAGGTCGGTCGTTGAGTAGTGCCCAAGGCGCGAGAAGCCCGGCAGGGTGTGGGCGCGTGCGATGATGTTGACGCTGTCGATCTGCAAGACGCCGAGGCGCTGCACCAGCCTCGCCAGCTCCTGCTTGCTCGACAGTTCGCGCCCGCGCGGCTTCCCGAAACCCTGCGCGGCCAGCGCAATGCGCCGCGCCTCGCGCAGGGACAGGGTGTTCGAGCCCGGCTTCAGCCCCATGGCGCGCTCATGCCGCGTCGAGCCTGAGCCGCCGGCGCAGGGCTTCGGGAATGCGCCGCGCCTTGCCGCCACCAACGCATGCGACCTTCACCTCGGCTGTGACCAGCACCTCTTCGCCGCGCAGGACCCGCTGGCCGAGCTGCATCGTTGCGCCGCGGGCGATGGTCGGCCTGGTCTCGATGATCAGTTCGTCATCCATGAGGGCGGGCCTGAGCCAGTCGATGCCCATGCTGCGGACAGCGAAGGCCAGCGGCACATCGCCGTCGAACAGTTCGCGCTGCTCGACGCCCAGCGAGCGGATCAGCTCCGTGCGGCCGCGCTCCATGAAGCGCAGATAAGAGGCATGGTAGACCACGCCGGAGAAATCTGTGTCCTCGTAGTAGACGCGGATGGTGAGACGGTGGGGGGTCAAAGCTCCCCCTCATCCCCGAACAGCCCGAACTGCGCGCCCTCACGCCTCGGCTCCGGCATCCCGAGATGACGAAACGCCGCGACCGTCAAAACCCGCCCGCGCGGGGTGCGCTGCAGGAATCCCTGTTGCAGCAGGAAGGGCTCGATGATGTCCTCGATGGCGTCGCGGGGTTCGGACAGTGCCGCGGCGATGGTCTCAATGCCGACGGGACCGCCGGCGAATTTCTCGGCCACCATCAGCAGGTAGCGCCGGTCCATCACGTCAAGGCCGATGGCGTCGACGTCGAGCAGGCGCAGCGCCTTGTCGGCGACCGGGCGGGTGATCCTGTCGGCGCCATCGACGATGGCGAAGTCGCGGACGCGGCGCAGCAGCCGGCCGGCGATGCGGGGCGTACCGCGTGAGCGCTTCGCCAGCTCGTTGGCTCCGTCCTCGCTCATGCCGATGCCCATGACGCGCGCGCCACGCGCCACGATCTTCTCCAGCTCCTCAACCGAGTAGAAGTTGAGGCGGATCGGAATGCCGAAGCGGTCGCGCAGCGGCGTGGTCAGAAGCCCGGCGCGTGTGGTCGCCCCGACCAGCGTGAACTTCGGCAGGTCGATCTTCACCGACCGTGCCGAGGGGCCTTCGCCAATGATCAGGTCAAGCTGGTAGTCCTCCATCGCCGGATAGAGGATTTCCTCGACGGCGGGATTGAGCCGATGGATCTCGTCGATGAAGAGCACGTCGCGCTCTTCGAGATTGGTGAGCTGAGCCGCCAGATCGCCCGCCTTGGCGATGACCGGGCCGGAGGTGGAGCGGAAATTGACGCCCATCTCGCGGGCAACGATCTGCGCCAGCGTCGTCTTGCCAAGGCCGGGCGGGCCGACGAACAGCACGTGGTCGAGGGCGTCGCCGCGTGTCTTGGCCGCCTGAATGAAGACCTTGAGATTGTCCTGCGCCTGCTGCTGGCCGATGAATTCACCAAGCTGGAGCGGACGGATCGACTGGTCGATGTCATCCTCGCGCTTGGCGGAATTGAGCAGGCCGGGGCGTTTGTTGTCGCTCATCAGCGCTGTTTGGCCCGAATTGCCGCCATGCGCAAGCGAGGCCTGAGCGGGCTAGAGGTCCATTTCCAGTTCGAGCACGTCACAACAGATGATGCCGTGCTGCCCGACGCGGTGGATGCCGGGCCGGAAGGCGCGGCAGGCGTCGACGCCGCCGGCGAACCGGGTCATGAACCGCATGCCGCGCTTCTGGAAAAAGCGCATCGCCTCGACATTGTCATTGGTCGTGATGGCGCGCAGTTTCTTCATCTGAAGATCGCGCGCCCTGCCCAACACGCGTCGAACAACGCCGAGCCGATGCCCTATTGGGCGCCGTCCACGACGATGGCGCCCGACAGGGCCACCGCTCCGTTCATGCGATAGCACGCCACCCCGGCGATGCAGCCGTCCGGTGCGCGCGGCCCGCAATCACCACGGCGTCATCGCCCACTGGTCGATGACCATCTGGCGGGCGGTGTCATAGTCGGCAGAGGGCTCGACCGTGATTGCAGTGAGTTGGGCGTTCATTTCGCCAATTCCTTCAATCCGTGCCGGATCAGCTGCCCGGCTTCCGCGCTATCTCCGAGCGCTTTCATGGCTGCGGCGATCGCCGACTGGGCCTGCGCCTGTGGATATCCCAGATTGACCAGCGCGGAGACCGCATCGCTGACCGGGCGCGGTGCCGCCTTCGCGTCGAGCGCTCCGGACAATTGCGCCAGGCCGGGATCGATCATCCCGAACGCGGGCGCCTTGTCCTTCAATTCAACGCAGATGCGTTGCGCGAGCTTGGGGCCAACGCCGTTCGCGCGCGCTATCTGCGCCTTGTCACCGGTCGCGATGGCCGTGGCCAGGTCGCCGGGAGCGAAGATCGATTGGAGAGCGAGAGCCACTTTCGCGCCGACGCCCTGAACGCTCTGCAACAATCTGAACCAGTTCTGTTCGGCCTCACTTCTGAAGCCAAACAGGCGGATGGCGTCCTCGCGGACCTGGGTTTCAATCCAGAGAGAGGCCGCTTCACCTGCGGCGGGCAGGGCCTGCAGCGTTCTGGATGAGCAGAACACAACGTAACCCACACCATGGACGTCGACGATGACATAGTCTTCGCCGTAGACATCGATCGTGCCCTTCAGCCTGCCGATCATGAAACCATCCAATCTGAATCGTCCGGAAATTGAAAGTTAAACCCGACCGCGTTACAGTAAGCTACGCTGCAATCGTGCAAGATGCCCTCGGTGTTGGGCGTGCGTGATGGCTATTGCAAGGGCATCGGCGGCATCTTCGGTCTTTGCATCTGATTTCGGCAGCAGAATCTTGACCATGGCCGAGACCTGTCGCTTGTCGGCATGTCCGGTGCCGACCACGGTTTTCTTGACCAGATTGGCCGCATATTCCGCCACCTCAAGCCCTGCCAGCGCCGGCACCAGCAAGGCCACGCCGCGGGCATGGCCAAGCTTCAGGGTCGCCTGCGCATCCTTGTTGACGAAAGTCTCCTCGACAGCCACCTCGTCGGGTTCATGCTCGGTCAGAACCTGGCTCAGGCCGTCATGGAGCTGGCGCAGGCGGTCCGCCGTCGACAGCTTGTCGCTGCTCAGCACGGTGCCGCAGGCCACGAACGAGAGCCGGGCACCCTCCTGAACGATGAGTCCCCAGCCCGTCTTGCGCAGGCCGGGGTCAATGCCGAGGATGCGAATCGGTTTGGCCATGGTCCAGTTCTAGAAGGGCGGTCCGGCTTGCGTCGCCTGCTTTGCGCAGGCATGCACATGAAATGACACTGTTCGATGCAATCGCGGGCGCCATGCGGTTCGATGCGGCGCTGGCCGTGCTGGCGGGTGCCGCGTTCCTCGGCGGTTTGGTGCGTGGCTTCACCGGCTTCGGCTTTGCCATGATCTTCATGCCGATCGCCGGGCTTGTCGTGCCGCTGCCGTTGGCATCCGCGCTGATCTGGGCGCTTGATGCGCCCTTCGCGCTGCCGCTGGCGGCCCGTTCGCTGCGAAAGGCGCAGTGGCGCGAGGTGATTCCGCTGCTGACCGGCGCCACGCTGCTGCTGCCGGTGGGCATCTGGCTGCTAATGTCCGTGCCGCAACTTGCGATGCGCTGGCTGATCGCCGGCCTGATCCTGGCGGCCGTCATCGCCATGGTCACGGGGTGGCGCTGGAAAGGGCAGCCGGGCGTTCCATTGTCGCTTGGTGTCGGCGGCCTGTCCGGGCTCGGCGCCGGCCTTGCGCAGCTGGGCGGCATGCCGCTCGCGATCTTCTGGCTCAGCGCCCAGAACAAGTCAGCCGAGCAGATGCGGCATGATCTGGTGACCTACTTCGCCTGCGCCACAGTGATCTCGGCGATTCTGTTGAGCTGGAACGGCATCCTGACCTGGGCCTCGCTGATGGTGGCGCTGCCGCTGCTTGTGCCCTACGGGACCGGCGTGCTGATCGGAACGAAGAGCTATGGCCTCGCCAGAGCGGACATTCCGCCGCATCGCCTATGCCGTGATCATGCTGTCAGCGCTGATCAGCCTGCCGCTTTGGGACGGCGTGCTGGGCCGGGGCTGATCAGGTCGTCAGCCTGGCCATCACCTCGTCGGACACCTCGAAGTTGGAGAAGATGTTCTGCACGTCGTCATCATTCTCCATGGTGTCGAGCAGTTTCAGCATCGATTGCGCCTTGTCCTCGTCAAGCATCACCATGTTCTGCGGCTTCCACACCGCCTTGGCTGTGTTTGGCGGCCCCAGGATGGCTTCCAGCGCTTTCGATACCTCGGACAGGTCCGGGAAGGCGCAGGTAATGGTGTGGCCGCCCGCATCCGACTGCACGTCGTCGGCGCCGGCCTCGATGGCCGCCACCATGACCTTGTCGGCGTCGCCGACCGTGGCGGGATAGGCGATCTCGCCGACCCGGTCGAACATGAAAGTGGCCGAACCGGTGGCGCCAAGTTCGCCGCCCGCCTTGGTGAAATAGGAGCGCACATTGGCGCCGGTGCGGTTTCGGTTGTCGGTCAGTGCCTCGACGATCATCATGACGCCGCCCGGGCCGCGACCCTCGTAACGCACTTCGTCATAGGTTTCGCCGTCATTGCCTGCGGCCTTCTTGATGGCCCGCTCGATGTTGTCCTTGGGCATGTTCTCGGCGCGTGCGGCGATCACGGCCATGCGCAGGCGCGGATTCATGGCCGGGTCCGGCAGGCCGAGCTTGGCCGCCACGGTGATTTCGCGCGCCAGCTTGCCGAAGAGCTTGGAGCGCATCGCGTCCTGCTTGCCCTTGCGGTGCATGATGTTCTTGAACTGTGAATGCCCGGCCACCTGAGCCTCCGTCCTGTCAACAGGCGTCCGTCGCCGGAAGCCGGCGCTGCGAACTGCCCGAAAGCGATTTGGCCCGGCTTATCACAAAGCTTTCGCGCTTGAGAAGCAGGCAGGCAGGGGCGGCGACACGTTCTAGGCGACAACCATCTTCGCGAGGGCCAGAACGCCCAGCCAGGCAATGCCGCCGACGACAACAAAGGTGTAGGTCAACCCGGCGGCAGCGATGGTTGCTCCGATGATCAGAACGACCCCATCCTCTGCCATGACCGCAAGCGCGATCAGGACCGTCGCAATCGCCACCGGAAAATTCGTTCCGGGAAATGGGATGATGATCGAGATCGAGCATAGCAGGGTAAACAGTCCGACAGCGCGGTCCATCCGGTTCGAGAACAGGACTGTCAGGCGCGGCTTCAGGATCGCCTCGATCCGGCGCAGGCGCGGCTCCACCGCGTTCACGATGCGGACCAGCGTTGTCCGCTGTATGCTGCGACGTTTGATGGCGTAGGGCAGCCAGGGTGTCGGGCGCCCGAGCAGCATTTGGTAGCCGATGAGAAAGAGCGGGATGCCGAAGATTTCGCCAATGCCGGGCGAGGGCACGAGGTTGGGCAGGCTGAACAGGATCATCAGCAGCCCGAAGCCGCGCTCGCCGAAGGCATCCATCATCTGGCGGACCGTCACCGCCTCTCCCGTGGCATTGTCGGCGATGGCGCGCAGGATATCGCTGGCGCGGGCATGCTCGAAGGCGGGGTCACTGTGCATGACCGGGTGCTCGGCCGGCGGTTCGCCACGCATGGCTCAGCTTTCCCAGAAGGCCGGTTTCTGTTCGACGAGATGGGGTCCGACCCTGACGGCCGAGACCTCGGTCGCCAGTCCGGTCCTGTCGTCGACCTCCACGGCCACGCCGGACAGGGTGCCGTCGCCGCCCGCCGCCTCCCAGCGCTGCAGCGGGGTCTTCTGGATCATGCGCCGGATCGGCTCGTGCCGGTCAAAACCGATGACAGACTGATAGTCGCCGCACATGCCGGCATCGGTCTGGAAGGCGGTGCCGCCCGGCAGGATTCGCGTGTCCGCAGTCGGCACATGGGTGTGGGTGCCGACGGTGAGCGAAACGCGGCCGTCGAAATTCCAGCCGAAAGCCTGCTTCTCGGAGGTCGCCTCGGCATGGATGTCGAGCACGATGGCATCGACGACCTCGCGCAGCGGGGCCTGGGCGATGGCCTCCTCGACGGCGCGGAAGGGATCGTCGAGCGGCTCCATCTCGATCCGGCCCATCACGTTGACCACCAGCACGCGCTGGCCTTTCGCGGTCTCCACCATGGCGGCTCCACGGCCCGGCGTGCCCGGCGGGAAATTGGCCGGTCTGACCAGCCTGTGCTGCCGCTCGATGAACACCAGCGCCTCGCGCTGGTCCCAGGCATGGTTGCCGAGCGTGACTGCGTCGGCGCCCGCGTCGATGATCTCCTGGCAGATCGCTTCGGTGATGCCAAAGCCGCCAGCGGCGTTCTCGCCATTGACCACCACGCAGTCGAGGCCCCAGCGCTGGCGCAGATGCGGCAGCCGTTCGGACACGGCAAGCCGGCCCGCACGCCCGACGACATCACCCAGAAACAACAGACGCATGATGCTCGACAATGTGTGTGGCGTTGAGCTCCGACTTGTGCCGGAAAACGGGCAAAGGTCAACGCGTCAGCTCTTGCCGCTTTCCGGAATTGTGATGCCGTGCTCGGTTGCGACGGCGTCGAGGCTCTGGTCATGCGGTTCAGCCGGCACCTCGGCGATCTCCTGCGCGGCATAGACAAGGCCTATGGCGAGAAGCAGGCCTTGCGCCCTGAGCCCGGCGATGGCCCTGTCATAATGGCCCTTGCCATAGCCAAGACGGTGGCCGCGCCGGTCGAAGGCCAGAAGCGGCACGATCAGGGCCGTGGGCTGGACGACAGGCGCGCTGTCGAGCGGGATCAGCGTACCAAAGCCGCCCGGAATGATGGGCTCCCAGGGGGTCCAGCTCCGGAAGGCGATCGTGCGGCCAACGCCGTCTGCGTGTGGAACCATCGCGGGGAGAGCCAGCGCGATCCCGCGCTCCTTCAGCGCCACCATGAGCGGCCTGGGGTCGGCCTCGGAGCGCATCGGCCAGTAGGCCGCCAGCGCGCCGCTGAACCTGTCAAGCAGCCCCGAGGCAAGCAGGTTCTCGGTGATCTGCTGGTCCCATTCGAGCCGGTCGTCGATCTCGAGCGCGTCACGGCGTCCCGCTGCCTCGCTGCGCAACCCAGCCTTCAGCGCAACAAGGGTCATGACAGAAGCCTCGGGCAGACGGAACAGTGCGGAGCCACCATGGCCGTTGGGTTTTCGATCCCGGGAC
>JAPLOW010000068.1:0-15061 GCA_026400555.1 Hyphomicrobiales bacterium
CCTTTGCCGACGCAGCAGGCAATTTGTCTTGCGTCGAGGGTTGGAGCCCCGGTCGCCACAACACCGGCCCGTCAGAAATGCTGATGAGTGCTGCCGTGGGGCGCTGCGGATGCGCCGCGCAAGACCCTCAAGTCAAAATGCGCCCGCGCCTCAATCACTGTTTGAAATGGAAAACGGAATGGCTGGGGGACTAGGATTCGAACCTAGACAACCAGAGTCAGAGTCTGGGGTCCTACCGTTAGACGATCCCCCAGCAGGGACCAAGCGGGCACGTCCGCGATCACGGTGGTGGGGGTGTAATCAACGGGGCCTGTTCTTACAAGCGAAAACTGCGTCCCGGCCGGGTGCATGTCGCGGTTCTGTCATGCCGGCATTTCGGCATGGGCTCCTCAGCGCGTCAGCGTGCGCGCCACGGCGCCCTTCCACAGCCCATAGCGTTGCTCTCGGGCCGCGTCCGAAAGAGTCGGGAGAAAGCGATGTTGCCGCCGCCAGCTTCCGGCGAAGCCAGCAGGTTCGGGAAAGAACCCGGCTGCGTAACCTGCCAGATAGGCAGCGCCGAGGGCCGTCGTCTCCATGATCTGGGGTCGGTCCACCGGCGCGCCGAGGATGTCGGACAGGCGTTGCATCGTCCAGTCCGACGCGACCATGCCGCCGTCGACGCGCAGCACGGTCTGCCCGGCGCCCGGCCAGTCTGCGGTCATCGCCTCGAGCAGGTCACGGGTCTGAAAGCACACGCTTTCGAGCGTGGCGCGCGCCAGTTCGTTGGGGCCCGTGTTGCGGGTCAGTCCGAAGACCGCGCCGCGCGCATGGGCGTCCCAGTACGGTGCGCCGAGGCCGACGAAGGCCGGTACCAGAATGACCTCCTGCGTCGGGTCCGCCGCCTCCGCCATGCGACCGGTCTGCGCGGCGGACTTGATCAGCCGGAGGCCGTCACGCAGCCACTGCACCGCTGCGCCTGCCACGAAAATCGCGCCCTCGAGCGCATAGGTGCGCCGGCCGCCGAGCTGATAGGCGATGGTGGTCAGAAGACGCTTGGTCGAGGGCACCGCCACCGGGCCGGTGTTGAGCAGCGCGAAACATCCTGTCCCATAGGTCGACTTCATCATGCCCGGTTCGAAGCAGGCCTGGCCGATCATTGCCGCCTGCTGGTCGCCAGCCACACCGCAGATTGGGATGGCGGCCCCGAGCAGATCTGGCGTCAGGCTGCCGAAATCGGCCGCGCAGTCGCGCACCTCCGGCAGGATGCCCGGCGGCACATCGAAAAGCTGGCACAACTCCGCGTCCCACTGGCCGGTGTGGATGTCGAGCAGCATGGTGCGGCTGGCGTTGGTGGCGTCCGTCGCATGCACCCGGCCTCCGGTCAGGCGCCAGATGAGAAAGCTGTCGATCGTGCCGAAGGCCAGTTCGCCGCGTTTGGCGCGGGCGCGGGCGCCCGGGACATGGTCAAGCAGCCAGGCGATCTTGGTGGCAGAAAAATAGGGATCGAGCAGCAGTCCTGTCCGCGCGCTGACCAGCGCCTCGTGGCCTGCCCCCTTCAGACGGGCGCAGACATCGGCTGTGCGGCGGTCCTGCCAGACAATCGCGTTGCTGATGGGCTCGCCGGTGGCACGGTCCCAGATGACCGTTGTCTCGCGCTGGTTGGTGATGCCGACCGCCACAACCTGCGAAGCCGTGGCACCTGCCTTGCGCAGGGCTGCGCGCATCACCGCCTTGCTGGTTTTCCAGATGTCTTCCGGGGCATGCTCAACCCAGCCCGAGGCGGGATAGTGCTGGGGGAATTCCTTCTGCGCGACGGCTGCGATGCTGTAGTCTGCGCCAAACAGGATCGCCCTTGTCGAGGTCGTGCCCTGGTCAAGGGCCAGCACGAAGCGTGGTTTGCTGGGCATGAGATGGTCCTGTGGCGTGCGCAGACGGGCGGACAATGTGGCGAAGATATTCTTTTCCGGTAACCGGATGTCAAATCCTCTTCCGGATAAGTGGGTGCGTGTTGCGTTCCCAGGGCAGGTCGAGGCGTGTCAGAACTACCCAAACTGCCTGATCTGGTGGTGCTTCTCGCGGATCCGAGCATGCATATGCGCCGGATCCTGCGCGAAATCCTGATGCGTGGCGGCATCCGCCGGATCATCGAGGCCGCCGACGGTGCGGAGGCAATCGGGCAGTTCATGATGCTGGTGCCGGACATCGTGATTCTCGAATGGGACATGCCGATGCTCTCGGGTGAGGACTTCATCCGGCTGGCGCGCAGCAGCCCGGAAACATCCAGGCGCGACACGCCGATCATCCTGACGCTCAGCCGCCCGAGCAAGACTGTCATCAACATGGCGATCAAGCTTGGAATCGAGGACATCCTCGCCAAGCCGCTGTCGCCGAAGGTATTGTCAACGCGCATGCAGGCTGCGGTCATCCGTGCCCGCGAGGCCCAGCGGCTTCGGGTCAAGAACATGCGCCACGCCGCCATCAACGGCGGTGCAGTTGCGACACGCGCCTGAACGGGTCTACAGTGCCGTCAACGAGGCGATCGCCGCGAGGCTGAGCGCCGCTTGCAAGGAATGATCTGTTGAACATGGGCGACAGGCCGTCTCCGGGCGCGCCGCAGTCACTTGGTCACGGCGCGGAGCGTGAAGGGACGTCGGGCCAGTCGGCCGGGCTGAACCACACCTATGCCGCGCTCGACCTTGGCACCAACAACTGTCGCCTGCTGGTGGCGCAGCCGGCGCAGCACGGCTTTCGCGTGATCGACGCCTTCTCCCGGATCGTGCGTCTTGGCGAGGGGCTTTCGGTCCATGGCCGCCTCGGCGAGGCGGCGATCGAACGGGCCCTCGACGCGCTGCATGCCTGTGCGGCCAAGATGAAGCTCAGGCGCGTGGCACGGGCGCGGCTGGTGACCACCGAGGCGTGCCGGGCGGCGGCCAATGGCAAGGAATTCGTGGCAAGAGCCGCGGCGGAGACCGGCCTTCAACTCGAAGTGGTCGACCAGCGCACGGAGGCGATGCTCGCCGTCACCGGCTGCGCGGCGCTGGCGTCGCCGGACGCCGAAGCGATCATCGTGTTCGACATCGGCGGCGGCTCGACCGAGATCGTCTGGCTTGGCGGGCGTTCGTCAGGCCGCAGCCCTGCGGAGCGCATCCAGACCTGGGAATCGATCCCGATCGGCGTGGTGTCGCTGGCGGAACGGCATGGTGGCGTCGATGTCGGTCCGGATCTGTTCGAGGCGATGGTCGCCGAAGCGATGACGGCGCTGCAGAAGTTCCATGCACGGGCCAAGCCGGCACTGATGCGGCGCGGCTTTCATCTGCTCGGCACATCCGGAACGGTGACGACCGTCGCAGGTTTGTTCCTCAAGCTGCAGCGCTACGATCGGCGCAAGGTCGATGGTCTGTGGATGCGCGACGCCGAAGTTTCTGCAGTGATCGACGAGATGCTCGCGATGGATTACGACGCGCGGGCCGCAAATGCCTGCATCGGTAAGGAGCGCGCCGACCTCGTGCTGGCGGGCTGTGCCATCTTCGAGGCCATCCGGAGGCTGTTCCCGAGCCCGATGGTCCGGATCGCGGACCGGGGTCTGCGCGAGGGCATCCTGCTCAAGATGATGTTCGAGGACGGCGCCTGGAAGCGTCGGCGGATGCCATGAGCGCGGGTGACAGGAAGGGCTCTGGCGGCGGAAAGCCTCCCGGGGCGGGCAGGGGCGCGCGCGATCTCAAGGTCGAGGTGAAGCGCTCGCGAAAGCTCTCGCACTCGTCGCAACTTTGGCTCAGGCGGCAGCTCAATGACCCTTACGTGAAGCGTGCCAAGGAGGCGGGCTACCGCTCACGGGCCGCGTTCAAGCTGTCGGAGATGGACGACAAGGTGAAATTCCTCAGGCCTGGCCAGCGCCTGATCGACCTGGGATGTGCACCCGGCGGCTGGTGCCAGGTTGCCGGCGAGCGCATCGGCGTGAAGAGCGGTAAGGGCAAGGTGATCGGCATCGACTTGTTGCGGGTCGATCCGGTGCCGGGCGCCGAGATTATCCAGATGGACTTTATGGACGAGGCGGCGCCGCAGCGGCTGAAGGACATGCTGGACGGACCCGCGGACGGCGTGATGTCCGACATGGCGGCGAACACCACCGGGCACAAGAAGACTGACCACCTCAAGATCATCGGGCTGGCCGAGGCGGCCCTCGACTTCGCCCATGAAGTCCTGTCGCCGGGCGGCTTCTTTCTGGTCAAGCTCTTCCAGGGCGGGGAAAGCGCCGCGTTGCTCAGCGAGCTCAAGCGCGATTTTACCACTGTGCGGAACCTGAAGCCTTCGGCAAGCCGGGCGGACTCCTCGGAACTGTACGTGCTGGCGACCGGCTATCGGCGCGAGCGGGGCGGGCAGCCTTAACGCTGCCGCCGGTCTTCGGTGGACGGCTTCGTCCGATCTCACTACATGATCGTTGCGGCGGAGCGGACCATGACTATCAGACCCCTGATCATGTGCGGCGGTTCAGGCACACGGCTCTGGCCTGTTTCGCGCGACTCGTTCCCCAAGCAGTTTGCGCCGCTGCTCGGCGAACGCTCAAGCTTTCAGGAAACAGTCCTGAGGGTGGTGGACCCGGACCGCTTCGATCCGCCGCTGATCGTGGCCGGCCAGAAGCACCATTTCATGATCCAACGCCAGCTCGACGAGATCGGCGCGAAGGCAGAGCTCCTGCTTGAGCCGATGGCGCGCGAGTCCGGGCCTGCGATCATGGCCGGCGTCTCACTGATCGCTGAGCGCGACCCGGCGACGCCGGTGCTGGTGCTGGCGGCAGACCACATGGTGCGGGACGGCGCCGGCTTTCGGGCCACGGTCGCGGGTGCGCTTTCTGCTGCCCAGGCAGGGCGCATTGTCACCTTCGGCATTGAGCCTGCCTTTGCGGCGACGGCCTATGGCTACATTGAGCCCGGCGCGCCCCTGCCGGGCGGCGGGGCGGCCCGACTGGTCTCGCGGTTCGTCGAGAAGCCGGGGGCGGAGGCCGCGCTGGCCTATCTCAAGGCGGGCTTCCTGTGGAACTCCGGCAATTTCCTGTTCAGGGCCGATGTCCTTCTGGCGGAATACGCGCGTTTTGCGCCCGACAGCCTTGTGGCGATCCAGGCCGCCGTCGCTGAGGCTCGTGACGATCTGGGCGGCAAGGTGCTGGATGCCGGACACTTCCAGCGTGCGGAAAAGAAGTCGATCGACTATGCAGTGATGGAGCGGTCGCAGCTCATGGCGGTTGTTCCCGGGCGGTTCGGATGGTCCGATATCGGTACCTGGGATGCGCTCTGGGGCATGGCTGAGCGTGACGACGACGGCAACGTCCTGCGGGGCGAGGCGGTGACGCTGGACGCGCGCAACAGCTTTGTCTCGACCGACGGCGCTGTCGTCGGACTCATCGGCGTCAGCGGGCTGGTGGTGGTCGCGACGCGCGACGCCGTTCTCGTGACCGACAGGGAGCGCAGCGGCGAGGTCAAGGGTCTTGTCGACCAACTGAAGGCGCGGGGTGTGACGGCCGCAACCGAGCATGTCCGGATCTATCGTCCCTGGGGTTGGCATCAGACGACCGAGCGCGGCGCGGGCTTTCATGTCCGGCGCATCATGATCTATCCGGGCAAGCGCATGTCCCTGCACCGGCACAGCCACCGCACCGAGCATTGGGTCATGGTCACGGGCGCGGCCGACATCACCGTCGGCGATGACACGCGGGTTCTGGAGCAGAACATGTCGCAGTTCGTGGCGCAGGGCGTGCCGCACCGGGTCGGCAACAGCACGGCGGCCGATATCGAGATCATCGAGGTGGCCACCGGCAGCTATCTCGGTGAAGATGACATTGTGCGCCTTGATGACGATGCCGAACCATTCTGACGCACAGGCGGCGAGCGCGCGCCTGACGGTGATCTCCGGCGCGCTGAAGGCCTGGCTCATCGGACAGGCGCTCCCGTTCTGGGCGACGGCCGGGCGTGATGCCGCAACCGGCGCGTTCCGTGAAACGCTGCTGCCCGATACAACACCCGATATGTTGGCAAACCAGCGCACCCGCGTGCAGGCACGGCAGATCTATGTCTATGCGCATGCCGGGCACCTTGGCTGGTTCGCGGACGGCGGCGCACTGGCGCTGGCGGCGTTCGACCGGCTGACGGACACGGCGCGTGAGGCCGGCAAGGGCGGGTTTGCGCATCTGCTGGCCCCGGACTTCCGGCCTGTCGATACGCGTCGCGACAGCTACGATCATGCCTTCATGGTCCTGGCCTTCGCCTGGTGTTGGCGGGCCACAGGCGAGGCCAGGGTCCGGCAGGCGCTCGATGACGTGATCCACTTCATTGCCTCGGGCCTGACCCTTTCGGACGGCTCACTCCGCGAAGACGACCGGAACAGCCTGCCGCGGCGCCAGAACCCGCACATGCATATGGTCGAGGCTATGCTGGCGCTGACGGAAACGGGGGTGAGGCCGGATGGCGTCGCCCGCGCCGACCGGTTGCTGGACGTGGTCGTTCAGCACTTCCTCGACCAGCGGACAGGAATGCTCGGCGAGTTCTTCGATGCGGACCTCCGGCCTGCCGCCGGCCACGCCGGGCAGATCGTCGAGCCGGGGCACATGGCGGAATGGGTCTGGCTGCTGCACAAGCGCGCTGGGCTGGCGAGCTTGCCTCACGCGGTTCCGGATATTGCGGACCTCTCCGGCAAACTGCTGGCGAACGCGCTGGCGACGGTCGATCCCAAGACCGGCCTTCTGATCGACGAGGCCTCCCGCGACGGTGCCATTGTGAAGTCGACCCGGCGTCTCTGGCCTCAGACCGAACTCGCCAAGGCCTGGACCGCGCAGGCGCAGGCCGGGGTTCAGGGCGCGGCAGACAAGGCCGCAGCGGCGCTGGAACGCCTGTTCGAGACCTATATCCGCCCGGCGCCGGCCGGAGCCTGGATCGATCAGGTCGATGCGGACGGACAGGTGATCAGCAGCCGGCTTCCGGCGAGCAGCTTTTACCATGTCTTCGTCGCCATCCTCGAGGCCGATGCGGCTGCGAAGGCCGCGTTTCAACCCTGACGGCGGAAGCCTTCGCTGGCCACCAGCAGCGCCTGTGCATAGGCGGTTTCCGGCTTGCGAGCGCTCAGGGTTGCGGCGCTCATCTCCTCGACGCACTGGCCATGCTGCATCACCATCAGCCGTTCGCACATGTGTCCGACCACGGCGAGGTCGTGGCTGACGAGGATGTAGGTCAGCTTGCGCTCTTGCCGCAGCGCCTGCAGCAGGTTCAGCACCTCAGCCTGGATCGAGACGTCGAGTGCGGATGTCGGCTCGTCGAGCAGGAACAGCGTCGGCTCCAGAACCAGCGCCCGCGCAATCGCCACGCGCTGTCGCTGGCCGCCGGACAGCTGGTGCGGATAGCGGTAACGGAAGGCGGAGGGCAGGCCGACATCGCTCAGCGCGCGGGCGATCCGGCGTTCGGCGTCACCGATGCCATGAATGGCCAGCGGTTCGGCGAGGGCGTCATCAAGCGTCTTCTTCGGGTGGAGGCTGCCATAGGGGTCCTGGAAGACCATCTGCACCGCGCGGTGAAAGGCCTTGTCGCGCACCCTTGGCTGGGCCTTGCGGAAGATCGTAACCGCGCCGCTCCACTCCTGGTTGAGGCCGGCCAGAACGCGCAGCACGGTGGACTTGCCCGAGCCGGACTCACCGACAATGCCATAGCTTTCCCCCTCCGCCACCTCAAAGGAGACATCGCGGACGACATGGGAGGAGCCACATTCAGCCGATCGACGATGACGGCGGGTGCGCTCATGCCAGCCATTCCGGATCGCGGGTCAGGGTCGAGAGCCTGCCCTTGGGGTTGCCCAGTTCGGGAAGGCAGCCGAGCAGGCCGAGCGTGTAGGGATGGCGGCGCGACATGGCCGATGGGTCCGCCAGCTCCGCAGCCGGCATCGTCTCCATCGCCTTGCCGCCATACATGACGATCACCCGGTCGCAGAAGGACTGCACCAGATGCAGGTCATGGCTGATGAAGATCAGGCCCATGCCCCTGCTGGTGACGAGGTCGTCGAGGATTTTCAGCACCTGCAACTGTACCGTCACGTCGAGCGCGGATGTCGGCTCGTCGGCGATCAGGATGTCGGGCTCGGCGATCAGCATCATCGCGATCATCACGCGCTGGCCCATGCCGCCCGACACCTCATGCGGATAGAGCGCGTAGACACGCTCCGGCTCACGGATCTGGACCGCATCGAGCATGGCGAGCGTGCGCTCGCGGGCCTCGCGCGCGTTGGCCTTGTGATGGACACGGTAGGCTTCGGCGATCTGGTCGCCGACGGTCATGACCGGGTTGAGCGAGAATTTCGGATCCTGCATCACCATCGAGATGCGTCGCCCGCGCAGCTTGCGGCGCGTTGCCTTCGGCATCGTCAGCAGGTCTTCGCCGCGGAACAGCATGCGGTCGGCCAGGACCTCTCCCGGATAAGGGATGAGGTCCAGGATCGCCCGCCCGGTCATCGACTTGCCGGAGCCGGATTCGCCGACGATGCCGAGCCTCTCGCGGCCAAGGCTGAACGAGAGGCCGCGGACGGCGCGGACAATGCCGGTTGGCGTATGGAAGTTGACCTTGAGATTGTCGACTTCAAGCAGCGCTACGACGGCTTCGCTCATTTGGCGTCCATCACATCGCGCAGGCCATCGCCCAGAAGGTTGAAGCCGAGAGCGACAACGCAGATCGCCAGTCCCGGGAATGTTGCCACCCACCACTGATCGAAGATCTGCTCGCGCCCGGCCGAAATCATCGCACCCCATTCGGGCATCGGCGGCTGTGCGCCAAGGCCGAGAAAGCCGAGGCCAGCGGCGGTCAGGATGATGCCGGCCATGTCAAGTGTGGTGCGCACGATCAGGGAAGGCAGGCACATCGGCACGATGTGGCGCAACACGATCCGCCACGAGGACGCGCCCTGCAGGCGCACGGCGGCTATGTAGTCGGCGTTGCGGATCACGAGCGTCTCGGCCCGGGCCACGCGTGCATAGGGCGGCCACGCCGTGACGGCGATGGCGATCACGGCATTCTCGAGCCCTGGCCCGAGAGCGGCCACGAAGGCGAGGGCGAGCACGAGGCGCGGGAAGGCGAGGAAGACATCGGTGAGACGCATCAGCGCGCGGTCAACCCAGCCGCCGAGATAGCCCGATGTTGCGCCGATCAACAGGCCGAGCGGGCCGACAGAGATCACCACCAGCAGCACGATGAACAGGGTGACACGGGCGCCGTAGACAATGCGGCTGAAGATGTCTCGCCCGAGGGAATCCGTGCCAAAGAGGTTGAGCGCGGAGGGCGGCATCAGGCGCCTGTCGAGATCTTGCGCAAGCGGATCGAACGGCGCGATGAAGGGGGCAAAGGCCGCGATCAGCAGCAGCGATATGACGATGATGAGCCCGGCAATGGCGAGCGGGTTCTGCTTCAGGGCGAGCCACTGCCGCCAGGCTTGGCCGAGACGCGCCTGCCGGCGGGAGGCTGGCGCATCGGCGGTGAGGTAGGCGGTCCAGTTGCCCATCGTCTCACCTCGTCCTCGGATCAAAGATGCGGCCGAGAATGTCCGCAAACAGATTGACACCGATGAAGATCGCGCCAACCACGAGCGTTCCGCCCAGAACGGCGTTCATGTCGGCGTTGAGAAGGCCGTTGGTGATGTAGCGGCCGAGGCCGGGCCAGGCGAAGATGGTTTCGGTCAGCACCGAGCCTTCGAGCAGATTGGCGTAGGATAGGGCAATCACCGTCGTCAGCGGAACCAGCGCGTTGCGCAGGGCATGGCGCCAGATCACGCGAGCTTCCGACATGCCCTTGACGCGCGCGGCGATCACATACTGCTGCTGCAGTTCCGTGATCATGAAGCTGCGGGTCATGCGGCTGATATAGGCGAGGCTGAACATGCCGAGCACGGCGGAGGGCAGGATCAGGTGTGAGAGCCCGTTCCAGAAGGCGTCCCACTCGCCCTGCATGACCGCGTCGAGCAGGATCACGCCGGTCATGGGCGTGACGAAATCCTGGTATGCGATCGAAATCCGGCCCGGTCCGCTGACCCAGCCGAGCTTGGCGTAAAACAGCAGGAGGCCCATCAGGCCGAGCCAGAAAATCGGAATTGAATAGCCGAACAGGCCGATGAAACGCGCGATCTGGTCAGGCCAGCGGCCCTGGTTGACCGCCGCCAGCACACCCAGCGGAATGCCGAAGGTGATGCCCACCAGCGTCCCAAGCGTGGCCAGTTCGAGCGTCGCCGGAAAAACACGCTTGATGTCGCTGATCACAGGCTGCGCGGTCAGGATGGAGGTGCCGAGATCGCCGGTGAAGACCTTGCCGACATATATCGCAAACTGCTGCCACAGCGGCTTGTCGAGGCCGAGCGCAAGGCGGGCGGCTTCATAGACGTCCGGGCGCGCGTTGTCGCCGACCACGGCAAGAACCGGATCGATCGGGATGACGCGCGCGATCAGGAAGGTGATGGCCAGAAGGCCGAACATCGTGATCGCGACGGTGGTCAACTCACGCGACAGCAACTTGCCCCAACGCGTCAACCGGCCGGGGCCGCTGCCGCTTGGAGCCGTTGCAGGGCCGGTCATCGGACCGGAAGAACTTGCCATGGGGGGCCTGTGGTGCGTCGCGCTTCGATTGGCTGCCATGCTGGACCGGCACACGCAGCTTGCAGGAGGGTTATCGCGGTGATGGCTCGCCGCGCTTCACCACAGAATTGTAAAGCGACCGACGCGTCCCGCCCGGAAGGGGAGGCGTCGGCCCTATTCCTGTCCGTGCGGGCCTCAGTTCTTGACGATGGGCGCGTAGAGATTGGTGTCCGATGTCGGTCCGATGACCCAGCCGGAGACGTTCTTGCGCTGCGCCGAAACCTCGACCTGCTGGAACATGATGACGAATGGCGAGACCTTCTGGTGTTCGCGCTGCAGGACGCCATAGGTCGCCGCACGCTTGCCGGCATCGGATTCAAGCACCGCCGCCTGCGTGACCTTGGTCATTTCCGGGATGTCCCAGGCATTGCGCCAGGCGAGGGTTTTGGACTTGGCGTCGTCGCCATTGTTCTCGTTGATGGCGAAGGTCTCGGCATTGGTGTGCGGGTCAAGATAGTCCGGGCCCCACTGGCCGATATAGATATCATGGGTCCGGGCGCGGTACTTGGTCAGGGTCTGCTTGCCGTCGCCGGGGATCAACTCCAGCTTGACGCCAGCCTGTGCCCAGTTGGCCTGGATGGCCTGGGCGATGTCGGTGATCGGCGCGGTCGAGCGCACATCCATCGTCACCGAGAAGCCGTTCGGCAGGCCTGCCTTGGCCAGCAGTTCCTTGGCCTTGGCCGGATCGAACTTGTAGGGCTTGTCGGTGATCGCGCCGAGGAACCCCTGCGGCAGGAAGGATTCGTGCGGCTTGTAGGTTCCGGCAACGATGTTGCGCTCGATGGAGTCGTAATCCACCAGCCACTTCAGCGCCTCGCGGACCTCGGGCTTGGCGAAGTTCGGGTTCTTGGTGTTGAGGCCAAGATAGAGGATGTAACCCTTGTCACCCTGGACGAGGCCGATATCGGCTTTCTCGCGCACGGCAGCGAGTTGGTCCTTCGAGAGATTGCGGGCGACGTCGATGTCGCCCTTTTCAAGCAGCAGGCGCTGCGAGGCCGGCTCGGCCACATGCCGCACGATCACGCGCTTGTTCTTGGGGGCGCCCTTGTACCAGTTGGCGTTGGCTTCGAGGGCATACTGCTCGTTCGGGCGGTAGGCGCGGACCGAGTAAGCGCCGGAGCCGGCAGAATTGAGCTTCAGCCATCCATTGCCGAAATCGCCGTCCTTGGCGTTGGCCGTGACGAGCTTGGAGTCGACGATGCTGGCGACGCCGGAGGTCAGGCAGTTCAGGAAGAAGGTCGGTGCGAACGGCTTCGAGACCGTGATCTCGACCGTGGTGTCGTTCACGGCCTTCACCTTCTGCAGGACATTGTCCTTGTCGAAGCCGAACTGGGTCAGGATGAAGCCCGGCGACTTGTTGAGGGTCACCGCGCGCTGGAATGAGTAAACCACGTCCGCTGCGGTCAACGGATTGCCGGAGTGGAACTTGACGCCCGAGCGAAGCTTGAAGGTGTAGGTCAGATTGTCCGGGCTGACGGTCCAGCTTTCCGCCAGATCGCCGATCAGGGCATTGTTCTTGGCAAGATCAACCGTGATCAGCTTGTCGTAAACATTGGCGCCAACCTCGACGCCCGAAAACTCGAAGGCTTCCGCCGGATCAAGCGAGATAATGTCGTCGATCTGCTTGGCCATCACGACGGTGTCGCGCGGCGTCTGCGCGTAGGCCGCGGTCGCCATCAGGGCGATCATAGTCGAAGCTGTGACGAGTTTCGTAAGATGGCGCATGGTGATCCCCAATCGTTTGAAAGCTGCCTTTAAATGCTTCCAGATCGCCATTGTGGCGCGCGTCAACCGCCAAAGTCCAGCAGTTTCATGTGAATCTGCCTCGGGTTGTTGGTAGTACGTATCAGGCGCCGCAAGCGGCGGCAGGCCTCTCGTTCCGCCGAAACACCCGCACGGCCGGCGACCCGCGGTCAGGCCCCGGCAGGCAGCGTTGTCAAGTGCTGAAAGCAAACTCTGTCGGTGCAACCCGCTGAAAACACGCTAAGTTATTCAAAAATCTGGCGCTCCCAACCGGGTTCGAACCGGTGTTTTCGCCGTGAGAGGGCGACGTCCTAGGCCACTAGACGATGGGAGCTGACAAGGTGACTTAGTCATCCTGGCGTCCAGGGGCAAGCAAAACCCGCCGGCAGTTGCGCGAGGCCACCCATGCATGGCATGCCGGCGCATGTTCGACGACCACCATGCCGAAGGGCAACACGCTTTCGGGCAATGCCACCGCCTCGTTGTCCCGCCCGAGGGCGCTGGCGTGAGGCTCGACCGCTGGCTTGTCCAGACGTTGCCGGCACTCAGCCGCAGCCGCTGGCAGGCCCTGATCGGCGAAGGTGAGGTCCGCCTCGATGACGCCGCCTGTTGCGATGGCGGACGAAAGCTGAAGGCAGGGCAGGTCGTGGAGGTGAACGTGCCACCGCCGCGCGCCGCCGAACCCGTCGGGCAGGATATTCCCCTCGCCATCGTCTATGAAGATGACGATCTGATCGTCATCGACAAGCCGGCCGGACTGGTGGTGCATCCCGCGGCGGGGCATGAGGACGGTACCTTGGTCAACGCGCTGATCGCGCATTGCGGCGCCTCGCTGTCTGGCATCGGCGGGGTGCGTCGGCCGGGGATCGTGCACCGGCTCGACAAGGACACAAGCGGGCTGCTGGTCGTGGCCAAGAACGATGTTGCCCATGCCGGGCTCAGCGCCCAGTTTGCCGATCACGGCCGCACGGGGCCGCTGGAGCGGGCTTATCTGGCGATCGTCTGGGGCGCGCCGCGCCGGACCGTGGGCACGGTCGATGCCCCGATCGATCGGAGCAGCAAGAACCGCGAGAAGATGGCCGTTGTCGCCGAGGGCAGGGGGCGCGCCGCGATCACGCATTATGAGGTGCTTGCGAGCTATCCCGCCCATGCCGCTGAACCGCTGGCGAGTCTGTTGCGCTGCGAACTCGAAACCGGCCGGACGCACCAGATCAGGGTCCACATGGCCCATCTCGGGCATCCGTTGCTGGGCGACCGTGTCTACGGGCCCGGCTTCGTCACCAAGGCGCAGAAACTGCCCACGACGGCGCGGTTGGCGCTCGAGGCGCTCGGCCGGCAGGCGCTGCATGCAGCGCTGCTGGGCTTCGCCCATCCGGTCACGGGCGAAACGCTGAGCTTCCACGCCGACCCACCGGTTGAGTTTGCAGATTTGCAAGAAGAGATCGCAAAACTGTGAGCCTGATGCGCGTCATTGCCTATTTTCGGCCATGGTTTGACGCTCTATAAGGGGCTGACGATGTGCCGATTGCGGGCGTCGACACGGGTCTGCCTGAAACAGGGGACCGGAACAGGAGGATGGCATGGCCACCGCAAATCTGCCGATCATGGCCGCCGAAGGCGGTCTGTCGCGCTATCTTGATGAAATCCGCAGGTTTCCGATGCTGCAGCCGGACCAGGAGTACATGCTCGCCAAACGCTGGCGCGAGCATGACGACCGGGACGCGGCGCACAAGCTGGTGACCTCGCATCTCAGGCTCGTCGCCAAGATTGCGATGGGTTATCGCGGCTACGGCCTGCCGATCGGCGAGGTCGTCTCGGAAGGCAATGTCGGCCTGATGCAGGCGGTCAAGCGCTTCGAGCCGGACAAGGGCTTTCGTCTGGCGACCTATGCGATGTGGTGGATCAAGGCCTCGATCCAGGAGTACATCCTGCGTTCGTGGTCACTCGTGAAGATGGGCACCACCGCCAACCAGAAAAAGCTGTTCTTCAACCTGCGCAAGGCCAAGAGCAAGATTTCGGCGCTTGACGAGGGCGATCTGCGTCCCGACCAGGTGAAGCAGATTGCAACCAAGCTCGGCGTTCCCGAGCAGGACGTGATCGACATGAACCGCCGCCTGAGCGGCGATGCCTCGCTCAACACCCCCCTGCGCGAGGAGGGCGAGGGCGAATGGCAGGACTGGCTGGTCGACGACAGTTCGAGCCAGGAAGCCCGCCTCGTCGAAAGCGAGGAAAGTGACAATCGGCTGGCCGCGCTGCGCGACGCCCTGTCGGTCCTGAATGTGCGCGAGCGGCGGATTTTCGAGGCGCGCCGCCTGCTCGACGATCCGGTGACGCTCGAACAACTCTCCGAAGAGTTCGGCGTGTCGCGCGAGCGTGTCCGGCAGATCGAGGTACGTGCCTTCGAGAAAGTCCAAGAGGCCGTCAAGGCCTCCCTTGTACGGCGCGAAGCGACGGACGTTCCGGCCCGGATCAGGCCTGCAGCCTGACGCATACGTCTTTTTGTGGTTGTTCCAGCATCGCCCCGGTCGCAAGGCCGGGGCGATTGTCTTGGTGCTACTGCCAGGCGCGGAAGCCCTCGGCGATGCGCTGGTCGCCCGAGAGGCCCTTCTCAAACGCGATGATGCCGCGTTTGCCGGAGGCGAAGCGCACCGGGATGTCGATCCAGTTGCGGCTGCGGATCAGATCGACATT
>JAPLOW010000068.1:15126-28964 GCA_026400555.1 Hyphomicrobiales bacterium
AGCGCCGACACGAAGAGGTTCTCGCCCAGCGCGCTGGTGATGGCCGAGAGCGGCGCGCCACGCTCGTTCTCCTCGGTCTTGAACTGCGGCACGCCGGCCTCGCGGACTGCGCCGTTGCCATCATCCGCGCTGCGCTGGAAGCGCATGCCGACGATATGGGACGCGGGGAAGGCCGCGTCCGTGTTGCGGCGGATCGTGAAGACCAGCGACAGGCCCACTTCAGGGATTTCCGTGTCGGCGCGGATCACCGTTTCGAGCTGCTGGCCCTGGCCGGCGTTCTGTGCCTCGACACGCCAGGATACCCGGCCCTGGATGCCGCGCGGCGGCTGTGACGGATCCGCCGGCTCGATGTAGAGGACGGCCCGCTGCGCCACCGCGATCTCCGCGCGCGGCGGCTGACCGGGTTGCATGGCGACCGGAGGCTGGGGAGCAGACGGGGTCGCCGGGCTTTGCGCCGCAGGCGTTTCGGCGCCGGCGCGCTCGTTGATCTTCGGGCCGCCGGCCTGTGGGGCGGCTGGCCTGGTCTGGTTCGGCGAGGGCGTGGGCAGCGGTGTTGGCTCGCGATTGACGTAGACGGCCGTCACTGCAATCAGTCCGATCGCCAGCGCGACGCCTCCTGCCACAATCAGATTGCGGATGGTGCGCGCGTTGCCTGTCTTGTCCCCGGTGCTGATTTCGAGGCGCGGGCGGCCCTGGGGGGCAGGTGTTTCAGCTTCGGCTGCCGGTGTCTCATCCTGCTGCGGTGCTGGCGGCACGGGCCGTGTGGCGAGGGCGGGGCGGGTGGTGGCAGCGGGTTTCAGCGCTGGCGAAGGGAGGTCCGGAACAGTCGTATACGGCGCCGGTTCACCAGCCGGCGGGCCAGATTGGGACGCTGCCTGCTCCCGCTCGATGCGGGCGATGACCTCATCGAGGGCCTGTTGCTGTCTGGCAATCTCGGCCTCGGGGAGGGGCGGCTGCATCTTGCCCAGTTGCGTGACCAGCACCAGCTTCGCCCGATCATAGATCGCGCGGCGCGTCTCCGGTGACTGGTCCGCCAGACCCGCAATGGCCTTGGACAGGACAGGGTAAAAATCCGCCATGCGAGTGCTTTGTCCCCATGCGCTCCGTTTCGTCAACCCTCGAAGGGGTTGCGGACGAGAATCGTGTCGTCACGCTCGGGTGATGTCGACAGAACGGCCACGGACGCGCCGATCAGTTCCTCGATGCGCCGGACATACTTGATCGCCTGCGCCGGCAACTGGCCCCAGCTGCGCGCTCCGGCTGTCGAATCGGTCCAGCCTTCGATGGTTTCGTAGATCGGTTTGACGCGCGCCTGCGCCGCCTGCCCGGCCGGCAGGGTCTCGATGCGCCGGCCGTCGAGGTCATAGGCGACGCAGACCTTGATTTCAGGAAAGCCGTCCAGAATGTCGAGTTTGGTCAGGGCGATGCCATCGATGCCGGAGGTCTTAACGGTCTGGCGCACGAGGCAGGCATCGAACCAGCCGCAGCGCCGCTTGCGCCCGGTAACGACGCCGAACTCCTTGCCCTTGGAGCCGATCAGCTCACCGATCTCATCGTGGAGTTCGGTGGGGAACGGGCCTTCGCCAACCCGCGTGGTGTAGGCCTTGGCGATGCCGAGCACATAGCCCACCGCCCCCGGTCCGAGGCCGGAACCGGTGGCGGCCTGCCCGGCCACGATGTTGGACGAGGTCACGAAGGGGTAGGTGCCGTGGTCGACGTCGAGGAGCGCGCCTTGCGCGCCTTCGAACAGGATGCGCCGGCCCGTCCGCCGCTCATTGTCGAGCAAGGACCAGACCGTATCGGCATAGGGCAGGATTTTAGGCGCGATGGTCTTGAGTTCGGCCAGCAGTTGCGTGCCGTCGGCCTCCGCGATCCCGAGCCCCCTGCGCAAGGCGTTGTGATGGGTCAGCAGGCGCTCGATCTTTGCCTCGAGCAGTGCGTCGTCCTCCAGATCGATGACGCGGATGGCGCGGCGGCCGACCTTGTCCTCGTAGGCCGGGCCGATGCCGCGCTTTGTCGTGCCGATCTTCAGCCCGGAATTCGAGGTTTCGCGGAAATGGTCGAGTTCGCGGTGCAGTGGCAGGATCAAGGTCGCGTTGTCGGCAATGCGCAGGTTGTCACGGCTGATGGCGACGCCCTGGGCCTGCAGCTTGGCGATTTCCTCGACGAGGTGCCAGGGATCAATCACCACCCCGTTGCCGATGACCGAGAGCTTGCCCGGCCTGACGATGCCGGAGGGCAGCAATGAGAGCTTGTAGACCACGCCGTCGATGACCAGCGTGTGGCCGGCATTGTGTCCGCCCTGAAAGCGCACCACCACGTCTGCCTGGCTCGATAGCCAGTCGACCAGCTTGCCCTTGCCCTCGTCGCCCCACTGGGCGCCGACCACAACCACGTTCGCCATCGACAGGCTCCGTCCCAACGAAAAGCCCCGGCGCAAGGCCAGGGCTTTTGATCATCCTTGCAGCTTCTCATGGTCCAAAGCACCGCGTCGGTCAAGGAAAACCAGCCGGCTCATTGTCCCACCAGCTCCCTGTCCGCCGGCCAGCGCAGCCGCCAGCCGAGCCTGATCTCGCGTTTCTCCGATGGCGCATAGTCATGGGTCCAGCCCATGACGCCGCGCCGGTCCTGCACGATCTTTTCTGTCGGAGCTGTGTTGGTCGGCAGGGCTTCGACCGTGATCGCGCTGTTCTCGGACACCGGAATGCGATCGATCACGCTGATCCGCATCGGACGGCGGTGCAGGTTGGTGACGGCCGTGCGGTGTTCCGAAATCTGGTTGCGGGTGGAGTTCCAGCCCGACGGATCATTGTCGCGGCGGCGGACGGGCACGCGCTCGACCTTGATCCGGTCGTCGGCCCCAAAGCCAAGCTCGAACTGGTCGCCGGCGGCGACCGCGCCGATCCGCGCCTTGCCAACGAATACGCCGTCGCGGGTGAGCGACACCTCACCCGGCAACAGCGGCACATCGTCCCCCCAGGTCAGGTTGGTGGACAGATAGGCGCGCGTTTCCAGCGCAGGCGCGACCTTGGCCAGCAGCGGCGCGTCAAGCTCGTGCGTCGACAGCCTAAGCACGCGGGCGGAACCATCGCGGCTTACGCTGACTCGCCCCGGCGCGATGAAGGCTGCGGAAAATGCTGTTGCGGAGGCCGAGGCTTCCTGTTCGACAGCCTTGGCCACCTCATTCATAGGCGCCGGCGCCGCCATCGACATGGGCGCATCCTGGCGCGCGCCGGCGGCGAGGCTTCGCTGACGCCGGGCTTGGTCGGCGTCGAACACCACGACGGGGTCGCGCAAGGCCAGCGCCTGCGTCTGCACTTCAGGAGCGGTCGCGCCCCCTGCCACGCGCGCGGTGGACAGTGTAAGCTCCACATCGCTCCAGTCCTCGCCGGTGCGCTGGGTCACCGAGGCGCGGCGCACGAGGCTGAGTTTCGCCACGGGGCCGTTCGCCACAGTGTCAAGTGCGGCATCGTAGACCGGGCTCCAGCGCGCATTGCCGACGCGGTAGGTGACCTTGAAGCCGGCGGCGAGATCGCGCCCGGCCTCAACCACGATGGCCAGATCGACCAACGGCTGCGCGTTGGGGCGCGGCCGTCCGGTGACAGCCTCAAGGGCCCGGATTTCCGCTTCGAGATCAGCGGCGCGGGTTGATTCAGACTGCAGCGCCTCGTTGGCCTGCGCCGTGCCCTCGCCGACAGCGGCCCATGCGGCGCGGGCCTGGGCGATGTCAAAGCCCTTGCCGTCTTTTGCCGCCGCTTCCGCCGCGATCCGCGCGAAATCAATGACAGCCTTCTTCTGGGCTTCGATCGCCTCGATCCGCCCGCGAACCTTCGACAGTTCGCCGCGCAGGTCTCGCAGACGCTTCTGGTTGTCCTCGCTGGGCGCCGTCTCGGCAGGGGCTCGGCGGATGTCGGCCGAGCCGATCGCCAGCGGACCATCCGCACGTCCCTCGACCCGGATCGAGGCGGGATCGAGCGTCGCGGGCAGACCGCGCAGCAGCACGACATGCTGGCCGGCCGGCAGCTTCGCCTCGCCCAGACGCGTCACGGCGGCGGCATCGGGAAACACAGTCACCGCATCAATGCGGCTTGGCAGAGAGATATCGGCGGCAAGGGAGAGCGGCGCAGCGGCGACGGTTGCCAGCAAGGCAAGGGCGAGACGAGAGATCACAGGGCGGGACTCCGGGAACAACACGCCCGGACCGGGCGCAAGGCGTTATTACGCGACAATTATGGGTTTTTCGCGGAGAAATGGTGGAACCGATGCGACTTCAGGCACGTAAACGGGCGCTGATGTGCGGTTTGACGCGATGCTTCAGGAAATTCCTGATTTCCGTCGAACGGCGATCCGCGTCGAGCACCTCGGCGTCGAGGCCATGGGCCCAGCTCAGGTCGGTGCGGGCCGGATCGGCATCCAGCGCCTCAAGTTCGTCGCAGTAGCGTTCGACATCGGCGGGCGCCCGGCGGAAGCCCTCCGCGATCAGGATCGGGGACAGACGGCGCAGGATCGATGCGGTCTCCGCCAGCGAAAACTCCGGATGATACTGCACGCCCCAGAACAGGCCGCCATCATGCCGGATTTCCGCAGCCTGCATGGGCGTCATGGCGTTTGCGGCCAGCACGGTGACGTCACCGGGTGGTGCGACCACCACGTCGAGATGGATCGCAGGCGCATCAAAGCTTGCCGGGCGGCCAGCCAGCAGCCGATGGCTGCTGCCGGATTCGGTGGGCGTGATGCGCCGGGCAAGGCCGACCTCACGCCCGGCCGGATTGGCGGTCACGGTTCCGCCCGCCGCCACGGCGCCGATCTGGATGCCCCAGCACGAGCCAAAGCAGGGCGTGCCGCTCGCATAGATGGCCCGCATCAGTTCGATCTGGCGCGTCACGGCAGGCTCGATCCGGTAGATGTGCAGCGCCGAACCGGTCAACACAATGCCGTCATAGGATTGCAGCCCGGCCGGATCCGGCAGGTTTGCCCCGTCATCCGCCGGCATCGCAATATCGCAGATCGCGCCCGGTTCGATCCGGCGCAGCACATTTGCATAGGAATCGCCGGGGGTCTGGCCCCAGCCGTTCAGGTGGGCCTCGCGCGCTTCGCGCACATTGCCTTCGACGACAAGCATGCGGATCGGTTTTGTCATGGCGAGCCCGTGATCGGCGCAGGGAGGATGCGCGTCTGCCTATCATGACGCCGCGATCCGAACAGGCTACGGGAACGCATGCGCCCGATGTGCCTACGACAGTCATGCCCCTGACATCCCTGTCCCGCAAGGCGTGGTCGAACGCCTACCTGCTTCTGGTGGTCACCACCCTGATCTGGGGCGGCAACGCCGTGGCCAGCCGTGCGGCCATCGACAACATTTCGCCGATGATGCTGACTTCGCTGCGCTGGGTCGGGGTGACGCTGGTGTTTCCGATCGTTTTCCGGCAGCAGATCGTGCAGCACTGGCCGGTGATCCGGGCCTCATGGCTGCGCATCATCCTGATGGGCTGCCTCGGCTTCACCGGGTTCAACGCCCTGATGTACGTGGCCGGGCACTCCACCAGTGCGATCAACATGGGCATCATCCAGGGCGCGATTCCGGTCATGGTCATGGCCGGGTCGATGCTGATGTTCGGCACGCGACTGACCTGGCTTCAGATCGTCGGGGTGCTGACGACCATGATGGGCGTGGCGCTGACGGCGGCGCGCGGCGATCTGTCGGTGCTGTCGCAACTGGCCTTCGCGCGCGGTGACATTCTGATGGTCATGGCTTGCGTGCTCTATGCCGGCTACACGCTCGGCCTGCGCAAGCGGCCCGACCTGCCGGGGCTGGTGTTCTTCACCTGCATGGCGGCGGTGGCCTGTTTCTTTTCGGGCCTGCTGCTCGCCGGTGAGATTGCGCTCGGCCAACACATGTGGCCGAACTGGAAAGGCTGGCTGCTGGTGCTCTATGTCACGCTGGGCCCGTCGATCATCTCGCAACTGCTCTTCATGCGTGGCGTCGAACTGATCGGACCAGCGCGGGCGGGGCTGTTCGTCAATCTCGTCCCGATCTGGGCCGCGATCCTCGCCGTGATCCTGATTGGTGAACCCTTCGCGCTGTATCACGCCGTGGCGCTGCTGATGGTGCTCGGCGGAATCTGGCTGGCGGAGCGCAACCGCGCCTGACGCGTCAGGTCTTTCGCCACAAGGGCCTGAGCTTCAGAAAGCCGCGATAGGCGATCTCCAGCAGCCAGGGCAGCGGCGGGACCGACGCAATGCGGCCCAGCAGCCGAAAGTGCGGTGTGGCGCGCCACAGGGCGATGAAGGCCGGCGCTCCCGACACGATGTGGCCGGAACCAAGCCGGACATGAAAGCGTGCCAGTGCCTCGTCGCGACTGACGCCGTCGGGCAGTGCCGCGCCCTCCGCCATGATGTTCTCGAAGGCGGGGCGATCCGGCGCGCCATCGCTCAACCGCTGATAGAGCGCGATCTCGCGGGAGCACACGGGGCAGGCGCCATCATAGTAGACGGCGCAGGCGGCGGCAGGGTCGGATGTTATGGGTGACAGGGTCATGACACGGATATGGGCGCGGATGGCTCGGGCGCAACCGCGCCCAATTGCCTCAGAACGCCTTTGGCAGACCCGCCTTCGTCAGGATGGCATTGGCCAGATGGCGGGACTTGGTTCCAACATCAATTGTCACAGAGACACCAGATGTTCGATTGACCCATATCTCGTGGTCGCCTTTGCCGTGACGAAGCAGTTCAAAACCGCCCTGCCGCAAGATTCGCTTCAATTCCGGTCCGATTTCGCCCATCTGTTGTCAGGCAGCTTTGACCGTATCGGAGACCTTGAAGGTTAGATCAATCCGGATTTCATCCGTTGTTTCCAGAAAATCCGGCACGATCAGGCGCAATCGTTCACGCAAGCCCTCAATCGTCTCGGATTCAGTGGCGATTCCAAGGTCTCCCACAGCAGCAGCCCACCACACACCCGCTTCTTCGTCCCATTCGGCTTCGAATTGCACGATGCGAGGCATGTTGGTTCTCCCATTCAGGTTGAAGAATAGCATGACCAGCAGGCTTCCGTCACCCATGGGTGGTGGCACTCAGAAGGCCAGCCGCCGCGCGCGCTTCACCTGCGGGATCGCCTCGATCTTCTTGAGCAGGGCGTCATCGACACGCTCGTCGACGGCGACATAGCATATCGCGTCGCCGCCCGGCCTGTCGCGCCCGAGGTTGAAGGTGGCGACATTGACGCCGGCATTGCCCAGCAGAGAGCCGAACGCACCGATGAAGCCCGGCTTGTCGTCGTTGCGGATGTAGATCATGTGCGGCGCGAAGGCGGCATCGACCTTGATGTCGCGGATTTCGACGATGCGCGGCACCCCGTCGGACAGCACCGTGCCGACGGCATGACGCGGCATGTCCTCGGCTTCGACGATGATCCTGATCGAGCTTTCGAGATTGCCGGGGGCCTCGCGCTTGACCTCGTCGACCGTGATGCCCTTGTCCGTGGCGATGGCGGCGGCGTTGACCATGTTGATGTCCGACAGGAAGGGGCGCAGCACGCCGGTGATCGCGGCCGACGTCATCGGCTTGACGTTCAGGTCCGCTACCTTGCCTTCATAGACAATGCGGATCGCCTTCACGGATGTCTCGGTGAGCTGGCCCAAAAACGAGCCGAGCTTTTCCGCCAGCGCCACGAAGGGCTTCACGCGCGGGGCTTCTTCCGCCGAGATCGACGGGAAGTTGACGGCGTTGGTGATCGCACCCTTGAGCAGATAGTCGCTCATCTGCTCGGCCACCTGCAGCGCCACATTCTCCTGCGCCTCGGAGGTCGAGGCGCCGAGGTGCGGGGTGCAGATCACGTTCTGAAGGCCAAACAGCGGATTGGTCTCGGCAGGCTCCTCGGAGAACACGTCGAAGGCGGCGCCAGCGACATGGCCTGACTTGATTGCGTCTGCCAAGGCCTGCTCATCGACAAGTCCGCCACGCGCGCAGTTGATGATCCTGACGCCCTTCTTCGTCTTTGCCAGCGCCTCGCGCGACAGGATGTTCCTGGTCTGCTCGGTCATTGGCACATGCAGCGTGATCACGTCAGCGCGGGCAAGCAGGGCCTCGAGCTCCACCTTCTCGACGCCGAGGGTCACAGCGCGCTCCGGCGTCAAATAGGGGTCATAGGCAATCACCTTCATGCCGATGCCCAGCGCCTTGCGGGCCACGATCGAGCCGATATTGCCGGCTCCGATCAGGCCAAGCGTCTTGGCTTCGAGTTCGACGCCCATGAAACGGTTCTTCTCCCACTTTCCGGCCTGCGTGGAGAGGTCAGCAGCGGGGATCTGGCGGGCCAGCGCGAACATCAGTGCAATGGCATGTTCGGCGGTTGTGATTGAATTGCCGAAGGGCGTGTTCATCACGATGATGCCGCGCTGCGTGGCAGCGGGGATGTCGACATTGTCGACGCCGATGCCGGCGCGGCCGATCACTTTCAGTTTGGTCGCGCTTTCGAGCAGCTTGGCCGTGGCCTTCGAGGCCGAGCGGATGGCGAGGCCGTCATAGTCGCCGATCATCGTGGCGAGCTTGTCCTTGTCCTTGCCGAGGGCTGGATCGAAGGTCACGTCGATGCCGCGATCCTTGAAGATCTGCACGGCGGCGGGGGAGAGGGCATCAGAGATGAGGACGCGGGGAGCGGGCATGGGAGCACCTTGTGATGAGGTCATGGGAACCGGGCCGTCGGCGGCCGGCCATGGGCGCAGGTGATTGCCGACTGCCCACTGCCGATTGCCGGAAAGAAAGCCGCTCAGGCGGCTTTCTGAAGTTTCGCCTTTTCGGCGAAAAACGCGCGTTCGATCCACGGCAGCAGCGCTTTCACATCACGCGTCTGCACGGTGGCGCCGCACCAGATGCGCAGGCCGGGCGGGGCGTCGCGGTAATGGCCGAGATCAAGGCCGACGCCTTCCTTTTCCAGATAGGCGACGACGCCCTTGGCGAAATTGGCTTGCGCCTCGGCTGACAGCGCAGTCACGGCCGGATCGGTGAACTTCAGGCAGACCGACGTGTTCGAACGCGTCTTGGGCTTCACGGCGAGGAAACCGATCCAGTCGTTCGCCTTCACGAAGGAGGCGATGGCGCGGGTGTTGCTGTCCGCCCGCTTGATCAGGCCATTGAGGCCGCCGACCTTCTTTGCCCAGGTGAGCGCGTCGATGTAATCCTCGACGCAGAGCATCGAGGGCGTATTGATGGTTTCGCCCTCGAAGATGCCCTTGATCAGCGTCCCGCCGGAGGTCAGGCGGAAAATCTTGGGGAGCGGCCAGGCCGGCTTGTAGCTTTCGAGCCGGGCGACGGCGCGCGGGCTGAGGATCAGCATGCCATGGGCCGCTTCCCCGCCCAGCGCCTTCTGCCAGGAGAAGGTGGTCACATCGAGTTTCGACCAGTCCATCCGCTGCGCGAAGGCCGAGGAGGTCGCATCGCAGAAGGTCAGGCCTTCGCGGTCGGCCGCAATCCAGTCGGCATCAGGAACGCGCACGCCCGAGGTTGTGCCGTTCCACGTGAAGCAGACGTCGCGGGTTTTTGTATCGATCTTCCTGAGATTCGGCAGTTCGCCATAAGGGGCGGTCACCGTCTGGCAATCGGCGAGCTTGAGCTGCTTCACGGCATCCGTCACCCAGCCTTCGCCGAAGCTTTCCCAGGCCGCCATGGTGACGGGCCGGGCGCCGAGCATGGTCCACATCGCCATCTCGTAGGCCCCGGTGTCGGAGGCCGGCACGATACCGATCAGATAGTCGGCGGGAACCTCTAGCACCTCACGCGTCAGATCGATGGCAAGCTTGAGCTTGGCCTTGCCGAGCTTGGCGCGGTGCGAGCGTCCGAGCGCCGCATCAGACAGGTTTTTGAGGGACCATCCGGGGCGCTTGGCGCAGGGGCCGGATGAGAAATTCGGAACGCGCGGACGCGGGAGGACTCCGCCGGCGGCGGTGGTGTTCGTCGTCATCAATGTCTCCATCCTCACAGATGGGCGTCTCCCGTTGGGGGGAGATGACCCGTCCACGGGAATAGGAGAGATGACCCGAAAGGTCAACCGCGTTTATCGGCTCGTCAGGCGTCCACGGGCCACGCAATGCATACGGCGCGCCCTTGCGGGGCGCGCCGTTGGCAGATCAGGAACTGAAAGGATCAGAATTTGCGAACCATCGGGGCCGGAGCGAAGACGGGCTCCGGAGCGCCGCAGCAATCGCCGCCGTTCAGCATCCAGCGCATGCCCAGACGGAAGTCGTGGCTGGCGAGATCGCGCAGGCGGATCGTGTCGGCGGGCTGGCCGACAAGGCCGCCTGTCTCGACCTTGCCCATGTTCAGATAACGGTAGCCGACCTCGAGCTTCACGTTGCGCGAAACATCGTAGGAGAGGCCAGCCATGACGGCCCAGGCCAGGTCGAGCTTGCTCTTGGAGGCGAAGTAGGACTGCGTCGCGCCGAACGGGGCGCCGAAGGTATTGGTGGCGGGATCGAACACGAACTGTGTGGATGTGTCGTTCACGCTCGAGAAGGTGTTGTTGGCGAAGCCGATGCCGGCGCCGAGGAAGGGGGTCATGCAGCCGAGCTGGCAGAAAGTGCCAAGATCGACATAGGCGTTGGCGAGGAACACCGAGGAGGAGACCGAGCCATTGTAGCCGTTGCGCTGGTTGACGAAGCCGGTGGGCAAAGCCGCCGCGTTGGCGAACACGGTCTGGTCCATCGCGCCGAAGCGGGCGGCTGCGCGGTATTCGCCGGTCAGGTCGAAGCGGAACCAGTTGTTGAAGGCGTAGCCGATGCCGACGCCACCGAAGGCTGCGGAGCCCAGGCTGCGATCGAGGATGGCGAAGCTGCCCGGCGCCGGAATGGCGACCGGAGTGCCGTTGGTGAGAACGCTCATGTTCGGGCGGGTGTAGGCGCCGACGCCGATGTCGCCGCGCAGGTAAAGCCCGCCGGACGAGACGGTGCCACGCAGCGGCGCATCAAAGCCCGGAGCCGGGGGCGGAGGGGCAGGGAGGTCCCCTGCGGTGGCGTAGCTCGCAGTTGCCATCATCATGGCACCTGCGACAGCGAGACTTTTCAGGCTGCCCATGATTTTGTCCTCAATGGTTGAGCATGGGGCAAGGCCACCATGCGAAATCACAACGGGGACAGTTCTGTCAGCTATTCCTTAAAACCAGCTTAACCCTAACACTTAACCATACTTGGTGACGTCTTCGTGCCACCGGTGCGCTTCCGCCCTGCCTGGACATGACAAAGCCCGGTCACTTCATGACCGGGCTTCATAGCGGCAAGTAAGGGAAGGCGAAGGTCAGGCGGCGGCTTTGGTCACCGCATCCACCACATCGTCGACAATGCGCTCGACGAGGTCGCGGTCATCGCCTTCGGCCATGACACGGATCACGGGCTCGGTTCCGGACGGGCGGATGACGAGCCGGCCGCCATTGCCGAGTTTCTTGCGGGCATCGTCGATGGCCGAGACCACGCTCGTTGTCTCCAGCGGCTTGCCGCTCTTGTAGCGCACGTTCTTCAGGATCTGCGGCAGGGGCTCGAAGCAGTGGCAGACCTCGCTGACAGGCTTGTCGGAACGCTGCACCACCGCCATGAGCTGCAACGCGGCCACCAGACCGTCGCCCGTGGTGGAATAGTCGGACAGGATGATGTGCCCGGACTGCTCTCCGCCGAGATTGTAGCCGTGCTCGCGCATGTGCTCGAGAACGTAACGGTCGCCCACGGCGGTGCGGGCCAGCGTCAGGCCGATGCCGGCCAGGTAGCGCTCAAGCCCGAGGTTGGACATGACCGTGGCGACGATGCCGGGCGCGGACAACTGTCCTTCGTCGCGCCAGCTGGTCGCGATCACGCCCATGAGCTGGTCGCCGTCCACGACCTGTCCGCGCTCATCGACAATCAGCACGCGGTCGGCGTCACCATCGAGCGCTATGCCGATGTCGGCACGCAACTCGCGAACCTTGCGGATCAGGGCAGCAGGGGCGGTGGAGCCGACATCGTGGTTGATGTTGAAGCCGTCCGGCTCGATGCCGATGGCGATGACCTCGGCGCCCAGCTCCCACAGGGCTTCGGGCGCGACCTTGTAGCCGGCGCCGTTGGCGCAGTCGACGACGATGCGCAGGCCCTCCAGCGACATGTTGCGCGGCAAGGTGCGCTTGGCGAACTCGATGTAACGCGCGTGCACGCTTTCGACGCGCTTGGCGCGACCGATCGAGGTGGCCTTGGCCAGCCGCAGGGACAGGTCCGCGTCGATCATCGCCTCGATTTCGAGTTCGACCTCGTCGGAGAGCTTGTAGCCGTCCGGGCCGAAAAGCTTGATGCCGTTGTCCTCGTAAGGATTATGCGAGGCCGAGATCATCACACCGAGATCGGCCCGCATCGAGCGCGTCAGCATGGCCACGGCAGGCGTCGGGATCGGGCCAAGCGGCAGCACATCGATGCCGACGGAGAGGAAGCCTGCCTGCAGGGCCGTCTCGATCATATAGCAGGACAGCCGGGTATCCTTGCCGATCACGACCCGGTGGCGGTGCTCGCCGCGGTTGAAGGCCAGACCGGCGGCCTGACCGACCTTGAGCGCGAGCTCGGGGGTGATGATCTTGTTGGCACGGCCACGAATGCCGTCAGTGCCGAAATACTTGCGAGCCATGGTCACGTTCCTCTTCGCCCCGGCTCCGATGCGGACATCCGCGCGGAGCCTGCCACCCGCGCCTGCGGCGACGGCGGCGACGAGACAGTCATCGGTGTTTACCCCAACAGGCTGCCTGAGAGGTGTTCAAATTTTGTAATCATCTGTTTCGAAAGGTCCGAGGCCACACAAACGCCCGCATCCGGGGATGCGGGCGCATTGCACATGCTTGAGTTGCTGGCGACCGTCAGGATTGTGGCTGCGGCTCCATGCCGGCATCCGGGTTCGGCTTGCGCTTGCCGCGGCCTGCGGTCGGAACGGCCGAGCCGCGTGTCGGCGGTGTCGGATCGACATCGCGCACCGGCGGCTTGCCTTCGAGCAGATCCTTGATCTCGTCGCCGGACAGCGTCTCGTAGGTCAGAAGGCCCTGTGCCAGCGCCTCCAGGTCGTCCGCCTTCTCCGTCAGCAGGCGGCGTGCATCGTTGAGGCCGGCTTCGACAAGGCGGCGGACCTCGCTGTCGATCTTCTGGGCTGTCGCTTCCGAGACGTTCTGCTGGCGGCCCATGGACATGCCGAGGAAGACCTCGTCCTGGTTTTCGCCATAGGCCACGGTACCGAGTTCGGGCGAGAAGCCCCAGCGGGTGACCATCAGCTTGGCGAGGCGCGTCGCCTGATCGATGTCGGACTGCGCACCGGAGGTGACCTTCTCCTTGCCGAAGATCATCTCTTCCGCAATGCGGCCACCCATCAGGATGGCGAGGCGCGAGGTCATCTGCTCGAAGCTCATCGACAGCTTGTCGCGCTCGGGCAACTGCATGACCATGCCCAGGGCACGGCCACGCGGGATGATGGTGGCCTTATGGACAGGGTCGGTGGCCGGAACGTTGAAGGCGACGATGGCGTGGCCGGCCTCATGATAGGCGGTCAGCCGCTTCTCGTCGTCGGTCATGACGAGGGTCTTGCGCTCGGCGCCCATCATGACCTTGTCCTTGGCGTCCTCGAACTCGGCCTGCGTGACGATACGCTTGTTGCGCCGCGCCGCGAGCAGGGCCGCCTCGTTGACGAGGTTCATCAGGTCGGCGCCCGAGAAGCCGGGCGTGCCGCGGGCGAGGACCTTGAGGTCGACGTCCGGCCCGAGCGGGACCTTGCGGACATGGACGCGCAGGATCTTCTCGCGGCCGACAACATCGGGGTTCGAGACGACGATCTGGCGGTCGAAACGGCCCGGA
>JAPLOW010000232.1 GCA_026400555.1 Hyphomicrobiales bacterium
AGGCTTCCGCCCGTCGGCGGTCGAAGGACGTCGACGGCACATCGGACGTGTAAAACTGTTTGTCGAAGCCGGGAACAGGCCCGGTCGAAGGCTTGGCGTAGCCCAGAAAGATGGTGTCGACCACGAACTTGCGGTCGATCGCATGGGCGATGGCGCGGCGTACCCGTGCATCCGCCAGCTCCTTGCGGCGATGATTGATCTCGACGGTGAGCTGATAGGTGATCCCGTCATAGCCCTGCGGGATAACGGCGATACCGGGTACCCGGGCCAGCCGCTCCATGTCTGTGAGCGGCACCGCGGAGAAAGCCGCAAGCTGGATCTGGTTGGCCTCGAGCGCCGCGGCGATTGCGGCGCGGTCCGGCAGGACACGAAAAACGATCTGGTCGAGATAGGGCCGGCCTGCTTCCCAGTAGGAGGGGTTCTTCTCGAGCCGGTAGAATTCGCCGGGCCGATGTTCGGCAAAGCGGAACGGGCCTGTGCCGACCAGCCTGGTGTTGGCCGGATTGGCGGCGATGTCGCCGACCTCGTAAAGATGCCGTGGCACGACGCTGGCGAGGCCCGGCACGGCGTTGCGGATCATCTGGAACGGCGTCGGTTCGCTGAAGCGGAAAATCGCGGTGCGCGCGTCGGGCGTGTCGACGGCCTCGAGGGACTTGAACACGACACGCCCGAGATTCTGCAGGGGCTTCCACAGGCGCATCGCCGAGAACCCCACATCAGCGGAGCTGAACGGCCTGCCGTCATGCCAGTTCACGCCCTCGCGCAGGGTGAAGGTGACCGAGCGACCGTCAGGCGAGCCCTCCCAGCGTGTGGCGAGGCGCGGCGCGAGGCCGTTGCCCTCCGTGGTCATTTCCGCGAGCGGCTCAATGACTTTCGAGGCGACGTAGAACACTCCGTTCGAGGCCACCATGGCAGGGTTGAGGTTCCGTGGCTCGGTGTCGGCGGCGACCGTCAGGATGCCGCCCGAACGGGGCGATGGTCCCCCCTGGGCGCCTGCCCTGCGCGTCAGCGCCGTGGCGCCAATGGCGCCGGCACCAGCCAGAAGGGTCCGTCGGTGCAATGTCATCGTGATCAAGGCTCCCGGATGGTCCGCACGCAGCATGCGCCAGCTCAAGCTGGCTATTCGCGCCGCGCTGCAACATGGGCAGCTTTCCGTCCGCTGTCAAAGCAGGCCGCGTGCAAGGCCGCGTTGCGGCGCGTGGGCACAGGCCCGACCGCCTGAAGCATCCGGCGGAGATCGGTCCTGGCTTTCGCAGCGTTTGTGAAGCCACGCAAACGACATCGGTCGCCGGCCCGCACCTCAACCCTGCCCGGCACCCGGAGTACGACAATCAGGTGATATGCAGCTCGAACTTTCCGGCAGCGTTCTTTCTGAAATCGATCCGATCGATCAGGATATCTTTTGTTTGTGTCCCAAAGCGTTCGATATAGTCCACGCTAATTGACTGGATGCCCTCATATTGCGCAGCCTTGCGCTGGAACGCGTCGCTGAGCGCCTTTGCAATCTCGACCGCCTCATTGTTGCGACCCTGGTGCGATGTGGCATTCATCGTGCTGTTCACACGCAGGACCGTGATCACTGTTCCGCCGCTCGATACCTCGAAGGAACTTTCCGGCATGCCCACCGAGCGCGCTGCGATTGTCCGCATGGCCTCATCGGGCGCGCTCGTCTGGGCCATGGCGGGATTCATGGACGCGACCGTAAGCACGAACGCCGCGCCCAGCCAAAGTCTGCATGGGGACCGTCTCATCGTCATTCTCCTGTTCCAGGTTCACGGGCCGCAGGCCATTTCGCGATCAGAATTGATGTCGGACGTTGACCGGCGCCGCGTCTATTCGGTTGTGACCCCTGCAAAAGTCTCTTTCGAAGAAGTGGCCTCCTTCTTCGTTGCCTGGACCAGCTGATCGAGATGGTTTGGCGGGCCATAGAGCGTGTAGAGCTTGAGCGGCTTCTCGCCTGTGTTGATCAGGTTGTGTCGCGCGCCAGCCGGCACCACGATCGCGTCATCTTTCTTGATTCCGTGGGTGACGCCGTCGATCACGATCTTCCCCTTGCCCTTCTCGACCCTGAAGAACTGGTCGCGGACCTTGTGCACTTCGGCGCCGATCTCTTCTCCCGGCTGGAGTGACATCAGCACCAGTTGCAGATGCTTGCCAGTGTAAAGGACGTGACGAAAATCATCGTTGTCCTTGGCACGCTCTTCGATGTCGTCGATGAAACCCTTCATGGTCTCTCCGTGTTGTCACGCGTTCGCAGCAACACCCGAAACGCCCGGGAGACCTGCAGGTTCCATCGCGGGCGTTGATTTTTTGCGCACTGATATGTCCGGCCCAGATGCGCCTTGCTGAACAGTGCGATGTTTCGGCGACGCTGCGTCCACGCGGTGTTGTCTGCGCCACCGAAAAGGCGGATGAGCCGGACCAGAATTCCTTTGCCGACGCAGCAGGCAATTTGTCTTGCGTCGAGGGTTGGAGCCCCGGTCGCCACAACACCGGCCCGTCAGAAATGCTGATGAGTGCTGCCGTGGGGCGCTGCGGATGCGCCGCGCAAGACCCTCAAGTCAAAATGCGCAAGACCCTCAAGTCAAAATGCACCGGCGCCTCAATCACTGTTTGAAATGGAAAACGGAATGGCTGCGGTTCCTGGACACATATCGCACTATGTGCGCCGCCCCCAACCCCGAATTCCGCCGGGTCCTCGAGGAGATCCGGGAGTACCGGCCAGCGGCTTGACGTGCTCAACTGTTCCGAGAATGGAGTGTGCGGGCAAGCGGGAAGGACGAGATAGCGGCACAGGCGCGCCAGCCGGAAGCGATCCCCGGCCCGGCAGCGCGTCGCCGCATTCAGGCTGAAGCCGCCGATCTCGGCGCAGAGACGCTTGCCGTTGCCCGAACCCGCGGCGTGGAAGCCGCCGCCGATCGTTGCGATGCGGCGCCCGGCATGCGGGCCGGTGGCGATGCGATAGGTCGTCGAGGCGAGATGGAGGATCGGCTCGTCTTCCGGC
>JAPLOW010000230.1 GCA_026400555.1 Hyphomicrobiales bacterium
GCGCAGGGCCAAGCCCGGTGCCCGGAGGGCCAAACAGCAGCATCAAGATGAGGCCATGCCCGGCGCCAAACCCGAAATAGTGAACCGTGAAGAAAGGAATGAGCACGACGCCCTTCAACTCCCTTGCACCGAACAGCCGAACGCCCATGCGCAGCAGGTTGATGGCGCCAATGACGACGGTCTCCATCCAGAACAGCATCAACACGTCGAACATGCGCCAGCCGAACCAGAGCACGCCAGCCAGCGGCACAAGATTGACGAGGATGAGCGCCGTCAAGGACATGACGACGGGAACGCGCAGCCGACCTACCATCTGCCCTTCAAGCATGGATGGGGTACTGAACGGAAGCGCGCCTGTGCAAGTCGGTTAGCGCCCCGCTGTGGCAGGCCGACCCTCCAGCGGATAGGCCGGATCATTGTAGCCGGGCGTCGAGGGGTGGCCGGGCGCGACCAGCCCGTCGATGAAGGCTTCGTCCGCCGGGTTCCAGCTGTGCCGGAAGGCGCCGAGATAATCGATCCACTGCTCCATGGTCCGCGGCCCGGCAATCACCGACGAGATGAAGGGATTGGCCAGCACCCAGAGAAAGGCGAACTGGCCCGGCGACATGCCGCGCTTCTCCGCACGCGCCTTGACCTTCTGCGCGAGGCGCAGCGATTCCGGACGCCACTCGGTCTGCAGCACGCGCTTGTCGCCGCGGGCCACACGCGTGCCATCTGGCGCGGCCTCGCCGGGGCGGTACTTGCCGGTGAGGATGCCGCGCGCCAGCGGCGAGTAAGGCACGACGCCAAGGCCATAGAAGCCGCAGGCCGGCAGGTGCTCGACCTCGGGCATGCGGTTGAAGGCGTTGTAGTAAGGCTGGCTGACCACGGGCCTGTCGATCCCGAGCCTGTCGCAGATGTGGCAGATCTCGGCGACGCGCCAGGAGCGGTGGTTGGAAACGCCGAAATAGCGGATCTTGCCCGCGCGCACGAGATCGCCCAGCGCCCGCACCGTTTCGTCGAGCGGCGTCTCGTGGTCTTCCTTGTGGATGTACAGAATGTCGATGTAGTCGGTGCCAAGGCGCTTCAGGCTCGCATCAGCCGCCTGCAGCAGCCATTTGCGCGTCAGGCCCTTTTCGTTCGGCCCGTCGCCCATCGGATTGGCCGCCTTGGTGGCCAGCACCCAGCGGTCACGGTCAGCCTTGATCGCCCGACCGGTGATCTCCTCGGAGCGGCCTTCATTGTAGGCATCCGCCGTGTCGAGGACGTTCACCCCCATCTCGCGCGCGCTGGCGATGATGTTGCCCGCATCCGCCTCGCTGGTCGCGCCGCCAAACATCATCGTGCCGAGCGTGATCGGCGATACCTGGAGGCCGGAACGGCCAAGCTTGCGGGTTTGCATGGGGGAAGTCCTTTGGATGGCACGAATCGACAAACTACGTCGCAACTCCGTGTTTTGCCAAGGCCGGAATCCTGTTCAGGCGCGGCACTTGGGAGGAATGCGTCAGCACCGGGGCGGGACGGGTTGCAGACCCGCGCCCCTCACCGCGTGAACTTCTTGTACGCAATCCGCTTCGGCATCACGCTATCAATCCCCAGCCGACGCTTCTTGTCTTCCTCGTAGTCCTGGAAGTTGCCTTCGAACCACTCGACATGGCTGTCACCCTCGAAGGCGAGGATGTGGGTGGCGATACGGTCGAGGAAGCGGCGATCGTGGCTGATGATCACGGCGCAGCCGGCATAGTCTTCCAGCGCCTCCTCGAGCGCGCGCAAGGTGTCCAAGTCCAGGTCGTTCGTGGGCTCGTCGAGCAGCAGCAGGTTCGCGCCGCTTTTCAGCATCTTGGCGAGGTGGACGCGGTTGCGTTCGCCGCCGGAGAGCATGCCGACCTTCTTCTGCTGGTCGCCGCCCTTGAAGTTGAAGGTCGAGCAATA
>JAPLOW010000175.1 GCA_026400555.1 Hyphomicrobiales bacterium
GTGATGTCCTGGCCGTCGAACATGATGCGCCCGGCGGACACGTCATAAATCCGGCTGATCAGGTTGAACACCGTGGTCTTGCCGGCGCCGTTCGGGCCGATCAGCGCCGTGATCTCGCCCTTGTGGGCCACGAAGGACAGGTCGTTGACGGCGACGAGGCCGCCAAAGCGCATGGTGACATGCTCGACCTTGAGGATCGGAGCGCTATGCATCAGCCGTGACCCTCTTTGACGAGCGAGCCCGAGACGGACTTGCTCTCCTTCAGAAAGGCTGTCGGCTCGCGTGTCGAGATCAGGCCGCGCGGCTTCCAGATCATGATCACCACCATGGCGAGGCCGAAGATCAGCATGCGGTACTTGGTGGGGTCGAAGTCAGCGCCAAAGATCGGTTTCAGCAGGTCCATCTCGCGCATCAGTTCCGGCCCGCCGATCATCGCGACCGCGGCAATGGCGACGCCCCAGAGTGAGCCCATACCACCCAGGACGACGATGGCCAGCACGACAGCCGATTCCATGAAGGTGAAGCTTTCAGGGCTGATGAAGCCCTGACGCGCGGCGAAGAAGGCCCCCGCGATCCCGCCAAAGCCGGCGCCGATGGCGAAGGCCGTCAGCTTGGTGCTGGTTGTGTTGATGCCGAGCGAGCGGCAGGCGATCTCATCCTCGCGCAGCGCTTCCCAGGCGCGGCCGACCGGCATGCGCCGCAGCCGGATGGTGACGAAGGCGGTCAGCAGCGCCAGCATCAGGATGACGTAATACAGGAAGATCGTGCGGTAGAGCGGCGAGAATTCCAGACCGAAGACCGCCGCAAAGCCGCTGTCGCTGGCGTTGAAGGGAATGCCGAAGAAGGACGGTCGGGGGATGGTCGAGATGCCGGCATACCCGCCGGAGAAATCGACCCAGTTGATCAGCACGAGGCGAATGATTTCGCCGAAGGCCAGCGTGACGATGGCGAGATAGTCGCCGCGCAGCCTGAGCACCGGAAAGCCCAGCAGGACGCCCCAGAACGCTGCCAGCAGACCCGCAACCGGCAGACAGATCCAGAAAGCCCAGACGCCGAGGGCAGGGTAGGTCGCCGGTATGACCTTGGTGGCGAACAGCGCGTAGGAGTAGGCGCCGACCGCATAGAAGGCGACATAGCCGAGGTCGAGGAGGCCGGCGAGGCCGACCACGATGTTCAGGCCCCAGCCCAGCATCACGTAGATCAGGATCTGCACGCCGAAATTGTCGATCCACTTGATCGAGCCCTGCCAGCCGGACCCGAATATCGCGACGATCGGAAAGACAAAAAGAAAACCGATCGCCAGCGGCGCGAGAACCGGCAGCAGTTTTGCCATCGCAGGGACAAGGGCGTTCGGCATTGAGACCAGCGGGCCGCCACCGGCGGCGCGGCGCTGCTTGTTCAGCGAGACCAGCAGCCGGCCGACGAAGACGATCAGCACGGCCCAGGCCACCGCGTCCCAGCGCTGATCCAGGACGAGGCGGTTGTTGAGGTCCTGGCGGGTGCCCCAGGCGACGATCGGGATGCAGAGTCCGAAGGTTACGAAGGCAGCGAAGGCAGCCTCCTTGAGCGCCGGAGCGAGGCCCTGTTCGATGATGGCCGTCTGCTCGGAGGCGCGGTTGTTCGCTTTCGCCATCAGACTTTCTCCACTTCGGGCCGGCCCAGAATGCCGGACGGCAGGAAAATCAGCACGATGGCGAGGATCGAGAAGGCGGCAACGTCCTTGTAGTCGATCGAGAAGTAGGCTGACCAGAAGGTCTCGATCAGCCCGATGATCAAGCCGCCGAGCACGGCGCCGGGCAGGGAGCCGATACCCCCCAGAACCGCAGCGGTGAAGGCTTTGACACCGGGCACGAACCCGTCATGGAAGCTGATGACCCCGTACTGGAGCAGGTACATCACGCCAGCGACCGCAGCGAGCGCCGCCCCGATGACGAAGGTCGCCGAAATGGTTCGGTCCACGTCGATGCCGAGCAAGGCAGCCATCTTGCGGTCCTGCTCGCAGGCACGCTGGGCGCGGCCGAGCGATGTCTTCTGCACCAGATACCAGAACGCCAGCAGCAGGATGGCCGTGACGCCCATAATGATGATCTGCTTGTAGGCCAGCTTCACCGGATAGGCGCCGTCGGCGAAGAAGACCAGCCCGCCTTCGATGATCGGGGGCAGCGATTTGTTGCGCGGGCCCTGGATGACCTGAACGAGGTTCATCAGGAAGATCGACATGCCGATGGCCGAGATCAGCGGCGCAAGGCGGAACGAGCCGCGCAGCGGCCGGTAGGCGACGCGCTCGATGGTCCAGTTCCACAGTGCGGTGACGGCCATGCCGAGGACAAGGACCAGCAGGAGGGCCACCACGACCATGCCCACTCCCAAAGCCGACGATATCAGCATGAAGAAGATCAACGCGACGAAGCAGGACAGCATGAACACGTCGCCATGGGCGAAATTCACCATGCCGATGATGCCGAAAACCATCGTGTAACCGATGGCGATGAGGCCGTAGATGGAGCCCAGTGTCAGCCCATTGATGAGCTGCTGGAGAAAGATTTCCATGTCTGTCGCCTGTCCCCTGTCGCGCGGCACCAAACCACTGCTGCGCAAGGGCCAGCCTCGCGGGTGTTTGTCTGCCCAACTCACCATTGCTAGCAACCCGGCGCATGGCCGACAATGGTTTTCCGCATGGCGGCGCAAAAAAAGAACATGGCTGGTGTGGAATTTGGAAAAATCGCATAATCGCACGATTTTATGCTGCATATTGGTCAAAAATTGAAATATCAGCTTTTGGTTTGGTGTTTATCGCATGTTTGGTTGTCCCGGCGATGTCCCGGCGCGACCATGCTGTCGCAAGCCCCGGATGCAATTGATGCGTTGGCGAGATGCGCGCACCAGATCTTGATAGGGTCTCGAAAACAGCCGCGCCTGGTGGGGCGCGGCTGCAAGTCTTCTGCACCTGTCAGATGCTGTTATTCGCCATCTGTGTGGCAATGTAATCTGCCTGCCGGGTTGCCAGCGCCACGATGGTGAGCGTGGGGTTTTCCGCTCCGCCGGTGGTGAACTGGCTGCCATCGGAGACAAACAGGTTCTTGATGTCGTGGGTCTGGCCCCACTTGTTGACGACGCCGTCGCGCGCATTCGCCGACATCCGGTTGGTGCCGAGATTGTGCGTGGATGGATAGGGTGTTGTCGGGAAGGTCCGGGTCGCGCCCACGGCCTCATAGATCGCCGCGCCGCGCCCATAGGCATGGTTGCGCATGGCGATGTCGTTGGGGTGGTCATCGAAGTGGACATTCGCCACCGGCATGCCGTGCTTGTCCTTGGCGGAGGAAAGCGTGATGCCGTTTTTCTCCTGCGACATGTCCTCGCCGACCAGCCACATGCCTGCCATGTTAGTAGCCGTCCAGGGCTGTGGTGAACTCGCGACCCCAGGCACCGGGATCAAGGAACGCTGCCATGAACGGCAAGCCGAGCGACAGCGTTTCGATCTCGTAGCCGCCGACGAAGCCGCGCTTGGGATCATGGTGCGCTTCGTCACCGATGTAACCAGCCATCGTCGTACCGCGCCACATCTTCACCGGCTTGTCGAACACGCCGTAGACCGAGCCCGTCATGTGCCGCATGTAGTTCTTGCCGACTTGGCCGGACGAGTTGGCGAGGCCGTTGCGGAACGTGTTGGATGCCGAGTTGAGCAGTAGGCGCGGGCTTTCGATCGAGTTACCCGCCACCGCAACGATACGGGCGCGCTGGCGTTGTGTCCGCCCTTCAGCGTCGACATAAATCACGGCGTTCACCTTACCGGACGCGTCGTGTTCGATGCGCAGCACATGGCTCTCCGGGCGCACCTCGAGTTTGCCGGTTGCTTCGCCCTTGGGGATTTCGGCGTAGAGTGTCGACCATTTCGCGCCGAATTTGCAGCCCTGGAAGCAGAAGCCCGCCTGCTGGCAGGAAGGCCGGCCATCACGGTCGCGGGTGTTGATCGCCATGCGGCCGGTGTGCACGTCCTTGTAGCCGAGCGCGTGCGCGCCCTTCTCCATGACACGGTAATTGTTGTTGCCCGGCAGGCCAGGAATACCGTTGGTGAGGGTTACGCCCATCCGGTCTTCGGCTTTGGCATAATAGGGCTCCAGCTCGGCGAGCGTGATGGGCCAATCGAGCAGGTTTGCGCCGGGCACAGCGCCGTAGACGGTGCGGGTGCGGAACTCATGCTCCTGGAAGCGCAGCGATGCACCGGCCCAGTGGATGGTCGAGCCGCCGACCGACTTGACGATCCAGGCCGGCAGGTTGGCGAAGTCCTTCGCGACCCGCCAGGAGCCCGACGTGGTGCGCATGTCAGTCCATGCGAGCTGGACGAACGACTCCCACTCGTCGTTCAGGAAATCCTCCGGCCCGTGCCGCTTGCCGGCTTCCAGGATCACGGTCCTGATGCCCTTGAGCGCAAGGTCGGTGCCCAGCGTGCCGCCACCGGCACCCGAGCCGATGACCACGACGACGCTGTCATCATTCAGATCGAATTTTGCAGACATGGCGTTTCCCCTTCTCGTTTCTGCCGCCGGTCAGAGCCAGGCGATGTCGTTGAAACCGCGGTTGATGTAACCGCCATGGATGGCGCTCTCGCCCTCGTAGCCAAACAGAGGCCAGAGATCCTTCTGGTTGTAGAGAGAGACCACAAGGTCGCCGCGCAGCTTGGAAAACAGCGGGCTGGCCTGCACTGCGGTGAGCAGTGCCACGCGCGTCTTCTCCCAGCCCACCGCAGCGTATTCCTGGCCGTGCTTCTCGCCGGAGAGCGCGTTGAGGTTCTTCACGCCGGCTTCGATCATGTCGCGCAAGGCGGCATCGGTTTTGGACTTCTCGGCGTAGGGCTTGCAGGCTGCGGCATAGAAGCGGTCGGCAACGCGGTCGTGCGGGTAGATGTCGCGCGCCATCTTCACCAGCGTGCGCATCGTGGTTGGTTTGAGCCCACCCGCCTCAAGGCCCCAGGCTTCGGTTGTATGGATCACCGCCGTACCGGAAACCGCCATTGCGGCGACGGCGGTCGCGCCGGTCAGGAATTGCCGCCTGTCAACAGCGGCTGTGGTGGTTGCAGTCATCGGCTTAACCCTCCTTGATGTGCGCCGTGTGCGTGGGGTCAGGAGCCGTTAAGCCGGCCCTCCCGGGTCGTTTCCTCAAACGTGTCATTTCGTCAGACGTAACGTCCGTGCTTCTGCAAAACCTCGATCTTGTAGCCGTCCGGGTCGGTCACGAAAAAGAACTTGGCCATCAGCGAGCCGTCGCGGTGGAATTCCTTGACGGGCAGCGGACCAAGGCCGGCAGCGGCCAGGCGCGCGTGTTCGGCCTCGAGGTTGTCGACGGCGAAGGCGATGTGACCGTAACCGTTGCCGAGGTCGTAGGCCTCGGTGCGCCCGTGATTGATGGTCAGCTCGACCTCGAAATCGGCTTCGGCGTTGCGCAGATAAACCAGCGTGAAGCCATCGAACGCGAAGCGATCGGCGACCTTCAATCCGAAAGCCGTCTCATAAAACGCGACAGACCGGGCCTCTTCCAGCACCCGGACCATCATGTGGATTGCCTTGGCCATGCGAACCCACTCCCTGATGCGAAGTCCTGCCGGAGCGCGCGCAACCTGGCTGCGCAGTGTCCCGAACCAGATCGATGCAAAAAGGGTAGGCGCGGTTTATCGCCTGCGGGTAGTAGCCCGCTACTACATCGCAAAGAATGCGTTCAATCGCGCGAAATGGCCAATCAGATCACGAGGCCTTGCGCAGCGTGTCGGCCTGGGGCGAGGCAACAAACTCGCAAAAGTCGATCATCCAGGGCTTGACGGCGCCATGATCGATGTCGTTGCAGGTCGAAAGCTGCGGTCCGAAGTCACGGCGGGCGACCCTTTCAAGCTCTGCCTCCGCCGCCTCTCGGCCTTTCACCGTCGCGGTATAGGTGATGCAGGCGCAGCGCAACAGCGAGGCAAAGTTGGCCACATGGCCGCTATGGTCGAGAATTTCGTCATAAAGCTTGGTCAGAAAGAGCGGCACGGAAACGTTTTGCTTGGCGGCGATTTCTTCAAGAATCACCCAGAATGTCGCCTCAAGCCTGATCGATGTCGCATGGCCGCCCAGACGGATCGACCGTGTCTGGCTGGTATAGGCTTCCGGTTTCTGAGCAGAGAAAATGCTGCACACGGCTCTTCCTCCCTTGGATGCGCCCCCTTCGGCACCAGTTGTCGACTGCGCGACACTGACGCGAAGTTTAAGCAAATTCGCATCGATGCCTATGCGTAGTTTCCTGTAGATGCGTTTGGCCATTCGTCGAACAAACAGGGCACCGTTGTATCGAGCAAAGCCGTGATTGCGGACAACCGAAGTTACCCCTTCACCTGAAACCCCGCCCACAGCGGATCACGGTCATCGATGAAGATCGTGTTGTAGCCGGTCATACGCGCCCAGCCTTCGATCGAGGGGATGATCGCGTCAAACTCACCAACCTTCGCCGCCGCCTCGACCCGCCCACGGAACAGCGTGCCGATGATGCTTTCGTGGACGAAATCATCACCGATCTTGAGCTTGCCCTGCGCTGCCCATTGCGCCATCCGGGCGGATGTGCCGGTGCCGCAGGGGCTGCGGTCGATGGCCTTTTCGCCGTAGAACACCGCATTTCGGGCGTGGGCCTCTGGGTGTTCAGGCTTGCCGGTCCATTGCACGTGGCTGAGGCCGTTTATCGCCGGGTTTTCGGGATGCACGAACTGGTACTTCGCGCGGAAGGCCTCGCGCACCTTCGGGCTCCAGCGCAGCAGGTCTGAGGGCGTCACATCGGCGATGTCGCTGAAGGCGGCCTGCGCATCTATGATGGCGTAGAAATTACCGCCATAGGCGACATCGGCAGTGATCTCGCCAAGCCCCTCGACATCTGCAGTGAGGCCGCTGGCATGCAGGTAGGACGCGACATTGGTGATGCGCACGCTGTCAACGTAAGGCCCGTTCTGCACATAGGTCGCGGTGACGAGGCCAGCGGGCGTGTCGATCTTCAGGACGCCGGGTGTCCTCGGCGTCACCAGCCCGCGCTCCAGTGCCATGGTGACCGTGCCGATGGTGCCGTGGCCGCACATAGGCAGGCAACCGCTCGTCTCGATGAACAGGAAGGCGATGTCGGCGTCCGGTCTTGTGGGCGGATAGAGGATGGCGCCCGACATCATGTCATGGCCGCGCGGCTCGAACATGAGGCCGGTACGGACCCAGTCGAATTCTTTCAGGAAATGCGCCCGCTTCTCGACCATGTTCGCGCCCTGAAGGTTCGGGCTGCCGCCGGCCACGAGGCGCACCGGGTTGCCGCAGGTATGGCCATCAACGCAGAAGAAGGTGTGGGTTGTCATGGGCTTGTGCGCGTCCGCTTGAAAACTGATTCCGCTTCCTTGTGCGCTGATTCAATGTGCATGGCGAGGGGGCGAAAGGTATTCGGGCTTTCTGGTGACGTCCTCGATCCTTATCCTGAGCCTGTCGAAGGATGAACGCCAGAGGCCCGCGAACTGGAATTCATCCTTCGACAGGCTCAGCATGAGGACCGGCGGGGTCAGGCAAGGGGTATTGGCAGCGTGGCAGGACTGCTTCGCGGCCCTTGTCGCCAAGGGCTGACCTAAAACCGTTGCGCGCTGAAAGGTTTGAGATCGATCTCACTGCTCCGCTGGGCGATCATGTCCGCGACCAGCGCCGCTGTCACATGGCTTTGCGTCATGCCGAGATGGCCGTGGCCGAAGGCGTAGATGATCCGGTTCGAGGCGCGGGAATGTCCGATCACGGGCAACGAGTCGGGCAGGGAGGGCCGAAAGCCCATCCATAGTTCGCCGCTTTCAAAAGCGGGCAGGCCGGCGATGAACCGATTGGCGCTGTCATAGAGCGCGCGCGTGCGTTTGTGGTTGGGCGCGGCCTTTATCCCGCCGAACTCGACGGCGCCGCCAATGCGAAGGCCTGAATCGAGCGCGGTCGCGACGAAGCCGTGATCCTTGAACGCCACCGGGCGCGAAATCAGTCCGGTCGTGCCGCCGAAGCTGACATTGTAGCCCCGCTCGGTGTCGAGCGGGACCAAGTCACCAAGCCCCGCCGCCAGCTGCTTCGACCAGATGCCGGTGGCCAGAACGATGGCGTCGGCCTCGAGCACACCGTCATCTGTCAGAAGGGCCGGTTTGCCATCGGCGGCAAGGGCGCGGACCTGCGCACGCCTGGAAACCGCCCCGCGCGCAAGCGCCGCGTCGAACAGGGCTGTGGTCAGCCAGAGCGGATCGGAGATGTAGGCGGCGTCGGCGTGGAAGACCGCGCCCGCGAAGACATCACGCAGGGCCGGTTCCAGCTGACGGGCTTCGTCCGCCGTGATCAGGTCGACGCTGATGCCTTCCTGCTGCTGGCGGCGGATTTCCGCCCGGGCACTGTCAACGCTGGCTGGCGTGTCGAGCATGTAAAGGCCGCCCCGGCGATGGATATGCTTGTCGAGCCCGAGCGCCCTGGTGCGCGCCAGCCAAAGCGGCAGGGCGCGCGTCTGCAGAGCGACCAGCGCCCGCGTCGACGCCTCGACAGCCGAGGGGCGCGCGGCCCAGGCCAGGCGCGCGAGCCAGGGCAGTAGGGCCAGCAGGTGGGCAGGGCGGATCGCGAGCGGCCCGAGCGGGTCCAGCAGCATGCGCGGCGCCTGCAGCACCATCTTCGGGCTGGCGAGCGGCATGATGTCGCCGTGCGCGATCCATCCGGCATTGCCCGCCGACGGCGCGCCGCTGGCGCGCCGGGCGCTGCCGTCAGGGTCGATCAGTGTGACCGTGTGGCCTTCGTCAAGCAGGGCGTGCGCGCAGGCCGTGCCGATGATTCCGGCGCCGGCAATTAGGATATGCATGGGAGAGGTTCCGGTCCTGCCGGGAGAATAGGGCGCGGCGGCCTGCCCGCCATCTGCGAATTTGACATACGGTCCTTGTGTTGAATGACGCGCAGTCTGACAGCATGCATCAGGCGGCGATCAGGCCGTCCGCCGAAATCGTCACCTGTCCTGCAAGGCCCTTCTGCAATTGGCGGTCGAGCTTCAGGGCGATTGGCGTGCGCCATCCCATCTCGCGCGCCACAATCAGGCCCAGCAGCAGGATCGCGTCCGGCTCATGCAGGATGATGGCGGCGGGCGCCAGCCCGGTCCGCACCAGTTCGAGCAGCACGGCAGATGCGGATGACGAGCCGATCGTGCCGGGCAGGGCGAGGATCGTACCGGTGATGTTCCGCCCGCGGTCGGGGTGGCGCGCATCGATGATGTCACCGGTGAAGGGATCGACCCCGCCCCAGAAGCTGATGGGCGCGCCGAGCACAAGCGCCGCACCGGTCGCGGCGGGTCCTGCAATGAGGATGTCGGTCTTGATCAGCGTCATGGCGTCAGCGCCGCGTCGGTGATGACGGGACGGCCGGCGACCGCGCTTTCGATGCAATCCGACAGCGAGCCATAGACCACGCCGTAGCCGGTGTTGCCCGGCGCATAATGCGCGAACTTGCCCGAATTGGTCATCAGGACGCCGTTGATCGCCGGAAGGATCGGGGTCACCACCACGCAGGTGTCGGCCACCACGATGACATTGAGTCTTTCCAATGTCTTGCGAAGCCCTGTTCGATCAGCTTCACGCACGACATGGCGGCCTGTGCAGGCGTAGATCGGCACCATGGCCGGTCGCGTGTCGAGCAGCCGTCCCACAGATTCAAGCTCATCAAGCGACAGATGCGGGCTGCCGATGGCCACCGCGTCGATGCTGGCGGCGCCATGAATCGTTGACAGCCCGGCCTGCGCCGCACGCACCATCGCAGGCGTCACAGCGATGTGCGAGGCGGGCCTGCCTGCGGTGGCGGTCATGACATCGGGCGCTTCCGGCGTGACGCCCGCGATATGGAACAGTCCGACGCCGCCGGAGGACGCCGCCGCTGCACCAAAGGCCTTCAGCTTGTCCTCGCTCACCGGCCCGGTGACGCCGCTGACGACGCCAATGCCAGTGCCGATCTCCCGCCCATAAAATGTGCCGAGCACCGGCCATATCCAGTCACTGCCAAAGAGGGTAGGAGGCAGGCCGCTGACATCGACGATGACAGTGGCGAGACGGTTTTCTGCGCGGTGCAGGCCGCAATCGGGTGCACGGGCGGTGATGGCGCAGGCGATGTCGAGATAGTCGCCATAGCGGTTCGTGCGCGCGCCGAGAACCGAGTTGCAGAAGGCCACTGCGTTGCTCTCACCCCACGCCACGTTGCTTCCCAGCGCCGGCCGATGACCGGCCTGATAGGGGGCGCAGGTCCAGCTTTTCTCGCAGCCCATGGCTTCATAGGCCAGCATCAGCCGCTTGGCCATGTCGCGGGTCACGCCGCTGAGACGGTTCTTCGAGCAGCCCATCAGGTCGAGCGCGCCGACATTGAGCGTGGCGCGGATAGCGACTGTTGCGCCCAGCCTGACCAGTTCCTCCGCGAACAGCGTTCCGGCATCGCCATGGTAGAGCGCACCGTCGATATGGGCTGACTGGACAGGGATCAGGCGCGGCGCGCCCAGCAGACGGGCGCTCTCGGCAACGATGCGCATCGCCATGGCGGCGCCATCTGCGCCGGCGGCTGTGGCGCTTTCCTGCGGTGTCAGGCTGGTCATGGGCGGAGGCCGTGGTTGATCATGGCGCTGAAGGCCTCGATTGCGCTGGGCAGTGAGCGGTGCGCCGCCAGAGCGGCGTCGATGAAGTGATCGGCGGAGCCGAGATAACTGCCGGGGTCGAACAGCCTGGCGAGTTTCTCGGGGGCGAGGTGGGCGGTCAGGGCCATGTCGGCCATCAGGATATCGCGCAGATGCTGTTGGCCAGCCAAGGCGCGTTTGCAGGCCGCTTCGACCAGATGGTGCGCTTCCAGCCGTCCGATCGCGCCGCCCAGCGCCATCATCACGGCTTCTGCCATGATCAGCCCGTTGGTGGCGTCGAGATTGTCGCGCATGCGCCCTGCATCGATCTGAAGCCCTTCGGCCAGCGCGCCTGCAGCCTTGAGTGCGCCGCCGGTCAGACGCAACAGGTCGGGCAAGGTCCGCCACTCGGCATGAGCAGATCCGGCGGCGCGCTCATGCTCGTGCATCTGCGCCGACAGGATGGTCCCGATAAGGCCGGGGGCCGCCGTGGCCGCGCCGATCATGACCGCGGCGAGCACCGGGTTGCGCTTGTGCGGCATGGTGGAGGAGCCGCCACGGCCCGGGGCCTCCGGCTCGAAGGCCTCCTGCACGTCGGTCTGCATCATCAGCACCACATCACGGCCGATCTTGCCGAGCGTGCCGCAGAGCAGGCCGCAGAACGCTGCAAGTTCGCCGATGCGGTCGCGGGCCGTGTGCCAGGGGAGGGCCGGCAGGGTCAGCCCCAGTTCACCGGCGAGACGGGCGCTCACCTCCGCCCCCTTGTCGCCAAGGGAGGCGAGCGTGCCGGCCGCGCCGCCGAACTGCAGCGCCAGAACGCGCGGACCCATTTCGCCGAGCCGGCCGTGGTGGCGTGTCACCGCATCAAGCCAGCCGGCAGCCTTGAGGCCAAAGGTCGTCGGCAGCGCGTGCTGCATCACCGTACGGGCTACCATCGGGGTGCGGCGGTGTCCGGACGCCAGCGTGGCGAGCGCCATGCCGACCCGGTTCAGGCCCTCGTCGAGCAGTGCCAGGACATCGCGCGCCTGAAGAACAAGTGCTGTGTCCATCACGTCCTGCGTGGTTGCACCCCAATGCACGAAGGGCTGGCCGACTGCCTCTGTGCGGCTGATCAACAGTTTCACGAGCGGAATCACCGGCGTGCCCGCGCGGGCGGTGCCGTCGGCGACAGCCTCAGCCAGTGCGTCGAGATCACTGCCGTGCATCGTGTCGATCGCGAGGTTGATGGCGTGCGCGGCCCCGACAGGAATGACGCCGGAAGCGGCCTCGGCCCGCGCCAGCGCGCCCTCGAAGGTCAGCATGGCCCGCACATAGCCTGCATCGCCCAGCACGGCGTCGAAACGCGGATCGTGCATCAACGGATCGAACAAACGGGCCGGATGCCTGGGCGACATTGAGAAAAGCCTTCTGGCCCCCTTGCGCGGACCCGTGTTTTGTCTTCGATAGCGCTCAGCGCATCGATGTCGCAAGTTGTATCGCCAAAACGGGAGGACATGCCATGGCCATGAAGATGCAGGGGGAGGTGCTGCTGCCCGCCGGCCGTGACGTGGTCTGGGCCAAGCTGAATGATCCCGAGGTGCTGAAAGCCTGCATTCCCGGGTGCGAGGAGCTGACCAAGGATGACGACACGCATTTCTCGGCTGTCGCCAAGATCAAGCTCGGGCCGGTGAAGGCGACATTCAAGGGCAAGGTCGCGCTGTCAGAGCTTGACCCGCCGAACGGCTACACGATCAGCGGCGAAGGTGAGGGCGGCATCGCCGGCTTCGCCAAGGGTGGCGCAAAGGTGGCGCTCAGCGATGCTGATGGCGGGGGCACGCTGCTGCGCTATGACGTGGATGCGCAGGTCGGCGGCAAGATCATGCAGCTGGGATCGCGGCTGATCGATTCGGTCGCGAAAAAGTATGCCGACGAGTTCTTTGCCAAGTTCGCTGAAGCCGTCGCAGCCTGAGGTTCAGTTTCGGCTGAACAGCGCTTTGGCTTTCTCCTTGCGGTTGTTCTCAGAGGCGCCCTGGGCCGAGTTTGGCGCGACGCGTGTCAGGCTCAAGGAAAAGTCCGGGCCGCTGGCGCTCGCTGTGCCTGCCGATACGGAACTGGATGTCACGGCCAGGGGCTGGCCAAGAAGGCTTGCTCCCGTGATCTTCTCGCCGCTGATCGTCATGACCATGCCCGTTCTGGTGCCGAATGATCCGGCCCAGTGAGCCTCCTAACTCTTGGCGTTTGCAGCCGGAACCGCCGGCGCGGCTGAGGGCTTGGCTGTTGCGGCGCCGGACACTGGACCGCCCGGCTCTTGCTGGGCGCTTACCGGCAAGGCTGCAATGTTCGCCACAAGGGACACCGACAAGGTTGTAGGTCTTTTCATCAAACCGGTTCAGATCAAGACAATCCGTGTCATCTGCTGTTGACGTCCTGCCGATCGACAGTGATTTTTTCAAGTTATTCTTGTGATTAGCATTGGTGTCGCCATCCGGCGGCGCGCAAGGCCCGTTTGATTTACACAATACGGTCATGCCGGCGAATGCGTTCGGACGCGTTTGTCCGCGTTGACGTCTGAGGTGGCCCTGTAGTCCGACGCTGCGACGTCAGGATTTCAAAAAAAGGCGGAAAAATGTAGAAAACTCGAACGCTTTTATTTTTTCGAAGCGGCTTGACGGGTGAAAATCAGCGGTTCACTCTGCCTTTCAGGAGTTGCATGGCGGCGCGTACGCCAAGTGCTGGCGTCACATGATGACTCGCGGACACGAGCGCATCGGCGAGATCGCTGCCGCGCCGTGGCCGGATGCAAACAAGAACGATACGACCGCGCGCAACATTCCGTGACGCAGCGGCCTTGCAAGGAGGAGGTACACCATGGCCGCCGTCTCGATGACGGTGAACGGACATTCCGTCACCGCAGATATCGATCCAAGAACGCTTCTGGTCCAGTTCATCCGTGACAATCAGCGCCTGACCGGGACTCATGTGGGCTGCGACACCAGCCAGTGCGGGGCCTGTGTGGTCCATGTCGACGGCAAGGCCGTGAAATCATGCACCATGCTTGCCTTGCAGTGCGATGGCGCCAGCGTGACCACGATCGAGGGGCTGGCCACCGGTGGTGTCCTGCATCCGATGCAGGAAGCGTTCCGGGAACATCACGGCCTCCAGTGCGGATTCTGCACGCCAGGCATGATCATGTCGGCGGTCGATATCGTCAACCGCAAGGGCAACAATCTCGACGAGCACACCATCCGCGAGGAACTCGAAGGCAATATCTGCCGGTGCACGGGCTACCACAATATCGTCAAGGCCGTGGAAGCCGGTGCCAAGGCGATGGCCGGCTCCGGGATGAAGCACGCCGCCGAATAAGGGCAGTCGGCAGTCGTCAATCGGCCGCGGCGAGGACCTGGTGCCCGAGCGCTGCGATTGCCTTCCGACTGCCACCTGCCGTCTGCCTCTTTCAACGATAACAGAGCATTCGGGAGAGAACACATGTCCGCCACAGGGATCGGCGCCTCCGTACGCCGCAAGGAAGACCACCGTTTCATCACCGGCGCAGGCCGCTACACCGATGACATCAACCGGCCAAACCAGGCCTATGCCTATTTCCTGCGATCGCCGCACGCGCATGCCACGATCAAGACAATCGACACGTCGAAGGCATCCAGGATGCCGGGCGTGCTGGCCATCCTGACCGGGGACGACCTGGCGGCCGACAAGGTCGGTGGGCTGATCTGCGGCTGGATGATCCACTCCAAGGACGGTTCGCCGATGAAGGCGGGCGCACATCCCGCTCTTGCTCAGGGCAAGGTGCGCTATGTCGGCGACCACGTCGCCGTGATCGTCGCCGATACGCTGGCGCAGGCGCGCGACGCTGCCGAGGCTGTGGTGGTCGACTATGCCGTGCTGCCGGCCGTGGTCGACACGGCCACCGCGTCGAAGTCAAAGACGGTCATCCATGAGGCCGCGCCCGACAACACGGTGTTCAACTGGCATCTTGGCAACAAGGCCGAGACTGAAGCCGCCTTCAAGGCCGCCAAGCATGTGGTGAAGCTCGACATCGTCAACAATCGCCTCGCGCCGAACCCGATGGAGCCGCGCGCGGCTGTCGGCGTCTATGACAAGGGCGAAGACCACTACACGCTGTACACCACGAGCCAGAACCCGCATGTGGCCCGGCTCGTGCTGTCGGCCTTCATCGGTATCGCGCCAGAGAACAAGCTTCGCGTCATCGCCCCCGATGTCGGCGGCGGCTTCGGCTCGAAAATCTTCATCTATGCCGAGGAGACAGTTTGCGTCTGGGCGTCGAAGAAGGTCGGGCGTCCCGTCAAGTGGAACTCGGACCGCACTGAGGCCTTCCTCTCCGACGCGCATGGCCGCGACCATGTTACCCATGCCGAGCTCGCGATCGACGCGAATGGCAAGATGCTGGGCCTGCGCGCCCACACGATCGCCAATCTTGGCGCCTATCTGTCAACCTTCGCCTCCTCGGTGCCGACCTATCTGTATGCGCCGCTCCTGTCGGGGCAGTACAACATCCCGGCGGTCTATGCCGAGGTTGACGCCGTCTATACAACGACCGCCCCGGTCGACGCGTATCGCGGGGCGGGGCGGCCAGAGGCAACCTTCGTGGTCGAGCGCCTTGTCGAGGTGGCTGCCCGGCAGATCGGCATGGATCCTGCCAAGTTCCGCCAGATGAACTTCGTCACGAAGTTCCCGCACCAAACGCCGGTCATCATGATGTATGATGCGGGCAATTATAACGCCTCGATGAAGAAGGCGCTTGAGATCGCCGACTACAAGGGCTTCGGCAAGCGCCGCAGGGAGTCCGAGCGGCGCGGCAAATTGCGCGGCATCGGCTTCTCGGCCTACATTGAAGCTTGCGGCATTGCGCCGTCGGCTGCTGTTGGCTCTTTGGGTGCGGGTGTCGGGTTGTGGGAATCGGCGGAAGTCCGGGTCAATCCGATCGGAACCGTCGAGATCCTGACCGGATCACACAGCCACGGCCAGGGCCATGAGACCACCTTCGCCCAACTCGTCTGCGAGCGTCTGGGCGTGGCCATGGATGCCGTCACCATCGTGCATGGCGATACTGACAAGGTGCAGATGGGGATGGGCACCTATGGCTCACGTTCCGGCGCTGTCGGTATGTCGGCCATCTCGAAGGCGCTCGACAAGGTCATCGCCAAGGGCAAGAAGGTCGCGGCCTATGTGCTCGAAGCTTCCGAGAAGGACATCGACTTCAAGGACGGCAAGTTCTCCGTGAAGGGTACCGACAAGACGCTTGATTGCGGCGCCTGCGCGCTGCAGGCCTACATCGCCCACAAGTTCAACGGGCAGGACCTTGAGCCCGGGCTGAAGGAGGGCGCATTTTACGA
>JAPLOW010000218.1 GCA_026400555.1 Hyphomicrobiales bacterium
CCACATGTCTTGTTCTCCTTTACTTTGCGATGAACATCAGAACCAAGGACGCCACATCCAGATCAGGATGTGGGCGAAAAGCGAGACAGCACCAAAACCCAAAGTTCCCTGAATCATGAACTTGTGGAATTCCTGTGCCTCGCCTTCTGTCAGTCCCGTGAGGGACTGCCTGTCTCTGTCAGCCATGACCTGACACTCCTCAAACTGGCCGAAGCCGTTACCGCGCCATCCCGCGCGGCTGGGTCGTCCTCGTGGAACCACGATGACTACCTGTCCGGTTCCCCGGACAGGATTCCGGTATGCGCCCTGGGAACCAGCCGGGGGCGACCCGCCCCCCCGTGCCGGTCAACCCATGAACGCGAAAGCGATCGTGGCCTCGCTCGAACGGCGCGCCTGCGTGAAAATCGACACACGGTCCGTTGGACGTGCCAGGAAGCCGCTGCCGGCCGGCACAAGGCGCGACAGGATCGCGGCGGCCAGGAACAGTGGATAGGTCAGCGCGACCAGAAGCCTGAAGGCGAGGTGATCCTCGCTGCGGGCCTTCGTGCGTGTCATCTCAAAGCGCATATCTGTCATGAGTCACCTCTGTCATATGTGTAACATAGTTCCCAGAAATTGACAGTCTTTTTTGTCAATTTTGTTTGACACTTCCGAATTCAAATTCCCCGTACAATCTTTAGATTTTAAATTAAAATACTTTTATTTGAATGACTTATTGGTTTTGACGTCCGGAGATCAAACCTTGTGCCCGGGACACGGATGTCTCCGTCACCTGCTCCGAACCCGCTTCCCGCGCATCCCGTTCCGCGGCGTCACGAAGCCGCTTGGCGGCCGAAATCCTGACAAGGACCGGATGCTCCTCGACGACCCGGTCAAGCATGGCTTTCGCCTCATTGCTCCAGGGCAGCTCTTCATGCAGGCGCGATGGCGTCGCCTCGATTGCATCCATGTCGGTGCCGAGTGGCAGGATGTTGAACAGCGCGTCGAACAGCGCGTTGCAGACCTCCTGCACCAGATAGGTTGCTCCCGAATAGCCCATGAAGGGCGTGCCCGTGTGCCGTCGGATGATCGCGCCGGGAAAGGAGGCTGGTATGTAGATCGCCCTGCCCCCGGCCTCGGCCAGATACATGCGCTCATTGTAGCTGCCAAACAGGATCAGCGGCGTCTTGGTCTTGACCAGATCCCGCACCTGATCGTTCAGCGTCTTCTCGCCGGATTTGCGCGACACCGCGAAGGTGCAGGGCAGACCCATTTCGGTTTCGAGAAACTGCCGGATGCCGCGTGTGTAGGTTTCATTGGCGACGATCGCGAACGAGGCGGTAGCGAAGAAGTCCTGCGTCACGGAACGCCACAGATCCCAGAGTGGCTTGATTGTTGTGTGCTTCTCCCGGGCGATGAACGGCTCCGGGTCAAGACCAAGCAGTTCGCCGAGCTTGCGCAGGAACTTCTTGCGCAGGAACTTGGTGGTCGAATGCAGCCCGATTGGGGCCTGCAGGTAAGGCCGGTCCAGCGCCTCGCAGAGAAGACGGCCAAACTCGCGGTACATGCAGACATTCACCTCGGCATCGCCAAGCCTGTTGATGTCGGCGAGGTGCGTGCCAAGCGGGAAGCAGAGATTCACCTCGGCCCCGATGCCTTCGATCAGACGGCGGATTTCGGCGACGTCGGATGGCGTGTTGAACATGCCGTAGCTCGGGCCGATGATGTTGACCTTGGGCTTTGCGCATTCCTTGCGGGGCTTCAGCGCCGGGGTCTTCTTGGGGCCGAACTGCTTCCAGAGCCAGGCCATGGCCCGGTTGGCGCATTGCCACTGATCCTCGTCGATGGTGCGCGGCAGGAAACGCAGGATGTTGGTGCCCTCGGGCGTGACGCCGCCGCCGATCATCTCGGCGATCGAGCCGGTGACGACAACAGATGGCAGGCCGGGGTCGAGCGTCTTGTGCGCCCGCTTCATCGCGCTTTCGGTGCCGTGCTGGCCGAGTTCTTCCTCGCCCAGACCCGTCACGACGATGGGCAGTTCATGCGGCGGCAGGGCATCGGTGTAATGCAGCACCGAGGTGACGGGCAGGTTCTCGCAGCCCACGGGGCCATCGATGATGACCTGCAGGCCCTTGACGGCGCAGAATACGTAAACCGCGCCCCAATAGCCCCCTGCCCTGTCGTGGTCGAGGACCAGCATCAGACGATCTCCCCGCTCATGCCCATATCGGTCTTGCCGAGCTTGGCCAGTTGCTTCTTGCGGAATTCGGGTCGGTCACGCGGCGTGTCTTCCCAGATGCCGGCGGAGTAGCCATCGCCGACGCCCTCGAAGAAATCTCTCATCACGTCCATCCGGGCCTTGTTGCCCATGGCGGCGTTGACCACCGTCGCCAGCGAGCCCGCGCCAGCCACGCCCATCAGCGGGCGGGCCGAGATGAGATTGGTGAAATAGAGCGAGGGCAGGCCGCGCGACTTCGCATGCTGCACAACCGGCGTGGTGCCGATGGCCAGATCCGGATCGTGGAAGTCCACCGCGGCAAGATCGTTCTCGAGCGAGGCGCGGAACTGGACATGGACGCCGCGCGCTTCAAGCCATTCTCTGTCCGGATCGGACCAGCGGGTGCGCGGGCAGGCCGTGCCGACATAAGGCACGTTAGCGCCGCTTTCGATCAGCAGGCGCGCAACCAGCAACTCCGAGCCCTCATAACCCGAGACCGTGATCTTGCCATTGATCGGCTTGGCGGCCAGCGCGCCCCTGATCATCGGCAGGAACTGGTCCTTTGCCGCCTGGACGGTGGCTTTCGAGACTTCACAGACCTCGCCGATGGCATCGAGCCAGGCTGCGGTGCCGTCATGGCCGACAGGTGCGGAGCCCACGATCGGTCGGCCAGCAATCTCGAACTCGCGCACCGAAGCGGTGTAGAAGGGATGGATCGCGGCAACCGCGGCGCAATCGAGCGCGGCATAGAGCTCGCGCCACTCACGAGTCGGCACGACGGGCCCCGCCGCCAGTCCGAGCGCACCAAGCATCATGCCAATGCCGACGGGGTCGGCGGGGAACATCTCGCCGAGCAGCGTCACCGTCCGTTTGTCATTGCGCCCGCCACGTGGGGCAGCGACCGGGCCGGCCTCCGCTTCCTTGCGGGCGAAATTGAGCATGGCGCCGGCCAGCACGTCCTTGGCCTCGGCATGGGTGGGTACACCGAAACCCGGCACATCAATGCCGATGATGCGCACGCCGTCGATCGTGTCAGGCAGCAGCCGCAGCGGCACGCCGGATGCGGTGGGCACGCACAGGTTGATGATGACGATGGTATCGTACTTGTGCGGATCGGCGAGCAGATGGACCGCGTCGCGGATGTCCTCGAACAGCTTGCCGGTGACCAGCGTCTCGGAGTTGAACGGCACATAGCCGACCGTGCGTTTGGCCCCGTAGAAGTGCGAGGTGAAGGTCAGCCCATAGACGCAGCAGGCCGAGCCGGAGAGCACGGTTGCCGTGCGGCGCATGCGCAGTCCGACACGCAGGGAGCCGAAAGCCGGACACATGCTCTGCGGCTGGTCGTGCGGGCCGAGGGGATAGTCGGCAGCGTAGCGCTCGAGCGTGTCGCTCGCGCCCGCCGCCACCGCCGCTTTGCGCATCTGGTCACGACCGGCATGGCAGCCATTGCCCAGTGCTTCGGCCTTCGCCACAGCCTGGGTCGCTGCAGCGATCTCGCCGGCGGATGGCGCGGCCTTGACCGGCTCGATGACCGGCGCTGCCGCCGGCCTGGCTGCCTTGTTGAGGTTGTCGATCAGCGTGACCATGGCAGACAGCCTCACGCTTCGTCGTAGACGACTTCGAGGGTCGGCTTTTCCGACACGACCCCGCCGCACATGTCGGCGAGAGAGGCCGGCTGAAGGACGTAGTCGCGGCCCGTCGTATCGGCGGAGAACAGGCCGAGCAGACCATCAGAGCTCATCGGCGCCGGGCGCATCGGCTTGCTCTCGCCGACATTCAGGGCGAGTTCCTCGAACATCGGACCCCAGCGGTCGCCCGGGCGGCCAATGATGTGATAGTTCGCGCTCTTGCGGCGAATGTCCTCATCGGCCGGGATCGAGGCCAGCACGGGAATGCCGACCGAAGCGGCAAAGGCCGCGGCCTCGCCGGTGCCATCATCCCTGTTGATGACCATGCCGGCGACGCCGACATTGCCTCCAAGCTTGCGGAAGTATTCCACCGCCGAACAGACATTGTTGGCGACATAGAGCGATTGCAGGTCGTTCGAGCCGACAACGATAACCTTCTGGCACATGTCGCGCGCGATTGGCAGGCCGAAGCCGCCGCAGACGACGTCGCCGAGGAAATCGAGCAGCACATAATCGAAGCCCCATTCGTGGAAGCCGAGCTTCTCGAGGAGCTCAAAGCCATGAATGATGCCACGGCCGCCGCAGCCGCGGCCGACCTCCGGCCCGCCGAGCTCCATGGCGAAGACGCCGTCGCGTTTGAAGCAGACGTCTTCGATCCTGACCTCCTCGCCCGCCGCCTTCTTGCGGGCCGAGGTCTCGATGATGGTCGGGCAGGCCTTGCCGCCGAACAGGAGCGAGGTGGTGTCGGATTTCGGATCGCAGCCGATCAGCAGCACCCGTTTGCCCTGCTGCGCCATCATGTAGCTCAGATTGGCGAGCGTGAAGGACTTGCCGATTCCGCCCTTGCCGTAGATCGCGATGATCTGCGTCTTGGTTTCGTGGACCGCATCCTCAGTGAGATCGGGACCCGGAGCGGGCGCAGAGACGGCGCCGACCCCATGGGCTGCGAGAGCCGCATTCAGGGCCTGCTTGGACGGGGGCGGTGCGAGTGTCGTCGTGGCGCTCATGGGCAGGTCCTCCAGTCGAGAATCATCTTCACGCAGGCCTGATCGGCGAATGCGGTTTCATAGGCATGGGCCGCATCCCCGACGGGGCTGCGGTGGGTGATCAGACCATCAAGGGACAACCGCCCCTCGGTGATCCAGGTCATGACAGCGGCCAGGTCGGCGGGCTGGAACTCGGCTGCGATCCGCAGCTTGGCCTCGCGCATGAAGGCGGGCGGAAACACGAAGGACAGCGGCGCCTCGTAAAAGCCCGCGAGCACAACCTCGCCGCCACGGGTGAGGCGGGCGATCAGCGTATCGAGCAGCTTGCCGTCGCCGCTGACATCATAGATCGAGCGGTAGTCGCAGCGCGCGTCGGTGGCGGGATCGATGACCTCGTAGCCGACGGCGCCGCTCATGCGCACGGGGTTCTTCTCCCAGACCGTGGGAGCGCCGCCGAGCGCGACGGTGAGGCGCGCCAGCAGACGGCCGAGGACGCCGTGGCCGACGATCAGGTCAGGCAAGGCGCCGCCGACAAAGGCATGTCTGGCCGTCGCGGCCAGCGCCAGCAGCACGCCGTTCTCGCCAAGGCTGGCTGGAACCGGAATGACCTTGGCGCCTGCGGCAATGAGATGATGGGCTGCGCCGCCGAACAGGCCGCTGATGCCCTGAAAGCAGCGCGCGCCGGGCACGAACACATGCTCTCCGACCGTCCGTCCCGAGGCCGGGCCGGCCTCGCGGACGATTCCGACCGTCTCGTAGCCCGGGATCAGCGGGTATTGCAGACCGGGGAACTGCGGCATGCGACCGGTCCACAGCAGCCGTTCGGTGCCCGTGCTGATGCCGGACCAGAGGACCTCGACCATCACGTCGGTGTCCGTCGCGGCGATCAACCCGACCGTGTCGAGCGCGATGCTGCGCGGCTCCCTCAGAACGATGGCCATGGTGTTCTTCACGACACCTGATCCCCTTTGCACGCCGCCTGGAACGCAGGCCGGCTTGTCATGATATCCAGACGCCCTGAACTGTCAATTTAGATAGACACTTATATCCGCTTATATGGTTGGCTTTCGCGCCTGGATCAGTCCGGACAACAACGGACGGGGGGTCGGGATCTGGCGGGCCTCAATGAAGCCGGCCTTTCCCAGCATGGCGATCAGTTCGGCAGGACTACGCGCCCTGCCCCGGCCCATGGCCAGCAAGTAAAAGCCGAAATAGGCGTCCGCCATCGGTGCGGATGCGCTGTCGCCCGCCATCGGCTCCGCGACAAGCAGCGTCCCGCCGGGTTCGAGCGCGGCATGGATGGCGCCGAGCAGATGTTGCACCGTGTCGTCGCCGTGATCATGCGCGATGCGGACCAGCGTGATCAGGTCAGCGCCGCTGGGCAGCTCCTGATGCGAGAAAGAGCCGCCGACCAGCGTTGTCCGCGCCGCAAGCCCTGCGCTGGCGAATCGCGGCCGCGCGGTCTCGACGACGGCCGGCAGGTCGAACAGGGTGAGGGCGAGGTCCGGCGCGCGTTGTCCCGCCGAACGCAGGAAGGAGCCATCACCACCTCCGACATCCATCAGCTGCCGATGCCGGCTGACGTCATAGGCGTCGAGCACATCCTCCGCGACGAATTGCTGAGAGGTCGCCATCAGTTCGGTGTAGGCGATGACTGCATCAGGGGCGAGAGCCGCCGGCTCAACGCCGTCTGCATAGGGCCAATAGCGCTTGAGCTCCGTCTCGCCGACCTCACCGCGCAGCAGCGCCACCGGGTCGGCCATGTCGGCATAGAACATGGCGTGATGCTCGATCATGGCCTTGACGCCGGGATTGGCGCGCATGGCGGCGCCGAGTTGTCCGAGCCCGTAACGATCGGCGCTTCGGGCCTGCAGCAGGTCAAGCGAGACGGCCGCCAGGACAAGGCGGCGGGCGGCATCCTGACCAAGTCCGGTATGCCGGGCGATCGCTTCCACCGTCAGCGGCTGCCGCGCCAGAAGCTCGAACAGGTCGAGCTTCACACAGGCGAACAGGACCTGAGAATAGACAAAGCCGGCGCACAGATCGAAGCAGGCGCGCGCCCGTCTGGCCGACACCGATCGGGTCAACGGAAAACGCGCCGCCATGATCTGGAAACGCTGGCTGGCCAGAATCCGGTCGCGCAGGCCATAGAGCCGGTCGACCAGACGGCCCCATGGCGAGAGCGCGGGCGGCTCATCCGGCATGCTGGTGACGCGCCCCATGGACGAACCCCTGGCCCTGGCTCAGGCCGCCCTGATGTGCAGTTCTGCCGGAAGGAAGGCCGTTGCCTCGCGTTCGATGGCAGCTTTCAGCGCCATCTGGCCAGGGCAGACAGGGATCGCATCGACAGCCTCGGCGATCAGCCGGTCCAGCCAGCCGATGGCGCCAGCCATGCCGAGTTCCTTGACGGCGTTGGGACGGCCGCGGGCCGCATCCTGCCCCGCCGGCTTGCCCATCTCCTCGGAGGTGTCGGCCGCGTCGCGGATGTCGTCGGCGACCTGATAGGCGCAGCCAAGGCGCTCGCCGAGCACGCGCCACGCCAACGGGTCATGTCCGGCAGCCAGCGCACCCGAGGAGGTCGCAGCCGCGAACAGCGAAGAGGTCTTGGCGCGGTGATACTCCGCGATCGGAATCATCGCCTCGCTTTCCCAGGCCTGCCCGGCGCAGATTCCGTGCGGCGCTCCGCCGGCCTGGGCGACAATGCTGACAAGCCCCGCCATCTTGTGCGGCGACTGGGCGACGCCGCGCGCGATGGTTTCAAAGGACAGTACGATCAAGGCATCCCCGGCGAGCACAGCGATCGGCTCGCCATAGATCTTGTGGACGGTTGGCTTGCCGCGCCTGAGGTCGGCATCGTCGAAACAGGGCAGATCATCATGCACCAGCGAGGCGCAATGGAGGAACTCGATGGCGCAGGCGGCCGCGTCGGCAGCCGCAGGATCGGGATCACCGCAGGCCCTCGCAACCGTGATGGCGAGGCGCGGCCTCAGACGATGACCGCCGGGGAAGACGGCATACTGCAAGGCGGAAGCGAGTTTGGGCGGACATGAGGCCTGTGTGATGGACAGCGCCGACTGCATCGCGGTCTCGATCCGGCTCATCATGGTCGCGTCCTCCCAGCGTGCCGAGACGTGTCATTTTAAATTGACACTTGCACAGTCCGATAGAATGGACATTCATAGGACATTGTCAATCAGGTCGAGACCGGACACGTAGGAGACGGATGCCCAGCATGCGCGTTGTCATCATTGGCGCCGGGATGGGCGGCCTCAGCGCGGCGCTGCGGCTTGCTGCAAAGGGCCTCCATGTCACCGTGCTGGAGCGCGCGGCGCAGCCGGGCGGCAAGATGCGGCAACTGAGCCCCGCAGGGCTCGCGATGGACGCAGGCCCAACCGTATTCACGATGCGGCATGTCTTCGAGACGCTGTTCGACGAGGCGGGCGCCAGTCTTGATGACCATGTGGGGCTGGCTCCGCTGACCATTCTCGCGCGCCACGCCTGGGCCGACGGTGGGCGGCTTGATCTGCACGCAAGCGTCGAGGCCTCGGCCGAGGCCGTCGGCGATTTCGCGGGAGCGGCGAAGCGCGCCGTTTCATGGCCTTCGCGGCGGAAACGCGCGCGATCTACACCATGCTCGACCGCAGCTTCATGCGCGCGCCCAAGCCTGGCATGGCCAGCCTGGCCCGCAACCTGTGGCAGGATGGCTTGCGCAACCCGCTTGACCTCATGCGGATGCGGCCCTTTGAAACGATGTGGGCGGCCCTGTCGCGCAGCTTCAATGATCCACGCCTGCGCCAGCTCTTCGGCCGCTATGCCACCTATTGCGGTTCCTCGCCGTTCCAGTCCCCGGCCACGCTGATGCTGATCGCCCATGCCGAGCAGAGGGGGGTCTGGAGTGTGGACGGCGGGATGCATGCGCTGGCCAAGGCTATTGCCGCTCTGGCCGAGGCCAGTGGGGCGAGCTTTCGCTACAACGCGCATGTCAGCGCCATCAGGACCAGCGGCGGGACCGTGGACGGCGTGGCGCTCTCGACCGGCGAGGTGATCCCGGCGGGGGCGGTGATTTTCAACGGCGACTATGCGGCGCTGGGCGAAGGCCTTCTCGGTGCCGCAGTCATGCGGGCGGCGCCCCGTGCGCAGGTCAAACAGCGATCATTGTCCGCCATCGTCAGTTGCAGGGCGACGCGGACAAGCGGCTTCCCGCTGATCCGGCACAATGTCTTCTTCAGCGCCGACTATCCGGCCGAATTCCGCGACATCTTCGGGCAGGGCCAGGTTCCCGCCGAGCCGACCGTGTATGTCTGCGCGCAGGACCGCGGTGACAGTGGGCTGCCGGACCCGGACCGGGCCGAACGGTTGCTGTGCCTCATCAATGCGCCGGCCAACGGCGACACACAGGTTTACGACGACAGGGAGATCGCGCGATGCGAGGACAGGGCGGCGCGGCTGATGGCGGCCTGCGGGCTGACGCTGCATCCGGGGCAATCGGAGACAACCGGTCCGTCCGGATTTCACACCCTGTTTCCAGCCACGGGCGGCGGCCTTTACGGGCAGGCGAGCCATGGCTGGCAGGCCTCGTTCCGCAGGCCGGGCGCACGGACAACAGTGCCGGGCCTGTATCTGGCGGGGGGCAGCGTGCATCCGGGGCCGGGCGTGCCGATGGCGGCGCTATGTCGTACCACTGGTAGGGCAGCCGGCGCGTCACCGGCATGCGTCCGCCCAGCACACTCAGCCGGTTGGGCCAATGGGCAAAGTTGGGGAAGGCCACGATGCCCAGGCGGCCGACCCGCACTGTCTCGCGCAGCATCACCTCGGCATTGCGCAGGTGCTGCAGCGTGTCGATCTGCAGCACCACGTCAAAGCTCTGGTCGCCAAACAGCGCCAGCCCCTCGTCCAGATTCAGCTGGATCACATTCACGCCACGCTGCACGCAGGCCAACACATTGGCGTCGTCAATCTCGATGCCATAGCCGGTGCAGCCACGGGTGCGCTGCAGGTGGTCCAGCATGGCGCCGTCGCCACAGCCCAGGTCCAGCACGCGGGAGCCCACCGGCACCAGCCGGGCCAGCGCTTCCATCGTCAGCTGGTCGCTCATGGGGCGGCTCCCAATTCTCGCGCTATGCTATCGAAATAAGAGCGAACAACGCCCAGGTAGCGCGGGTCATCGAGCAAAAAGGCATCATGGCCATGCGGCGCGTCGATCTCGGCATAG
>JAPLOW010000076.1 GCA_026400555.1 Hyphomicrobiales bacterium
AAGATCCTCGCCGAAAGCGCCCACGTCGCCTGGACGGTCGAAGCCGTCACGAAGGCCTTCGCCTCCGGTGGCCGCCGGCGTTCGGAGGTGGCGGGCCTGCGCCTTGAGGACATCGTGGCGGAGCCGGATGTGCTCTCTATCCCCGGAGACCCTACCTCCCCGCCCCTGCCCTGCCGGCGCATCCGGCTCGGGCGCACCAAGACCACCGATGCAGACCAGGATGCCAGCGTTTTCGTTATCGGTGCGCCCGTCATCGCACTGGAGGCCTGGCTCGCCTTCGCCAGGATCAAGAGCGGGCCTGTTTTCCGCCGCATCGACCAGTGGGAGAACATCCGCCCCGAAGGTCTCACCGGCCAGGGCGTCAACCTGATCCTCAAGCGCCGCATCGCCATGGCTGGGCTCGATCCCGCCAGCTTCTCGGCGCACGGGCTGCGCTCGGGCTTCCTCACCGAGGCGGCCCGGCAAGGCGTGCCCCTGCCAGAGGCCATGGCGCAGAGCCAGCACACCTCCGTGCAACAGGCCGCTCGCTACTACAACGATGCTGAACGCAGGATGGGAAAGGCAGCAAGGCTGCTGGGATAAGCGAGACGGCGTTCCGGGCACCTATCCCGATCGACCACGCAGCACTAGCCGGTATGGCTGCAGGCTTCGTCCGTGATCTGGCAGTTGTCACAGCGTTCCAGCCGCCCGTGCCCGCTTCGCCTTCAGCCGCTGCCCGATCAGCGCCATCAGCACGGGCCCGAGCGCGAACTCCCCTGCCCGCGCTTTCTCGGTGAGCGCCCTGAGATAACCGCCGGCGGATTGAATTGCCGGCGAGCCGTTGACCACCACCGCGGGTGAGCCCGCCACCGGCCCTGGCACGGTTTCAGCTTCCGAGGAATGGATCGAGCGCTGCAGGATGGTCGCCACCACGACATGGGCCTCGACCTGACCCAGCGCAGCTTGCGCCTCACGCCAGGCGTGGGGGCTGATGCCGATCATCGGGCGCACCGCGCCTGCCGCCGCCAGGAAGTCGCCCCAGGTCTTGATCTTGCCACCTGGCGCATAGTCGCGGACATCTGGACAGGCCTCGATCACCATGCCGAGCGGATAGCCCCCGGTCTCCACTCCGTCCGTGGCGGCGTTGACGGATCCCATTGAAGCCTCGCCATCGCCCCCTTCTTCTTTGGAAGCAGGTTCAAGAACTGGATGGGGTTGGGTATATGAATTAGATTGGTGCCGGCCGCTCTGACTGGCATTGCTAGACATATCTTGAACATTGACCTGTGATTCCAGCGCCTTGGCCGCTTCTGCGCGCAAGGCCGCCAATGCGGTCGCCAACGTCTCCAGATCACGGTCGTCGCGGATGCGCCGCAGCGGCGTCATCAGCGCCATGGCGCGCTGGCGATAGCCTTCCCAATCACCGGGCAGCCCCTCGTCGAGACCTAGCGCCACGGTCTTTGAGACGTCCCGTCGCATCAGTGAAATCCGCTCCTTGATGAGCGCGCGCCGTTTCTGGGCGGCGCGCAGCTCTTCGGCGAGGCCCTCAAACTCTGCGGCTCGTGCGACCAGCGGCGACAGGTCGAACCCGAAGGCGTCGGAGAAGCGCTCCTGGCCGCAGGCGTCCTTGCGGGCGTAGCGCTTGCCGTTGGGGCTGTCGCGCCGGATGATCAGGCCGCTCTCGACCAGGGCCGTCAGGTGGCGCCACAAGGTCTTGGGCGCCATGCCGTGCGCCCGCTGGCTGAGCTGCCGGTTGGAGGGGAACACGACCAGGTCGCAGGAGCCGGAAGGCCCCTGCCCTGTTCCATCATCGGCGCCCGTCGTCGCGGTGCGCGCCTTGGGCAGCGACAGCGCCGTCTCGGGGTGAAACGAGAGCAGCGCATTGAGCACACTCAAGGACCGGTCGGAGACGTCCAGGCGCTCGCGGATCTCCGTCAGCGTCCGGAAAAGCTGCCATTTGTTAACCGCAGCTGGGATATTGGATCCCGGCTTGCCGGCATGGCGTCGTCGCGATATGTGTGTCCATGGCTCTTGCCTTCATCAGGCAAAAGAAACCTGCCCGCCAAAACGACGGCCGACTCTTGACAGCGATTCGCAGAAGTGGTCTCTTCTCAGTTGCCAGACTTAAGACATGAGAGCGCTTCCGGACGGAGACGTCTGGGGGCGTTTTCCTTTTGCGGGTTAATCTCCTGTGGGGGGCTTGTTCTGCCGCGCCTTGAAGGCGCGGTACAGCTCGTCAAGGCTTTCGGAGATGAACTCGCCAAAAGCCTTTGCATGGGTTGAACCAAGCGACATCTGAAACGCCTTTCCAGATCGACGCATTTCCACCTTTAGGCCTGCGTCATCCGCTTGCCATATCCTCGATGGTTGTGCCGCTCGGAGCGCGGATTGTGGGCGTTGCGCCAGCCGCTGCAGTTCGACAAGAAAACGCTCAAAGCGCTCAGAGGAGGGGAGGGCGTGTAGATCAGCCGTGTCCACCAGCGTCATTGCCTTTTCGAGAACCTTAGGTCGGAGCATCAACTTCTTGAGCTCTTCCCATCTGTCGCGCCCAACGCCTTTGCAGGGGCCTAGGGCCTCGATCACCTGAAGCGGCACGGTTTCAACAACCGACAGCATGCGCGACAGCAATGTATCGTCTACGGACAAAGCAGCCTTCATTGTATCCTTGGTCTGGCCAGCTTCCTGGAGCCGCCGCGCAAACATCGCTCGCTCGATGAATGTCAGATTTGCGCGTGCTGAATTCTCCTGACCCTGGAGAATGACGTGCGCGATAGCCTCCACATCCTTGACCACCGCACGAACCTGAATGCCAAGTTCGCGGGCCGCGCGGAGACGCCGGTGACCGAAGACAACCATGTATTTCGCTGGGCCGTCAGGGTGTGGTCGAACAAGGATGGGCGCTGACTGGCCCTGGGAGCGAATTGCTTCTCTGAGCGCCGCGAATTCCTCCTCGTCATCACCAAGCCGGTCGCCGATGAATGACCCCTCGATCTGTGCAGGATCGAGGTCCACGATGACATCGCCAGCGACCACGCGCTTCGCGTTCTCGGCCAATTCGTCGATCGACATCATCATCGATCGGGATGCACCGCGGCGCGCGTAGTCCGCCCGACTTTCGTTCGACGGGGGCGCCGCAGACGCTCCCGTAACGCTAGCGAGAAGATTCTTTCGCATCGTTAGCGTTCCTCACGGTCTAAGTATTTGAAACATTGCACGATCTCGTCGATTTGCACGGCTGTCAAAAAGAGGCTCATTTGCGCCCCCACGCCTGGTGCAACAAACCGACGATCTCTTCATTCACGGCGTTGAGCGCGTTCATCGCACGCTCATAGGTTGACCGAACGAACATGGACGGGTCGATCTCGAACAACGTTTGGTTCGTGATGCCAGCGTCGGCTATGGCAGTCGATTTCAACATCGGGCTCTGCAGCATCTGGCCTGCAAACAGCGCCTGCATGAAGCCAACCATCTGACTTTGCGGCCCATCAGTCGGCTCGTATCGCGTAACCAAATACCGGAACCACTTGAGTCGGACGACGGCGCCAGCGGAGTGGATCGACTCAAGAATGCCGCCAAGCATCAGCAAGAACTGGCTCATCGACATGACGTCGAGCATCTGCGGGTGGATGGTGATCAGGACCGACGTCGATGCTGTCAGCGCAGTCAGCGTGAGATAGCCGAGTTGCGGGGGACAATCGATCACGACGACATCATAGAGCGCGTCTACTTCACGCAGCGCGTCGGTGATCCGTGTGAAGAAGGTTCGACCGTCGCCACCCGTCTTGCTCTGCATCGCAAGCGGCGTGTCGTACTCATACTCCTGCAGTTCCAGATTGGCCGGAATGATATCGAGACCAGGAAAATTCGTGGGCCTGATCACCTCGCGGATCGACTTGCGCTGATCGTCGTAACGAAGCGCCTCATAGAGGGAAGGGTTCTTGTCCAGCTCGGGCTGTATGCCGTGGAGCGCGCTCATAGATGCCTGAGGATCCAGGTCGATAGCCAGCACCCGGTGGCCCGTCAGGGCAAGGTGTTGAGCCAAGTGCGCAGCCGTTGTCGTCTTGCCGCTACCACCCTTGAAATTCACCACGGAGATGATCTGAAGGGCTTCACTTCCGCGCCGATGGGGTACGTACCGCTTCACCTCCGTACGGCCATGCTTATCGAGGTAATGGCGCAATTCCAGCATCTGGGCAGCGGTGTAGCTCCGCCGACCAGAGGCCGACGTTGCTGGTACAGGGCCCTTGCCCTCAAGGTGGAGCTTTTTCACATTTGATGGTGTGACGCCAAGAAAGTATGCTGCCTCGGCGAGCGAAAACGACCGGAGCCCTTTTGTGGCGTCCGGCGGGTAGTGTTCAAAGCGCAGCATACTGAGCTTGTCTGAGATCATTCCCCCCTGTTGGAGAATCATCTCATGGAAGCTCAGATCAGTTTCGCTCTCACGCTGCATTATCGGTTTCATCGGGCCTGGTACCGAATAACGCTTTTCGGGCGCTACCCTCTCCTGAAGTGGGAATTAAGCCCGATTCCCTCGCCGCGACAACGAATTTTTCGTTAACAGGAACTTTACCGGATTTTTTGGCCGTCGCCCGTGGCTTTGAGCTCGGAGCATTGAGCCGAGAGAAGGACTTCCAACCAGATTCACACCGCCAATATCGACGGTAGGCGCTTCTGGCGCCAGGAGCTGGCAGGGCAGGGCAGGGGCACGGGCGAGGTCGTGACGTTCCCACGCGAGATCGATCACATTCTGAACGACATTGTCATGTTTCCGGACGGTCGTGTCCGAGGACGTGGTGGAGATTTCCGCCGTTCTGGTGGTGTAACCGGGGTGGTCATCGAGGACGTCGGTTCATGGTGTAGTTGCGAGCTTCAACCACGGATGAAGGAAAACCCCGGTGACCGGGACCAACATGCCCCTGATCGAGCTTTTGCAAAAGCATGATGAGGGCGATGTTCTGCGCGCCGTGACCGAGGCCGTGCTTCAGACTCTGATGGAGCATGACGTCGATGGGATGATCGGCGCTGGCCGCCTGACATCGACCGCCTGGGCCAATCCCAAAGCGGTCAGTGGTCAGAAGCGACACCACTCATTGGCACACTACCCTTCAAGGCGAACGAGGCCAGAGCATGCTGTTTTTTGAAGGAATCGGGATTGAACGAACCCGCTGTCGCGGGAGGGGTGCGCGGTTTGTGACGGGAAGCTCCTGATGGGAAGGTTTGGGTGTTGAAGCCACTCATTCCACCAGGCGTTCCCAATGACCGAAGCCAAGCCTGCGATGAGCGCCCTTCCAGAACCGCACCGCCGCCGGCTGCGCACCTCGAACCCGATGGAGCGCGCGGTGCAGCAGGAGCTGAAGCGCCGCACGGCAAAGGTCAGGGTTTTCCCGAGCGAGGACTCTCTCCTGCGGATGGTCAGCGCCATCCTCGTCGAGATCGACGAAAAATGCCCCAGACACCAAGGTCTACATCAAGTGGGAATGCCAGGATGCGTGACCCGCTCTCAGCAAAATGTCCAGACGTCAGGTTGCTCAATCCCGACCCCTCCCGAGGCGCGCACCAAGCGGCATACGAGATCGGATTTCCCGACACCAAATAAGGTCGAGGCCTGCTCCAGCAGCTCGAAATCCGCCGCGCTCATTTCGACCCGCAGCGAGCGCTTCTCCTCCCGACCCGCCACCGGTCGCCCCATACCAAGCCACTCCACCCGCTTGCAGATTCCGCTTCCATCGACGGCGGACACGAGACCTGAAACCCGCGTCAGCGCCCTCTTGTTTGAACAACAAACCGGTATCTAATCAATACATCACGAACAATACATTGCATGATATACGAACCGCAATGATCCCGCAGGACGGCTTCCGATGGGGGCGGGTTACCCCGGTCGACACGTCCAGCCTTTCATTCTGCGAAGGCTTGGCTTTCAATCAGCGGCGTTCATATTTTCGATTGGACAGCTTTAGACTTTATTTTGGTCAGGTCTTCATGTAAATTTTGGCCATGGCATAGACACCGGAACGCGAGCCTCTTTTCCGTCGCTACGCCGCGCAGAACGTCGCGGATGCGCTGGAGGATACCCGCGTCGTGCTCGTGGTCGGGCCACGACAGGCTGGCAAAACTACGCTGATCCGGCAATTCGTTTCCGACGATCGGCCTTATCTGACACTCGATGATCCCGCGACCTTCAACCGCGCGAAGACGGATCCTGTCGAATTCATCCGAAGCCTCAACAAGGCGGTCATCGACGAGATACAGCGCGCGCCAGAACTCATGATGGTGATCAAGGAGAGCGTTGACCGCGATACCAGCCCTGGCCGCTTTTTGCTAACGGGATCCGCCAATGTCATGGCGTTGCCAAAAGTCGGCGACTCGCTCGCTGGGCGCATCGAGATCATCACGCTGCTCCCGCTATCACAAGCCGAGATTGCTGGTTCGGCAGGCCAGATGATCGATCGCTTGTTCGCAGGTGAGGGGCCAGCGTTGCAGGGATCCGCTCTCTTTGGCAACCCGCTGCTTGAAGTCGTGCTGAGAGGGGGATACCCCGAGGCTCTGCGGCGTCGCTCCGCCACTCGGCGATCCGCCTGGCATCAGGATTACCTGGCGCTCGTTCTGGATCGCGACGTCCGCGACATCGCCAATGTCGAGCAGTTCGACAAACTTCCCATACTCATGCGGATGCTGGGGGAACAAGCCGGGCAGCTGGTGAACATCAACGCGCTATCGGTTGCTCTCGGCATATCGGCGCCGACGGTCCAGCGATATGTGACTATCCTCGAACGGATGTTCCTTTTGCGCCAGATTAGGCCGTGGTTCTCGAACCGGCTTTCGCGGCTCATCAAATCACCAAAGCTTCACATGCTGGATAGCGGTTTGCTGGCAACTCTTCGGGATGCGAATACGGCCAATATTTCTGCCGACCGCTCTCGCCTCGGCCCGCTACTCGAAAGCTTTGTCGTTTCCGAAGTTTTGAAATCGCTGACCTGGAGCCAGACCCGCGCTGACCTCTCGCATTTCCGCACCAAGGAGCAAGACGAAGTTGATATCGTGCTCGAGGATTGGCGCGGCCGCATTGTCGGCATTGAGGTCAAAGCAGCTGCAACCCTACGTCCGAAAGACTTCTCGGGGCTGCAGAAGCTTCAGGCGGCGGCAGGAGACAAGTTCGTGCAGGGGGTGATCCTGCATGACCATGACCGCGTGACGCCTTTCAGTGAAAAAATCCGGGCTGCGCCGGTATCGCTCCTGTGGCAAATGTAGATTCGGATAAGGATGATTATTGAACTAAAATATTGATATAATTAGGATTTTTGATTAGTGCGCCGATCAAGCCCATGGATTGATGAGCCGGACGCCCGTCTTGTCAAAATCCACGACATTGCGGGTGACGACTGTCAGGCCGTGAACAAGCGCTGTGGCTGCGATCAGAGCATCGCGTTCGGATCTCGGATCCGGGACATGCAAGCCCGCGCAGCGACGCGCGACATCAGCGTCGATTGGCAAGGTCCGCGAAGAAAACTCCGGCATCACCTGACCATCAAGCCAGGCGCGCAGTGCCATGCCTTGCTTGGCATCCCGACGTTCGACCAGCAAAACGCCTTGCTCGAGTTCGAGCACCGTGATCGCCGAGATGAAAAGCAAGCTGGCCTCGATGCTGTTCGCCCAGGCCACAACCCTCGGGTCAGCCGCACGCGCCTTGCGCAGTTCCGAGATGACATTCGTATCGAGCAGAAACATCAATCAAAATCGGCCGGGCGCGTCGCAATGAGAGCCTTGGGCGGATCAAATTCAATCGTTTCAGGTACCGGCATGGCGAGAATATCGACGATGCGTCGCCCACCAACCAAACGTTGATACTCCTGAATGCTCAGCAGAACATGCTGCGGTTGACCGCGGTCCGTGATGAACACAGGACCGGATTTTGCCGCGCGTTTGGCCCGGCTCGCATCCTGATTAAACTCGCGGCTGCTCATTGTGGTCGGCATCATACCACTCCATTGATGTAGGTACGTTACTACACAATCGGAGCAGCCTCAACAACCACTTTGCACCCCCAGGGCAGCGAGGCGACAGGCGGATCGCAAGAGCATGGCATGTTCCTCATGGGGACCTCGCCCCGGCGCTCAGCCGTTCAGGAACCGGGCGAGCACATAGCCGACCATTCCGATATGGGCCAGCGTGATGACAACGGAAAGCCCATGCAGGGTCCGGAAGCGCGATTTCTGGCCTTGATCGGTGGCGCGGTTGATCGCGGGCATCAGAAGCTGCCGCGTCGGCAGGGTGCTCACCGCGATCAGTGCCAGCAATGCCGCCCCTGTCCCATCCTGAAAGACCAGTAGGCCTGCGGCCAAGGTGGCACTCGCCATGACGAAAAGGTAGAAATGCGGGAAGGCCCGCCGGATCGTCGGACCGGCGACATCCGGCGGCAGGGCCGTGAACAGGAAGGCGGCAAAGCCGAAGGCATAGAGCACCATGCCGCCAAACAGCAGGGCCGTCATCAGAAGGGCGAGAATCAGCGTGGCAGAGGTCAGCATGGCATGGCTTTGCGTCAGGGCTCTCGGGGGGCGATTGACGGATCTTTGGCGGGTATGTTTCCGGCTTGCGCATCCATGCGACGAGGCCCCGGCCAGCGCGGCAGCGCATAGGGCACGCCGGCGCGATACGCGTCGAAACGCGCGCCATAGCGCGCGACAAACCGGCGCTCCTTCATCCGCGGCGCGAGAAGGCAATAGGCCGTATAGCTGAGCGCCAACACCAGCTGATCCGGTGTCCAGATCGGCACGGTCCAGAGAGTCAGCGCAAAGGCGACATAGATCGGCTGCCGGAGGAAGCGGAACAGACCCAACGTTGGCATATCGGGGAAGACCGGGCGGATCTTCGCCAGCAACGACATCCAGCCCAAGGCCCCGGATTGCACTTCAGCGCCGGCATCGAAGCTCGCCTTGAGGAGAAGTAACCACGCACAGCCATAGGCAACACAGATGGCCCAGAACGCCAACCCCTCGGCGCGCCACCAGATCACCCCGGAGGGGGTCCAGAAGGCAAAGAGCATGAGCAACTGCGCCGAGGCGATGAGGGCATAGGTGGTGGTCGCCAGCGTCTGGCCATGCGCGCCCGGCACAAGTCGCGCCAGCAGCTGGCTACCGCGTGACGTGAGCAGCAGCGAATGGGCGAGTGGAAACTGGAGGATCAGGGCCAGATTGGCGAGCCATGACCAGGGCTGCGGCACGCGGCCAAGGCTTTCGCTCATGCCGAAGAACATCGCGACAATCATCGCCAGGACGGCCAGGCCGAAGGTGACGTGGCAGAGCATGCCGATGAAAAGGGCGAGGACGATCCGCCCACGGCCCGGCGGCGGCCGCAAAGCGCCCCTGAACAGGCGGAGAAGGCCAGCGACGCGAGGGTCCGGCAGCAAATCATCAAAGCGCCAACGATCAAGCGGCATGGAGATGCCTCGCCAGCGACTGCGCCAACGCGGTTCCGCTCTGCCACGCCGCCTCGACGCGCGCGCCGAGGCACCAATCGCCGCCGAGCCACAAGGTGCTGTCATCTGCGCGCAGATACGGCTCGCCGAGCGGCGTGGCTACGCGGGCATAGCGCCAACGATGGGCGGCGGCATATACCGCCGTGTCCGGTTCCGCGCCAATTGCTGCGGCAAGCAGCGGCAGCATGCGCACGGCGAGGTTCTCCGGCAGCTCGTCCAGATGCGCGGCGCTCCAGTCCGGGCTGGCTTGGGCAACCCAGCGGGTCAGGCCGGCATGTCGGCCCGGCTTCGAACTGTCTTGCGCGATCCAGGCCAGCGGTTCGGTTTCGGAGGAAAGATGGATGAAGGGACGGGGCAACTCGCCCGGAAAGGCCGCCATTAGGGTGAGGCAGGGGGCAATGCCGAGGGAATCGAGGCTCGGCGACAGTGGATGATCAAGCCCGAGCAAGCGCGACGCTTGCGGTGCCGGCATTGTCATCACCAGATGTCTCGCCAGGATGGGTCCGCTGCCGCTCTCGAGGTGCCACGCCGATCCAGCGCGCCGGAGAGCAGTGATCTCGACCCCCTGATGAATGTCGAGCCCGTCCGCCAAGGCTTTCGGCAAGCTGGACATGCCCGGCTGCCCGACGAAGGAGGGTTCTCCTGCACCATCCGCCCAAACGCCTATTGCGCCCATTACGGGCAAGAGCGCATGCCGGAATTCCGGGTCGCGGATGGTGAAGTATTGGGCGCCGTGATCAAATCCGTAGGTCGTCCCGGCAATCTCGACGCGTCGCGTCGCCATGCGTCCCCCAAAGCCGCAGCCTTTGTCCAGAACAAGGGGTCGCAGTCCAGCGGCCATGAGATGCCGAGCGCAAGCGAGACCCGCCATGCCGGATCCGATGATGACGATGTCCCGTTCCAACGCGTGTACTTTCCAAGCCAGCTCCTACTCGCAGATGGAGAATTCCACCCGCAGGACAAGGGCATGCGGCATCATCACCGATCATGCAAAGGTCGCGGGGTTGTCGTTCAGCTCTGCGGGTAGAGCCTGGGGAAGAAATCCTCGAGCGCATGAGCCGGGAAGCGCAAGGATACCTTTCCTTTCGGCGTTTCCGAGGCCAGCAGACCTAGCGCGATGAGTTCGCCCAGCACGCGCCGGGCAGTGCGCTCCGGCAGACCGGAGGCTCGCATGGCTTCGCCGCGCTCGAGTTCGCCGCGCAGCAGAACGCTTTCCAGCATGTAGCCAGCCTCGTGCTTGAGAGTGTCGTGCCGCTGAACGTAGCGATGGATGCGCGAGGAAAGAGCACCCAGATCGAAAAGGGAGCTCATAAACTGCACCTGATCGAGACAGACCCGCAGAAACCAGAGGACAAATTCCTGCAAGGCGATCTCGGACAGATTGCCGCGTCCATCGCGTTCGCCCTGACGCGGCATATCGGCGTGATCCATCATCATCTTGTATTCGGTGCGGCTTTCGAGGCCCCGTGCCAGCCCGCGCGAAATAGACCAGAGGCCATGAGCGCCGATACCAGCCTGCGCAGCCATCGCGTGGCTCATCAGACGGCTGACCCGTCCGTTTCCGTGAGGGAAGGGGTGGATGTAATTGAAGCGATGATGCGCTGAAGCCATCGTCAGGATCCGAGCTGCAGGCCCCATTGTGTCGAACCGGAACCGGCTTTCGAAATGTCGCATGAAGTCGACAACCCGCGCGCTCGATGGCGGGACATGCCGCCCCACGGCGACATCATGCTCCGGCAAGTTTCGCCATTCGCCGGGCGTCATTTGAATTGAGCGATCGCCGTGCTTTAGCGTCAACATGGATGCCGGAGCGCCATGGAAGAATTCCAGGTGCAGCCAGCGCAAGAAGCCGCTGGAGGCGGGAGGAGGAAGGGTCCCATCCTGCGCCATGGAATCCACTTTGGCCTGCACGCGCACATGGGCCGCTGCCTCGATCTGAAGATTGCGTCGCCCTTCATCCTCGTCCAATTCGCCGGAGAGGGCTCTTTCGATGTCGCGAGGCCGTGTGTTGTGTCCCTCAATGAGATTGGAATAGTAGGTATTCATGATGCGGACGACCCTGGCCAGGCTGGTGGCCGTCATGGGGTGCAGTGCCTTTCCAAGCACGGCTGCTGAGGCGGAAAGCTCGACGATGACATCGATGATGTCAGCGGAAGGGTTTTCCAACCGGGCCGGCTCGATCCGCTCAACAGTTTCCAATGTCATCTGGCCGATCTCGTGGCCGATCTTGGACGTAGCCGGACGCCAGTGAACGCACCTGAAAGTGTACCAGTCTGGCTCTCACAGGCAGCGCTGATCACCATAACCGGTAGAATGACATCGGATGCGGCAAGAGCAGCACATCTCGGACGCCCACACACGATTCGCATAAGGATAGTTATTGACCTAAAATATTGATTTAATTGTACTTTTGCGCTCTAAAACGTTCAATCCCATGGATTGATAAGCCGGACACCGGCCTTATCGAAATCAGCGACGTTGCGGGTTACAACTGTCAACCCGTGAACGAGTGCTGTGGCCGCAGTTAGAGCATCGCGTTCGGATCTCGGATCCGGAACATGCAAGCCGGCGCAACGACGCGCGACATCGGAGTCAATTGGCAAGGTCCGCGAAGAAAACTCCGGCATCACCTGACGGTCGTGTCTTCTTCGTGGTGTCGCTTCTGACCACTGACCGCTGTCGGGCAAGCCGTTGCGCTGGGCCAGCCTGGGCGCGCTTTTCTCGCCGTGGGCCGCGCCGGTCAGCGCGCCCACCTCCAGCTCCATCAGCCGCTTGGCGGCAAACGAGATCATGTCGCGAAGGATATCCGCGCCGGGGGTCTTCTTCACCAGCGTGCGAAGGTTCATCATGGCGCCGGTGATTGGTCTTCGTCTAGGTTGGACGGTTGTCACAAACCCGAGCCTCGCCCGAAGAACGATCAATGGCCACCGCCATCATCCCGGCTGCTACCGCGCTGTTGAGGGCGCGCAGCCGTAACGATGGCTACAGTCAAGCGACACCACGTCCCTCAACGTCACCTGCAAGGCGGTCTCAACTCTTGTTTCTTGTCACAAGTGTCCCTGCCGCCTGTCACGCCATCCGTACCAACCCGCCACAACTGCTGCCCCGATGCGGCGGAAAGGGGCGAAGGGCATGGGCGTGATCGGCGTGACCGGCATGGGTGCTCTGTCCCAGTTGCCACTGGCGATGCGTTGCGCGATGACCTCGCCCATCGCGGTTGAGTAGGCGACGCCGCGCCCATTGCATCCGATGCTGGCGATCAGGCCAGGCTCGGGCTCGTGCAGATGCGGCATGTGGTCCATGGTAACCGCGAGCGTGCCGGCCCAGCGATGCGTGAAGGGGATCCCCTCAAGCTGCGGAAAGGTCAGCTGCGTGGCGCGCTCCAGACGGGCAAAGTGGCTGGCATCGGTGGGCAAGAGGATGCCACCGCGCCCGCCCATCACCAGCCGGCCATCAGAGCTGGTGCGGAAATAGAGCAGGCTGCGGCGCGTGTCCGAGACGCAGGCAATGGCGGGCAGAATGCGCTTGCGTTGCGCCTCGTGCAGCGGCGCGGTCGCAACCTGCGCGCTGTCCACCGGCACCAGCGTGCCAGCAAGGCGCGGCAGCAGGCGGTCCGTATAGCCATTGGTAGCGAGCACAACATGCTGTGCCCGGATGGTGCCTGAGCTGGTGCTGATGCGCCATCCATCGCCGTCGCGCTGCAAGGCATTGGCGCGTGTCGCGCTATGGATGGCAGCGCCCTTGGCCATGGCCACGCGCGCCAGACCGCGGGCAAAGCTCAACGGCTGCACGGTGCCGGCCCGCCGGTCGAGCCAGCCGCCTTCATAGAGCTCCGAGCCCACTTGCTGGGTGATCGCAGCCTTGTCGAGCCATTGCACATTGGCGCCGCGCGATGCCCACTGGTCATGCTTCCAGCGCTGCTCGGCAAGCTTCGAGACATGGTGGCCGGCATGAACCCAGCCGCTCTGGCGCGCATCGCAAGCGATGCCGTGACGTGCCACCAGCGCAAAGAGCATATCGGCGATGCCTGCACCAAAGGCCGCCATGGCACGCCCCCGCTCTTCGCCATATGTCTCGACAAGCTGGTCCGGATAGAGCTTGAAGCCGGGCAACACCTGGCCCCCATTGCGCCCGGATGCGCCAAAACCCGGCCCCTGGCTATCGATACAGATCCCGCTGATGCCAAGCTCCGCCAGATGCAATGCCGTCGAAAGCCCCGTGTAGCCTGCGCCGATGATGGCGACGTCGGCGTGCCTGTCCCCCGGCAGTGCTGCAGTCAGTGGCACGGGTTCAGCCGTTGCGCCCCACAGGCCGAAATCCTGATCCGGCAATCCGGCGCTGGCGACAATCTCAGTTGGCATGGCTGCTCTTTCTCTCCAATGCCGGGCGCCTATGGGCCCAGGGCGCAGCCTGTTCGAGCTGGCCTGCGAGCTGGATCAGCAGATCCTCGCGGCCCATGTCGGCACCGAAATGAACACCGACCGGCAGGCCATCCGGTGTCCAGTGCAGCGGCACGGACATGGCCGGACCGCCAGAGAGGTTGTACAGGGCGGTGAAGGGCCGCTCCTTCTGCAGCATGTCGGAATAGGTCGCGAAATCTGCCGTCTGCATCGACAGGCTGCCCACAGGCAGCGGCGGGTTGGCATAGACCGGCGTCAGCGCCACATCGCATCGTTCGAAGAACGCTCCCATCTTCCGCCCCAACGCATGCATCCACTGCAGCGCACGCACGTAGTCCTCGGCGCTCGCAGCGCGCGCGCGCGCGATGATGGCGCGGGTTGCGGGCTCGATCTCGTCAGGGCCAGGTGGCCTGCCTAATGCCTTGGCGCGAGCTGTGAAGATGGCGGCGACATGCGTGCCGGAGATCAGCCAGAAATGGCGGTACATCTCGTCAAGAGCGATGCTGATCTGCGCCTCTTCGGCATGATGTCCAAGGCTTTCCAGCAGGCGCGCGGCGGCTTCAACGCCTGCTCTCACCTCAGGATGCACAGGCAGGCCCGCAGGCGTGACCGTGGACAAGGCGATGCGCAACGAGTTTGGCGGGCGATTGACCAGGGGCAACCAGGGGCCTTGGCCCGGCGCGGCATAAGGATCACCGGGCGAGGCACCGGCGGTCAGGTCCAGCATAGCCGCACTGTCGCGCACCGAGCGCGAGATCACATGCGGTAC
>JAPLOW010000009.1 GCA_026400555.1 Hyphomicrobiales bacterium
GATGTCCGAGGCTCCGCGTTCGATCGAGATCTTCCCCGGTCCGGGCCGTCTCGATGGGCGCCAGGCCGATGACATCGCGGACTTCGCCGCTGACTACCGCGCCAACGGCCGCAGCCAGATCATTGCCGAGGTGCCCAGCCACAACGGCGTCGGGGCTTCTGGCCATCGCGGCTTGATGGGCGTGCGCGAGGCGCTCTCTCGCAACGGCGTTTCCCCGGCGCTGATCAGCGTCCGCAGCTATCCGGCCGGCCATTACAGCGTGGCCTCGCCGATCCGCCTCTCCTTCGCCAAGCTGCAGGCACGCGTGCCACACCCGTGCGGCCAGTGGCCTGAGGATCTTGGCGCATCCAACGGCAAGTTCTCGGCCGAAAACCGGTCCTACTGGAATCTCGGCTGCGCCACGCAGACCAACATCGCGGCCCAGGTCGCCAACCCGATTGATCTTGAGCGCGCCACCGCCGAAAGCCGGATCGACACGGTTCGCCGCATGAGCGTGGTCGACAAGATCCGGCAGGGCCAGGATCCGTCCACCTCCTACCGTGACTCTGCCACCCGGATCAACCAGACCGTCGGAAACTGAACATGAGCAACGATAGCAGCGCCATGTTTGATCTCAACTCCGAAGTGATCGCGCCGGTGCCGCGCATCACCTTGCAGGCCTTCTGCGAAAGCCACGACGTGGCTGCGGCGGTCCAGTCGGCCATCTCCGATCGGCGCATGCAGAAGGCGCTGTCCAAGGTCCAGATGGGCGGGCCGGCTGCGGCTGTCGAGGCGTTTCAGGACAACCCCACGCCAAACGCGCTGATCCTTGAGAACACAGGGGACGGCGCCTCGCTGATCGAACACCTCGACAAGCTTGCCGAGGTTTGCGACGCCGGCACCAGGGTCATCGTGGTCGGCCACCTCAACGATGTCTCGCTCTACCGCGAACTGATCCGCAAGGGCGTCAGCGACTATCTCATCGCCCCGATCGGCGTGATCGATGTTGTGCGCTCGGTGTCTCAGCTCTTCGCCTCGCCCGGCTCCGCCACGCTCGGCCGCACCATTTCGGTGGTCGGCTCGAAAGGCGGCGTCGGCGCATCCACCGTGGCGCACAACGTCGCCTGGGCGATTTCGCAGAGCCTCGACAGTTCGACCGTTCTCGTCGACCTCGACCTTGCCTTCGGCACGGCCGGCCTCGACTTCAACCAGGACCCGCCGCAGGGTGTCGCCGACGCCATCTTCGCGCCGGACCGTATCGACCAGGCCATGGTCGACCGCCTCCTGTCGCGCTGCTCGGAGAATCTCAGCCTCATGGCGGCGCCCGCCATCCTCGACAAGACCTTCGATCTATCCGAGGAGTCGATGGACCAGCTCATCGAAATCCTGCGCGGGCTTGTTCCGACCATCGTTCTCGATATTCCGCACGTCTGGAGCGGCTGGGCGCGCCGCGTCATCGTGAATTCCGACGATATCCTGATCGTCGCGACCCCCGACCTTGCGTCGCTGCGCAACGCCAAGAATCTCATGGATCTTTGCCGTGCGGCGCGGACCCATGACCGTCAGCCGCAGCTGATGCTGAACATGGTCGGGATGCCGAAGCGACCCGAGATCTCGGCTGCGGAGTTCGCCAAGACCTTCGGCATGCCGCTGGCCACGGCGATTCCGTTCGACGCGCAGTTGTTCGGCACGGCCGCCAACAACGGGCAGATGATCGCCGAGGTTCAGCCTTCCGGGCCCATCACCCAGCACTTCGTCCAGCTGGCGTCGGGGCTGATGGGTCGCATGGAGGCCAAGCGTGGTCGCAAGAGCCTGATCGAACCGATTCTGGCGAAACTGACGCGGCGCAAGGCCAAGTAAATGTTCGGACAGGACAAGGACTGAGCGATGTTCGGCAAAAGACCAGTGAATGGGTTGCCCGCACCCGGCGCGACACCGGCTCCCCAGGCGCAGGCAGCGGCGCTTGCGCGCACGGTCTCGGCGCAGGCGCCGCGTCCGACCGACCCGATCCGGCAGCCCGAACCTGCCAAGCCGGTGCATGTCATGCAGGAGATGGTCCGCTCCGAGGAGTACTACCAGACCAAGAGCATGATCTTCGGCGCGCTGATCGAGGCGATCGATCTGGCGCAGCTGGCCAAGCTCGATTCCGAGAGCGCCCGCGAGGAAATCCGCGACATCATCAACGAGATCATCTCGTTGAAGAACCTCGTGCTGTCGATCGCCGAGCAGGAAGACCTGCTCACCGACATTTGCAACGACATCCTCGGCTACGGGCCTCTGGAGCCGCTTCTGGCCCGTGACGACATCGCCGACATCATGGTCAACGGCCCGAACCGGACCTACATCGAAGTGGGCGGCAAGATCCAGCAGACCACGATCCGCTTCCGCGACCAGCAGCAGCTGATGAACATCTGCCAGCGCATCGTCAGCCAGGTCGGCCGGCGCGTCGACGAATCATCGCCGATCTGCGACGCGCGTCTCCCAGACGGCTCACGCGTCAACGTCATCGCGCCGCCGCTGGCGATCGACGGCGCCGCGCTCACCATCCGCAAGTTCAAGAAGGACAAGCTGACGCTCGACCAGCTCACCCGCTTCGGCGCGATCACGCCGGAAGGCGCGGCGATTCTGAAGATCATCGGCCGCGTCCGCTGCAACGTCGTTATCTCGGGCGGCACCGGCTCGGGCAAGACGACCTTGCTGAACTGTCTGACCAACTACATCGATGACGACGAACGCGTCATCACCTGCGAGGACGCGGCGGAACTGCAGCTCCAGCAGCCGCATGTGGTGCGCCTCGAAACCAGACCGCCAAACCTGGAAGGCCAAGGCTCGATCACCATGCGCGATCTGGTCAAGAACTGCCTGCGCATGCGTCCGGAACGGATCATCGTCGGCGAAGTCCGCGGACCGGAGGCCTTCGATCTGCTGCAGGCGATGAACACGGGCCATGACGGCTCGATGGGAACCCTGCACGCCAACTCCCCGCGCGAAGCCCTGTCGCGTATCGAGTCAATGATCACCATGGGCGGCTTCTCGCTGCCCTCCCGCACGATCCGCGAAATGATCGTCTCCTCCGTCGATGTCATCGTGCAGGCCGCCCGCCTGCGCGACGGCTCGCGCCGCATCACGCACATCACCGAAGTGCTCGGCATGGAAGGCGACGTGATCATCACCCAGGACGTTGTGGTCTACGACATCACCGGCGAGGATGCCAACGGCAAGCTTGCCGGCACGCATCGCTCGACCGGGATCGGCCGGCCCAAGTTCTGGGAACGGGCGCGCTACTACAACGAAGAGAAGAACCTTGCCGCCGCGCTCGACGCCATGGAAGTCCGGCCCGAAGCGCGGACGGGCTAGGGCATGGCGCACGCCATGGAAGCCGTTTTTGCAGGGCGCGCAACGCCCTGACGATGACGATACGCACCGCAACGACCTGATCACCGAGGAGCCGGAGGGCTTACATGCTTGCCACATACGCCCCCATCCTGTTGATCGCGGCGGCCGCCGCCGGAATCGCTTATGCGCTGATCTATCCGCTGCTCTCCGGGGAGCAGCGTGCCGAACTGCGCCGCAGGGCCGTGGCGCCGGTCTCGGCGCAGGAACGTCAGGCGCGCAACGCCCCCCAGCAGCGCAACAAGCGCGACCAGGTGGCCCAGAGCCTCAAGGATCTCGAGCGGCGGGAAAAGGCGCGCGGCAAGCTCAACCTCGACGACAAGATCTCCCAGGCCGGGCTGAAGATCGACAAGAAGACGTTCTATCTTTATAGCGCCATCTCCGGTGTCGTCTTCGCCCTGATCGGCGCCTACATGCTTCATGCCCCGATCTTCGCGCTGCCGGGCCTGATCGTCGGCGGCCTTGGACTGCCGAACTGGTTTCTGGGTTTTCTCAAGAAGCGCCGCATCAAGCTGTTCCTGCGCGAGTTTCCGAACGCACTCGATGTAATCACCCGCGGCTTGAAATCCGGCCTGCCGCTCAATGACTGTGTGCGCATCATTTCTGCGGAAGCCGCCGAGCCCGTCCGCTCAGAGTTCAAGCAGATCATGGATGCCCAGGCGCTCGGCCTATCGCTCGGCGACGGCATCGAGGCGCTTTACAAGCGCATTCCGGTGGCCGAGGCGAACTACTTCGGCATCATCATCACGATCCAGCAGAAGAGCGGCGGCAACCTGGCCGAGTCCTTGGCCAACATGGCCAAGGTCGTGCGCGAGCGCCGCAAGCTGACGGCGAAGGTCCAGGCGCTGAGCGCCGAGGCGAAATCCTCCGCCGGCATCATCGCCTGCATGCCGATCGGCGTGGCGAGCATGGTCTACATCACGACGCCAGCCTACATCGAAAAGCTTTGGGTGACGCAGGCGGGCCTGTTCACATTGGTCGGCGGCGCCGTCTGGATGCTGATGGGCATCCTGGTCATGCGCAAGATGATCAATTTCGAGGTCTGAGGCGGGGCCGGACATGATCGATTTCATCATTCAAAGACTTGTCGACCCGCGTTTTCTCGCATCGCTGGTCTTCGCCCTCGCCGCCGCTGCCACGGTTGTGACGCTGGCGCTGCCCTATCTCAACAATGATGGCCTGCGCCGCCGGATGAAGTCTGCCGCGACCGAGCGCGAGGCCATCCGCCAGCGCGAGCGCGCCCGCATGAGCAGCAGCACGAACCTGCGCCATGAGCCGAAGGCCTTTATGAAGGAGATCGTGGACCGGCTTCAGCTGGCCAAGCATCTGGGCGTCGAGGACGCGCGCATGAAGCTCATCCAGGCCGGTTATCGCGGCCAGGGGGCGGAGATCGCGCTCTACTTCTACCGGTTGGTCGGCCCGATCGTCGGTCTGTTCGGCGGTCTGTTCTACTTTCTCTATCTCAACGTCCTGACCCAAGGCGTGATGATGAATCTGCTGTGCGTCGCGGCAGCCACGTTCGCCGGCCTCAAGCTGCCCGAGGTGATGCTGAAGAACCAGGTTCAGAAGCGCCAGCTGTCGATCAAGCGCGCCTTCCCCGATGCGCTCGACCTGATGCTGATCTGCGTCGAATCGGGGATGTCGGTCGAGCATGCCTTCCGCCGCGTCGGCGCGGAAATCGGCACCCAGTCCGTCGCGCTCGCCGAGGAACTGGTGCTGACGACCGCCGAACTGTCCTACCTGCAGCAGCGTCGCCAGGCCTACGAGAACCTCGCCAAGCGTACGGAGATCGAATCGGTCAAATCCGTGACCACGGCCCTGATCCAGGCCGAACGCTACGGCACCCCAGTGGGCGTCGCCCTGCGCGTTCTGGCTCAGGAAAGCCGCGACATGCGCATGCAGGAGGCTGAGAAGCGGGCCATGTCCCTGCCGCCCAAGCTGACCGTGCCGATGATCATTTTCTTCCTGCCGGTGCTGATGCTGGTGATCATGATGCCGGCTGTCATCGGTGTGATGGGCCTCAAATAGGCGCGCCGGCTTCCGCGGCCGGCTTCAGTGGGTGCCGGCCTATCCACCGTTTCCGGAAATAGAGAGTTCCCCAGAGGATCAGTTGGTGCCGTTCTGAGCGTCGGCCGATGGCGCGCGCGCGGCTGCACGGCTCACGGCGGCGCGGCCGGGTGTGGCGGCGCGCGGGGCGCCCCCGTTCTGGCGCAGCATGTCCCAGCTGTTGGGCTGGCTGACCATCTGGCGCAGCTGCACCATGGCCTTGGCCGCATCGGGCGGCGACATGTCGGTCGCCGCGACCTGCTCGGCTTCCCTGAACTTGCCCTGGAGCCCGAGCACGAGAACCAGATTCTGGCGCACCCGCTTGTCGGCGCGCGGATGGCGTCCGGCCTCGCCGAGTACCTGCTCGGCCTCCGGTAGCCGCTTTGACAGCGCGTAGGACAGGCCGAGATTCGACATGATCGTTGGATCGCCCGGATTGATTTTCAGGGCCGCCTGGTAGAACTCCTGCGCCCGCGGATGCTCGCCAAGCTGGTCGGCGACGGCTCCCTGCGCCGACAGGATGCGCCAGTCCGGCCGTTCGGGAAGGTGGGCGCGCGACAGCACCTCCTCGGCCTGCTTGAGCTGGCCGGTGTCCATCAGCGAGCGCCCGTAGGCGCCGAGCACTTCACGGTCATTGGGATGGTGGATCACGGCTGTCCGCAGGATCGCCATGGCCTGCGCGTGCTGGTCGAGTGCCCGGAGCGCCCGCGCATAGCGCAGGATTGCGACCCGGTCCTTCGGATTGGCGCTGTAGCGCGGCTCCCAGGTCTGGACTTCGGATCGCCATTCCTGTTCGCTCATCGGCTGCGATGCCCCGAGCGAACCTGTCAGGTCGGCCGCTCCACGGCCAAGGCAGCCGCCCAGCATGACAGCCATCACTGTCATGGAAATCGTCCCACGAAGGTTGACCAACATCCTGTACCCCGTAGCCTCGTCTGCGAAACCGTTGCGCAACTGCCGTGATCAGCGCTGTCCTCGACAAACGCTGTGGCCAGTCTGGTGATAAATCGTTAACCCTAACGGAGTGTTAAAGTGGCCCGACCCGGCCCCGCCCGCAGCGGAAGGAGAAGACCCCCGTGACTGACCTGCTGATTGCTTCCGCCTCCGCTCCCGTGCCGATCTATCTGGCGTCGTCCGATGACTGGCAGGCGGTTCAGGCACGGCTGCCGGCGCGGGTCGTCCGGTTCGCCGAGATATCCGGGTTCGCCGGTCAGGCGGGGCGTCACCTCGTGGTGCCGAACGCGCGCGGCGATGTCGCCCTTGTGCTGGCAGGCCAGCCGCCTGAGGGACAGCGGCACCGTGATCCTTTCGCGCCGGGCCGGCTGTCAGCCCTGCTCCCGCCCGGCGACTATGTGTTGCGCGGCAGGCTGGCCGATCCGGCGGCCGCGGCGCTCGCCTGGCTGCTGTCGGCCTACCGTTTCGCCCGCTATCGGACAGTGGCCCCGGTCGAAGCAAGGCTGGTCGCCCCGCGCGGTGTCGAGATCGCCGAGACCGTCCGCATCGCGGAGGCGGTGGCGGCGTCGCGCGACCTCGTCAACACGCCGGCCAATGATCTGGGGCCGGACGAACTGGAGGCATCCGTCCGGGCGCTGGCCGCCGCGCATGGCGCGCAGGTCCATGTCACGCTCGGCGACGACCTGATCGCCGCGAACTTCCCCATGATCCACGCGGTTGGCAAGGCCTCGCCCCGCGCCCCGCGCCTGATCGACCTCAGCTGGGGCGAAGCGCACCACCCGAAGGTCACGCTGGTGGGCAAGGGCGTGGTGTTCGACACCGGCGGGCTCAACATCAAGCCCGACAACGCGATGCTGTTGATGAAGAAAGACATGGGCGGCGCGGCCGCGGCGATCGCCACAGCCCGCATGGTCATGGGCGCAAGGCTGCCCGTGCGGCTGCGGCTTCTGGTTCCGGCGGTCGAGAACGCCATCGCCGGCAATGCCTTCCGCCCCGGCGACGTGCTGCAAAGCCGCAAGGGCTTCACCGTCGAGATCGGCAACACCGATGCCGAGGGCCGCCTGATCCTGGCCGATGCGCTGGCGCTGGCTGACGAGGAGGCTCCAGCTTTCATCGCCGATTTCGCCACCCTAACGGGCGCGGCGCGGGTGGCCCTCGGCCCTGATCTGCCGCCGTTCTACACCCACGACGACGGTCTGGCGCGCGACCTCGAGCGGCTGGCGCCCAAGGTGCATGATCCTGTCTGGCGGCTGCCTCTGTGGGGCCCCTATGACCAGTTGCTCGATTCGAAGATTGCGACCTTGAACCACATCTCGGGCGGCCCCTTTGCCGGGTCGATCACTGCTGCGCTGTTCCTGAGCCGCTTTGTCGACAAGGCATCTGCGCATGTACATTTCGATATTTTTGCCTGGAACCCCACCACAAAGTCGGGACGTCCGGAAGGCGGCGAGGTGCAGGCGGCGCGCCTGATCCATGCCGTCCTGAAGGCGCGATATCCGCGGTCTTGACGGATTGTTGACCGGCCATGCCTGACAGAGGGGTCATCATGGGAATGGATGTCGTTTGACATGGCGCTTGAGATGAAACCGGGACAGGCGCTGTTCATGTGGCGGGACGTCAACCTGGCGCAGGTCCGCGCCGGAGCGCCCGACCTGTCGTCGCGCCAGTACGCCATCCTCATGACGATCTATCTCGACCTGCCGCCCCACACCGTGCGCGGGCTGGCCGAGAAGCTCAACGTCACCAAGCCGGTCATCACCCGCGCCCTCGACACGATGGGCAAGCTTGGTCTCGTCACGCGGGAGCGCGATCCACTCGACCGCCGCAATGTCATCATCAAGCGGACGGTTGCGGGCGCGCAGGCGGTCGATCATCTGGCCGGGCTGATCGTGGCCAACCTCAGGGAGCTCGCACGCGGATGACACTGGACCGCAGACTGCACGCTTTTCGCCCCGATCTGGCCGATGCAGCCCTGAAAGGGCGCGTCGAGGCGGGGTCTTTCGTGACCGGAACCCCGATGCAGGTGATCACCCACGTGGCACCGCTCCATCGCGAACCGCGCAAGGACGCGGGCCTCGACACCGAGGCCCTTTGCGGCGAGATGGTCACCGTTTTCGAGATCGATGAGGGGTGGGCCTGGGGCCAACTCGCCGGCGATGGCTATGTCGGCTATCTGCCGGCCGAGCGGCTGGGTCCTCCCGCGCCGCCTCAAAGCCACCGCGTCAGTGCCGTCCGGACCTTCGCCTATCCCGGCCCGTCGATGAAGCTGCCGCGCGCGATGACCCTGTCCCTCGGCTCGCGCGTGCATGTGGTCGAACGGCAGGGCGACTTCGCGGTTGTCGCCGGCGTGGCCGGGCTCGCCCGTTCCTATATCTGGGCCGCGCATCTCAGCCCGCTCGACCATCATGCTGCCGATCCGGTGGCCGTGGCCGAGCAGTTGCTGCACGCGCCCTATCTCTGGGGCGGCAAGAGCAGCCTTGGGCTTGATTGCTCCGGGCTGGCGCAACTCGCTTTCGATGCGGCCGGCATCCCGGTGCCGCGCGACAGCGACATGCAGGAGCGTTCGGTTGGTCGCCTTGTCGGGAACGCGCCCGATCCCGCCGGTCTGCGCCGCGGGGATCTGGTGTTCTGGAAAGGGCATGTCGGACTGATGCAGAGCGCGACGGAGCTTCTCCATGCCAACGGCTTTCACATGATGGTCGTCAGCGAGCCCTTGAGCGTGGCGGTCGAGCGCATCGCAGCCAAGGGCGGCGGACCCGTGACCAGCATCCGCCGGACCGGCTAGATGTTTGATCCCGGACTTTGATGGTGCATTCTTTTCGGCAGAATGGAAGGAAGCGCTATGGGCCAGGTTCTACACGGGAGCGCCACAACGACAGAGGCGGTCCGTCGAGCGATACAGTATAGTCAAGA
>JAPLOW010000258.1 GCA_026400555.1 Hyphomicrobiales bacterium
CTGCCGGTTTTGGACCGGGAGGATGGGATGCCGACGAGGAGGCCGAAGATGCGCGAAGTGCGCGAAGTTTTGCGATTACACCTTGGTGCTGGGCTGGCGGTGCGGACTTTGGCGCGGCAACTGGTACTATTGCGCCGATCTGCCGGGCGAATACACCACCTTCCAGCCCTTCCTCTATTCGCTCGACCTGATCCTGCCGCTGGTCGAGCTACAACAGGACAAGGACTGGTCACCGATCATCCCGACGCCGAACCGCGTGATGTGGGCAGTGGAGGTGACGCCCGCAGCCGCTGTGCCAGCACCAGCAGCGGAGACAGCGGCGCAGGGGGCAACGCCAGACGCCAAACCAGAGACGCAAACCACACCCGCTCCCGCCGCAATGCAGGACGTGCCCGCGCCGTTGCTCTCTCAGCTGGCGGGCTTCTTTGGCGAGCTTTTCACCAGCTGGAGCTGGGAGCAGGCGGCGCGCGTGGTGATGTGGTTCCAGATCCTGTTCGGCTGGGTCTCAAGCCTGCTGCTCGTCGCCGTGCTCACCGGCCTGACCAACCGCGAGAAGCAGGACGACACATGAGCCCTCCTGCCAGCTGTTAAGACCGGGGAGACCTGCACGATTGACCGTATATCGAAACTCTGAATTACGATTTGCGAGATGATCATTGCCAGACCTGACATTGCTGCCACCGTGGAAGCCGCCCTTACGCGCGCGCCGCCCGTGGCGTTGCTCGGGCCGCGCCAGGTCGGCAAGACCACGCTCGTCAACCTCGCCGAATGGCGCGGCCATGGACTTGAGCGGTTGCGCCAGCAGGTCAGCCTGACGGGCGATCATGGCCTCGCGGCGCTGCACGCCGCGTTGCAGCGCCTGCCAGGATCCGAAGCTGCTGCCGCTCCGGATTTCGCTTCAACGCTCGGCGGCGTCGCCGTGTCGTTGCGCACCGCACGCCAGCAGGGGTGCTGTCGCTGATCTCAACCACCACAGTGTTCGGCACGCCGGTTGACGTGACCTTGTCCGAGCTTGCGCTCGAGACGTTCTTCCCAGCCGATGAGGAGACTGCGGCCACTCTGCGCGCAATGGCTGCGACCGGGATTTGATTTGGCGATTATGGATAGAGCTGGTCCACGGCAAGGCTGAGCAAAGCGCACAGCAATCACTGGCCCTGTTATCTGGAGATCAACTCTTGCCAAATGGCACTCTATGCTCTATTTTTAACACTATGGCAACATCACTCTCATCTCCCCGTCTGGCTTCGATTGACAGCACCGCCCGCGCCTTCGCGCCGACGCCAATCTCGGATGATGAGGCGGCCGCCATGTTTCGGGCGGTGCGGGCTCTCTTCGGACATTGGAATGTTCCGGATGAGACGGCGGCCATTCTGCTCGATCTTCCGTTGCGCAGCTACCGGCGCTGGAAGGCTGGAGAGATCGGCCGCATCGACCGCGACCAGCGGGCGCGGCTGTCCAATCTGATGGGCGTGCATAAGGCGCTGCGAATCCTCTTTCGTGAGCCGCAGCGAGGGTACGAGTGGGTCAGCCGCCCGAACGCGGCCTTCGGTAACGCCTCTGCGCTGGACGTCATGCGGGGTGGGGAACTCACGGACATCATGCGCGTACGCCGCTATCTCGATGCCGAACGCGGCGCATGGTGAGTTTGCCGCGCGCGGATGTGCGCTGGGTTGGCGCGCGACGTATCATCCGTAGTCTGCACCCGCCGATCGATCTATTCGAGGACATCGCCGATCCCGCCGACTGGCCGTTGCTGATCAGCGCCGAGCAGAAGACAAATCCACGGCTCATGCAGACGATTGGCAACCTCGATCTCGTGCCGCCAAAGCGACGCGTCTCGGGTCTTGGCGCGAGCTATCTCATGGCGCCGTTCACCCATGCGAGCCTCGACCGGCCCTCGCGCTTCAGCGATGGAAGCTATGGTGTGCTATATGTTGCGGCAGCCTTCGAAACGGCGCTGTTCGAGACGATTCATCACCATGTACGCTTCATGTCCCGCACGGCGGAGCCGCCGGGCTGGACCTCCGAGTTCCGGGAGCTGGTGATGGATGTCGGTGCCCGGTTGCGCGATCTCAGAGGGGAGGGAGGGCACCCTGCGCTCGATCCAGACGAATATGGGGACGCCCAGGCGCTCGGCCGCGCCCTTCGAACCGACGGAGAGGACGGCATCGTCTATCCCAGTCGACGCCACTCTGGCGGCGAGTGCGCCGGGCTGTTCTATCCGGACCTGGCGACCGCGCCGGTGCAAGGTCGGCACCTCGGCTATCACTGGAACGGCGAAAGGGTTGACCTTGTACGCGAGACGGGGGAAGGGCGCGTCTGGCGCGTCGATGAGGGCTGACGCCAAGTCGGCGCGCGATCGCCCGACACCTTTGCGGCCGCGGCGGGTGCCGCCACACTCGGCGATGGGATACCTCACGCCTGCGGCCTATGCCGCCAACTTCACCGCAACGGGCGATCGGCTGAGCAATCCCGACCAGCTCCGCCGATCGTCCGTTGCTACACCCGCGCCACACGGCGTAAAACACGCTGAGACTCTAATCGCCGCTGGATGACAAACCAATGGCGCCTGCTTGGCGAACTCGGCTACGACATCGTCGGCCTGCGCTCCAAGGACTGGACGGCGTTCAGCGCTGCGGACTCAATTCCAATCGATTTTGCTGTCACCGTATGCGACGCGGCGCAGGGCGAAAACTGTCCGGCCTGGCCCGGCCATCCGCTTAGCGTCCATTGGGGTATTGCAGATCCTGTGGCAGTGCCTGAGCCCGAGCAGCGCGCGGCCATGCTGGATGCCTATCGCCAGCTGTCCGCGCGCGTCACCAGTCTCGTGAACCTGCGGGTGGAGACGATGGATCTGGCCAGCCTCAAGGCAGCATTGGCCGGCATCGCCCGGCTTGAGGGTGCGACACCGCTCGCATTGCACCGAGCTGCCTGACCACGAGAAATTCTTGCGCCGTGCCAGACCTGCGTTTGATCTCGTGCGATATGGTCGACCCAGAGCGCCCCAGATGCCCGGCTAGCCAGCGACAGCTCCGACCTTCATTCAGATGCCAATGAATGAAATTGCGTCCCTCACCGCTAAGGTTATTTCAAACTTGGCGCATCACTCGCCTGACAATCCGTCAGGTGACGCACGTCACATGTGAAACGGCCCAAGAATAAAATATCCCTGATATCAACAATAAAAATTTATTCATTTTTCCGATTAAATATCAATAAATCATCTTTATATAAATCGATATCCTGGCAGATTGAACGGTGGCATATGGGACGCACGTCACAGTTCAAAAATTTGATGATCAAATATACTCCAATGGAATCATTTAAAAAAACCGGGACGTTCAAGAAAAACACATCAGGCAGCGCCTCAATCCAGTACGGCTTGATCGCCGCCGCCCTCGCGGTCGTGGTCGCGGGGGCTGCCCAGAAAGTGGGATCGTCGCTGAGCAGCACGCTTAGCCAAATCGGCCACGCCATTACCGGACCGTCGACAAACACAGGCACTGATAACGGCAACTCCGATACCACTGGCGGCCAGAATTAGGTGCAACGGATGAGACGATTGAAGGTTGGAATGACGTTGGGGAGCGGCCGGCGAGTCGCTGGCGTCCAGCGCTTCATCGGAGCATCGGCAGCGTGGATGGCGTGGGACTCCAGTCTGCGGCGCCTCCCGCCTGGCAGCGTATTCACCTCGCTTCTTTCTGTGCTCACCTCGTACCGCAGCAGCCTGCCGCGGAAGACGATGGACGTCTTCCGCACCGATCCAAGGGCGGCAATGATACCGCCTGGTGTATGAAAGCTTGAGCATGCGTCTTTTGATGCCGTACAGGCTGTTTGTTCTCACGGTGGGCCTTGCCGCGATACTGCCCTTGCTGCCCCTCATGTCGAGGCTCGACCAGCGGATCGGATGGCACCTGCTGGCCGGCAGTGGCTCGATTGACCTGTCGAGAGGCGTGCTCGTCGACCTCGACGCTGCGACCACCGAAACGGATGGGGCGCTGTCAACAGGACGCCGCACACTTGCATCACTCGTCAACATCCTCGCCGATTCTGGCGTCGAAAAGCTTTACATCGACTCCTCATTCACGCTGCCGCGGAAGAGTGATGACACCTTGCTGCTTGCGCAGGCCCTTTCGCGGTTTGGGCCGGAACGCGCAGCCGTCGTTCGTCCGCCGACGTGGCGTCACAGTGGCTTCCTGGTCCTCCCAGAACTAGCGCCGTACGTCTCTGTGCTGGCTGCCGACCAGCCCGTGAATGCAGACGGCTGGGTGCGCGAGGTCAGCTCCAGCAATGTGACGTCGAAAGGCCTCACCGTCGCGCCGCGATGGCTGGTCGGCCAGTCTGGATCGCAATCAGTTACGGTTCACCCCGGAGCCCGGACCGATGGCATCAGGCGGATGCCCTCGTCGGAGGTTCTATCGTTTACCGGGGGCCTCCAAGGGCTAAAAGGGACTTGGGTGGTGCTGGCCAGCGGTCCCGATTTGCCAGGACAGCGTTCGCACTTGCACAGCCAGGGGCCCCTGACACGTGGCCAGGTGATCGCTCTTGCCGCGGCCGTGGTGCAGGCCGGCATGGAACCGCGTGAGTTGATCCCACTCGCGGCATCTCTTATCTGCGCGATCCTGGCTGCTGCGGCTTGGCTCTTCGCCCGTGCACGCCTGCTCGTGTCGGTCGGCCTGGTCTTGTCCATGATCTGCTGGATGACATTGATGGCTGTTTTAAGTGCTGAGTTCGGCGCCACGGTGGTTCCATTGGCATCGGCGGCGGTGGGCGTCTTGATCGCGCTTTTGTTCGGCCAGATCGCCGCTCAGCCCCGCTTGTTGCAAGCAAGGGCCTGGCTCATGGCAGCTGTCGGCACGCCCATACCCGGCTGGCGCGCATTCCGGTCCGATCTCGATCCGGTCGTGCTGGCCGGCAGGGACGGTACCATCATCGACCGGAATGCTAAGGCAATCACCCTTCTCCCGGTCGTGGGCTCGCGTGGAGCCCGGGTCGTGGAGGTTCTTGGCCCGGACATCGCCGCGAGAACAAATTTCTCGGCCCAAAGCGAGACCGCACAGGCCATTGTCCATCTCGAAGCGCAGTCGCTTTGGCTCGAAGCGACGATGATCCCTGTGCACAGTGATCCTGCCCTCAGCTGTGTCATCAAGCTGAGAGACATCACTGCCATGCAAATGTCGTCGCTTCGTCTGTCAAGACTTGTCGAGAGGGATGTCCTTACTGGCGTCCATAACCGTGTTGGTCTTGCGAACCGTTACCTCGAGGCCAAGACTGCCCTAACCCTCTTGCTGATCGATCTCGATGGTTTCAAGCCAGTGAACGACCGCTACGGTCACGCTGCAGGTGATATGGTTCTGCGAGCTATTTCAGATCGACTGAGTGCGGTCACTGGCCTCGTCTTGGCCAGGCTAGGCGGGGATGAATTTGCCGTACTGATGGCTAGAGATGCAGCGGCCCCTGCGGATCTCGCCGCCAAGGTCGAGGATCTGATACGCCAGCCGATCAGGTATGGAGAAGTGTCGCTGAGCGTGGGTGCGAGCATCGGGTGGGCCGTCTCGGACGTGCCGCTCCGGCCGCTTGATGAGATGCTCGAAGAAGCTGACCAAGCCATGTACCGCGTGAAGGACAGAAGACATAGTCAGCGCCGTCGGGATTCAGCGACGAACCAAGCCGCGTAAGTCAGGAAAGCAGGATCCATAGAGTGCGCCCTTCGGAGCGGACAGCCTGACGGCTCGGAATTGACCAGAGTACCGGCTTTTCGAAGCCTGGAAGCCATGGCCCGACATCGTACCCAATGCATAGAGTTCAAGCGCCAGGTGGTGCGCGCGTATTTCTCCGGCGAGACGCGGAACGGCTTGGCGGAGCGCTACGACATGTCCCGCAACCTGATCCGCATCTGGCTGCAGAAGCACGACGCCGGCGGCCTTCGCCATCGCGCGCAACGTCCAGCGCGTTGCCTCATGCGGCGGCGGCTCCTGGGTGAGGCGGACGATCGCGGCGAGACGCTCGGGCGCAACTGGCGCCTTGCCGGGCGGGCGAGACCCGTCGCGCAGCAGTCCATCGACGCCCGCACGCATGAAGCGCTCCTGCCAGCGCCAAACGCAGGTCTTGGACTTGCCCGGCTCGGCCATGATCGCCGAGGTGCCCAGACAGTCGGCGCTCAAAGGATCATCCGGGCCCACCAGACGTGCTTCTGAGGGCTCTTGGGGTCCGAAACGACCGCGCGCAATCACTGACGGTCGCTGGCGGATTCAATAAAGGAGACATAACGGCGCACACCGTGAGAAAAAAATCCTGAAACGGACTCTTTTGAATCGATCAATCCACTGGCTTTGTAGGGCAGCGTCAGGTTGACGAAGTGTCAACGAACGTGGCTATTCGAGCGCGATCATCACGAGCGCGACGTCCCTTGATCGCGGCGACCGGTTCCCAGCCGAAGTCATTGAACCACGCCGTCGGATTTTTTGCACCGCTGCTATAAAAATCTTACATCAAGCGATGAACAACGATCAGGACACATCGATATGACCCGCTATTCCATCCTCGATCTTGCGCCTGTGCCAGAAGGATCACGTCCTGGCGACGCCTTGCGCAACACAATCGATCTGGCGCGCCATGCCGACCGGCTGGGCTTTACGCGCTACTGGCTGGCCGAGCATCACAATATGGTCGGTATTGCAAGTGCCGCGACGGCTGTTGTGATCGGGCAGGTAGCGGCTGCGACGAGCCGGATCAGGGTCGGGGCAGGAGGCATCATGTTGCCCAACCATGCACCGATGATCATTGCTGAGCAGTTTGGCACCCTGGCGGAACTGTTCCCCGGCCGCATTGATCTGGGC
>JAPLOW010000185.1 GCA_026400555.1 Hyphomicrobiales bacterium
CCCTAAAAAACTATTTTGGCTGCACGTTGTGTTGTGCTCCCACGGTGTTTGTCCATGTCGCTGAAGCTGATGACCGCCCTGATCCTGTCCGGCGCCGTGCTGGCCGGCTGTGCGAGCCAGACCTACACCACAGCAGAGTTCGCCAACGTAATCACGACGCATGCGCCGTACCAGCTCGCCAGCGGGGACCGGCTGCGCGTGATCGTTTTCGGCCAGGACAATCTGTCGAACGTCTATGCGGTTGACAGCCAGGGCCGCATCTCCATGCCGCTGATCGGCTCGGTCGAGGCCGTGGGCCGCACGACCGGACAGCTCGAGCGCAGCATCGAGGCGAGGCTGCGCAGCGGTTTCCTGCGCGAGCCAAAGGTTTCGGTCGAAGTCGATGCCTACCGCCCTTTCTTCATCCTTGGCGAAGTCACAACATCGGGTCAATTTCCGTTTGTGAACGGCATGACGGTGCAGACGGCCGTGGCCATTGCCGGCGGCTTCACCCCGCGCGGCGACCGGCAGGTGGCGACCATCAGCCGTCAGATCAACGGCGAGGTCATGACCGGCAACGTCTCCCTCAACCAGCCTGTCCTGCCGGGCGACACCATCACGATCCGCGAACGCTGGTTCTGATCACGGGAAAGCCAAAGCCGATGAGCGCTTCCGATCGGCCGCTGCGGATCCTGCACGTTTTCCGGGCGCCGCTTGGAGGTCTGTTCCGCAATGTCCTTGACCTTACCCGCGGCCAGATCGCACGCGGGCACGCGGTCGGGATCTTCTGCGATTCCAGCACGGGCGGCGAGCGCGCCACAGCTGTCCTTGGCGAATTGGCCCCTCACCTCGCCCTCGGCGTCACGCGGGTGCCGATATCGCGCTATCCGAACCTTACGGACCTTAAGGCGCAGATGGCTTTCGCCCGACATCGCCGCCAGGTCGGCCCCGACGTGGTGCATACGCATGGCTCAAAGGGCGGGCTCTATGGCCGTCTTCCGGCACGGTTTGATGTCGGCAGGCGCTACGTGACGGCCTACACGCCGCATGGCGGCAGCTTCAACTACAAACCCGGCAGCCTGGAGCACCGGGTCTTCATGGGCATCGAGGCGTTTCTCGAACCCGCGACAGATATGTTCACCTTCGAAAGTCATTTCATCAAGGGGCGCTTCGAGACCTATATCGGCCGTCCGCCCAAGACCGACCACCGCGTCGTCCTCAATGGCGTGGCCGAAGACGAATTCATCCCGATCGATCACGCCAACTCCAGCTTCGATCTCGTCTACCTCGGCGAGCTGCGTTCCGCGAAGGGCATCGACACCCTGATCGAGGCGCTCAGGCAGATGAAGCTTCAGGATGGGCTGACCCCAAGCCTTCTCATGGTCGGTTCAGGGCCGGACGAGCAGGAGTTGAAGGACATGGCGGCCCGCTGCGGCGTCGCCGGCCAGATCACCTGGTCCCCGCCCGGGCCGATCCGGACCGCGCTGGCGCAGGGCCGTGTCATGGTCGTGCCGTCACGGGCTGAGTCCATGCCCTATGTGATTCTCGAGGCGGCAGCGGCCGCGCAGCCACTCGTCTCCACCAATGTCGGCGGCATCCCCGAGATCTATGGGCCGGATCACGGCCACCGGCTGATTCCCCCCAATGATCCGACAGCCATGCTCAATGCGATCCGCACGGCCCTCAGCAAGCCCGCCGATGCGCGCATGGCAGAGGCCATGGATCTGGCTGGCTTCGTGAAGCGGCATTTCACCCTTGACCAGATGATCAATGGCGCGATCGCAGGCTACCGCGCAGCTCTGGACGCGCGTCGCAGCACGTCCTGATCAACCGTGTAGTCTTAAGTCTTCAGCGAGGTTTGGCATGGCATTTTCGGCAGACTTGCAAACCGTCCGTTTCCTCGCAGCGAGGTAGGCGCCATGTCCACTTTTGATGTGCGTGACAGCATGAAGGCGAGCGGCAACGGCAGGCCCGGCGAAGGCGGTGCGGCAGGCTCCACGCTGGATGGTGGCAAGCTGTCCCCACTGGCGGAGCACATTGCGACACTGCCGTTCCAGAAGAGCATCTCCCCGATCATGGTCGAGGGTCTTGTGCGGCTGTTCGACATCGGCGCCGTGGCGCTGATCGGAGCGCTTGTCTTCGCCATCTACGTCTTCCCGGTGGTCGATTTCAATCAACCCTATGCCATCGCGATTCCAGCCGTCTCCGTTGGAACGGTGGCGATTTTCCAGGCCCTTCACCTCTATCATGTCGGCGCGATGCGGTCGTTCGCGCCCCAGAGCCTGCGCCTGCTGGCGGGGTGGACAGCCATCTTCCTGGTGACGCTTGCTGCATTCTTCTTTCTCAAGGTCGCCGAGTCGGTATCGCGCGTCTGGCTGGCAAGCTGGTATGTCGGTGGCCTTCTTGTCCTCTTCTCGTCCCGGATCGGGTTGTCCTTCGCGCTGCGCGCCCTCACCCGCAACGGGCGGCTCGAACGGCGCACGGCCGTTGTGGGCGGCGGCGAGGCCGGCATCAGCCTGATCCAGGCGCTGGAGGCCCAGCACGAGGCCGGCGTGCGCATCGTGGGGGTGTTCGACGACCGCAATGACGACCGTTCTCCGGACACCGTTGGCGGTTATCCCAAGCTCGGAACCGTCGACGACCTCGTCGAGTTCGCCCGGCGCACGCATCTTGATCTCGTGATCTTCACGCTGCCGATTTCGGCTGAGCAGCGCCTGCTCCACATGCTGCGCAAGCTATGGGTCTTGCCGATCGACATCCGCCTGTCGGCGCACATGTCAAAGCTGCGCTTCAGGCCGCATTCCTATTCGTACATCGGGGCCGTCCCGGTTCTCGACGTCTTCGACAAGCCCATTGCCGATTGGGACATGGTCGTGAAGATGGTGTTCGACCGCGTCGTCGGCGCGCTGGCGCTGATCCTGCTGTTCCCGCTCATGCTGGTGACAGCGATCGCGGTGAAGCTCGATTCGAAAGGGCCAGTGTTCTTCCGCCAGAAGCGCTACGGCTTCAACAACGAGATGATCGAGGTCTTCAAGTTCCGCTCGATGTATACCGACATGTCCGACGCCACGGCGTCGCGGCTGGTCACCAAGGGCGATCCGCGTGTGACACGCGTCGGCCGGTTCATCCGCAAGACGTCGATCGACGAGCTGCCGCAATTGTTCAACGTCGTGTTCAGCGGCAATCTCAGCCTTGTCGGCCCGCGTCCACATGCGGCCCATGCCAAGGCCGAGGAGCGCCTGTACGACCAGGTCGTCGACGGCTATTTCGCGCGACACAAGGTCAAGCCCGGCATCACGGGATGGGCGCAGATCAACGGCTGGCGCGGCGAGACGGACACCGAGGAAAAGATCCAGCGCCGTGTCGAGCATGACCTTTACTACATCGAGAACTGGTCGGTCCTGTTCGACGCCTACATCCTGCTGATGACACCCGTGTCGCTGCTCAAGACGGAGAATGCGTATTGAGCGCGATCAGCCATGCCGGCGACTCGGCGCTCGAGGGCGCAGGCCGGTACAGCCTGTCGATCGGCGGCCTGCAGCGCACTGTGCTGTGGCTGTTCGTGTTTTGTGGCTGCTTCGCGTTGATCGAGCCGTCGCCCTATGAGGTGATGTTCCTCGTCACGGTGTTCATCTTCCTGATCACAGGGCTTCGCACCAATGTGAAGATCGTGCCGCTGGTTATTCTGCTGCTGATCTTCAACATCGGAGGCATCTTCTCGCTGATCCCGTTTATGGACGAGCCGCCTTCGGTGCGTTTCATCGTGGTCGGCATCTACCTGATGTTCACGGCGTTCCTGTTCGCCACGCTCATGTCGGATGACGCCGCCGGGCGTCTGCGGACGATGGCGCATGCGCTGATCGCCTCGGCCTGGCTGGCCTCGCTGGCGGGCATCGCGGGCTATTTCAACATTGGCGGGGTCGGCGAGTATCTCACCCTGTACGGACGCGCCTCAGGCACGTTCAAGGACCCGAACGTGTTCGGTCCTTACCTCGTGCTGCCGATCATTTTCGTGATGCAGGCCGTCCTGATCGGGCGCATGGGACTGTTGCGCGGCATTCTCCTGCTCAGCATTCCAGTGCTCGGGCTGTTCCTGTCCTTCTCGCGTGGAGCCTGGGGCAATCTCGTCGGGGCCACGCTCGTGCTGTTTGCGCTGACCTTCGCCACGGCACGCAGCGACGTGCAGCGGGCAAGGGTGGTCGGCTTCTCGCTTCTGGTCGTGGCGGCGGCCGTCGCTGCGCTGATGGTGGCGCTGTCCTTCGAGCAGATCCGCGAGGTCTTCAACGAACGCGCCAGCCTGAGCCAGTCCTATGATCTGGGCGTGCAGGGTCGCTTCGGCAACCAGTTCCGCTCCATCGGGATCCTGCTGGAGATGCCGAACGGAATGGGTCCGCTGCGCTTTCGCTGGTACTTCCCGGAGGATCCGCACAACACCTACATCAACGCCTTCGCGTCCTATGGCTGGCTTGGAGGGTTCGCCTACATCGCTCTGGTCGTCGGCACGATGATGGTGGGCTGGAGCGTCGTGTTCCGCCGCACGGAGACCCAGCCCTACGCCATCGCGATCTGGTCGGTGCTGTTCATCACGCTGCTGCAGGGCGCCCAGATCGACATCGACCACTGGCGTCATGTCTACCTGATGCTCGGCCTGATCTGGGGCCTCAGAGCGATCGCGCCTGAGCCGGCGCGCTAGCGAAAGCCTTCACGGTGCCTTGCGCACCGCCACGAAAGCGTAGGTGCTGAACAGGCGGATGTCGAGGCGCGCAGCCATCAGGTTGAAAGCGTGGTCGACCTGCCGGATGCCAGGCATGCGCTCGAAGTAGCCGTGGCCCCAGAAGGGCTGGATGTGGGCCTCGGCAAAGCCGGCCCGCAGCAGCATCGGCAGGACCTTGCGCTCATTGCTGATGCACCAGTCGTAGAGCGCAGGGAACTTCGGATCACCGCCGCCGTCACGACGGTTCGGGAACAGGGCATGCACAATCCGGCGCGAGAGGCTTTCGGGGATCATGTGATTGAGTGTGAACACCGGCGCATAGAGCGTCGGAAAGAAGGCGAGCGCGATGCCGCCGGGCCGCAGAAGGGTGTGGATGTTCGCCCAGGCGCGCTCGACGCCATCGACATGCTCGAACACCATGCGCGAGAACATCAGATCAAAACTGCCGGGCTTGGCGTCCGGCTCGGAGAGGTCGCCGGCAATGTCGAAGCGTGCCTTCTTCAAGCCGTTCGGCGCGAAGTCCAGTTCGAGCTGGTCGATGTCGTTCACGGTCAGTGACAGGCCCTTGAGCGCCGGGTTTCCCGGCTGGAAGCCCGGGTCGCGGCCGCCTCCGACCTCGCACAACTCCGCCAGCCCGTAACGCCGCGCCAAAGTGACGATGGTTGCGTCATAGTGGTCCCAGGCCCATTGCGAGTGCCAGTCAGGCGCGAGCTCCGCGAAGAAGCCTTTGAGGGATATCCCGGGCGAGGCTGTGTTCCTGCTGCCCAGGGGCGCGGTGACTCTGCGTTCGATGATGGCCGACACGTCAGGCTCCCGGACTGTTGAAGCCCCATGAGGTTCCATCCGGCCGGCAGACGCAAGAAAAGCGTTATCAGGTGGTTAGCATCCGTGGTTAGGCGGCATGGTTAGCGCGCAGGCGGCGGGGCCGCGACCTCCCATGCGCTGCGGTCCTGCTCAAGGCCGATCAGGGCAAGCCCATGGGCAATCGATTCGAACTGGCCACCCGAATCGAGCTTCTCCGCCCCGAAGCGATGCGCGAACAGGCGCCGCACGGCCGGTATGTAGGATGTGCCGCCGGTCAGGAACACGCGGTCGATGGCGGCCGGCGTCAGGCCTTCTCGCCGAAACAGGTCATCGACGGTGGCGTCGATCCGCGCCAGATCATCGGCGATCCAGCCCTCGAACTGGGCCGTCGTGATGTCCTGTTCGATGACGATGTCGCCCATCCTGAAGGAGAACAGCGTCTTGGGCTGCGACGACAGTGCCATCTTCGCGGCGGACACGGCCCGGTAGACGGCGAAACCCCAGTCGTTCTCGATCACCTCGATCAGCCGGGCGATCAGCTCCGGCTTCAGCGCGATCTTCATCAGCTTGTCGAGTTCGCGTCGGTTCTCGGCCGATTTGAGCAGGGCCAGCTGATGCCAGCGGGCGAAGTTGGCGTAATAGTGCGCCGGCACCTCCATCACCTGTCCCATCGAGCGATACTGGCTGCCCTTGCCGAGACGTGGCGAGACGACCGCATTGATGATGCGGTAGTCGAAGCTGTCGCCGGCGATGCCAATGCCGGCATGGCCCAGCGGAACCGCCCGCAGCGCGCCGTTGCAGCGTTCGAAGCGCAGGATCGAGAAGTCGCTGGTGCCGCCGCCGAAGTCGCCGACAAGGATCGTCGCGTCCTTCTCCAATCGCTGGGCGTAGTAGTAGGCCGCCCCGACCGGCTCGTAGACATAGGTCGGGCGCACGAGGCCGGCCTTGGCATAGGCGGCGTCATAGCGCCGGTGCGCCAGCCCCTCGTCGGGATTGCCGCCTGCGAAGGCTACGGGCCGCCCCGCCACGATCGCGGCGCCACGCGGCACCTGGTCGCCCGAATCCTCAAGGACAAGACCGAAGAACGTCGCGAGAAGGTCCTCAAACAGGAAGCGCGTCGAGAAAATGCGCGTATCGCGGAAGACAGCGCTGGCGATGTGGCTCTTGAAGGACTGGATGAAACGCGTCTCGCTGACCGATCCGAGATAGCGTTCGATGGCATAGGGTCCGCCGGTGGTTGCGACCGTCAGGACCCTGTCGATGTCATGACGTTCGAAGCACAGCACCGAGCGGTACACATCCTCGATTTCGCCGCTGTGGGGCCAGGTGATGCTGCGCACGGGTTTGCCGCGCTCGGCCACCGCCATCACGGTGTTCGTGGTTCCGAAGTCGATGCCGATCGAGATGTCGGGGGATGGTCTGGTCACAGGATCGCGCTCCAGCACGGCCGGGCTGGATACAGGGCCGCGCACGGGAAGGAAAGCGCAAATGCTGGGCGCAATCGGCAGGGCGGATATCCGCCCGAGCCTTGCTGCGTCCGCTTCCCACTGCCGGGATCACATCCGCATCTTTTGCCGCAGGCCGGCCGATCGACCGTTGCGCAGGCCAAACGTGCCCTCTATAAGCACCGCTGTCGGGGCGTAGCGCAGCCCGGTTAGCGCACTAGTCTGGGAGACTAGGGGTCGTGAGTTCAAATCTCGCCGCCCCGACCAAATTGCCAAACAAGATAAGGGTTTTGTGAGAGGCTCGCGAGAGCGGCCTTTTCGTTTCTGAAATTTGTCGCCAGATCGTGGTCGAGTAGCTCGGCCATTTGGCTTTCGCCCTCACAGATCCGGGCGGGCGGATTTCCCGCACCCGGCTCTTCCCGAGAGTGACCCGCGTCATATCCGAGCCTGTGCCCAAGTGCGAAGGATTCGAGGCGTTGGCAGTCGGAGGCGTGCGGACAGGGGGTCGAACTCCTCCCAGCCCATGCGTCGGTTTGTCTGGCTGCGTCGTCTCAGACAGCACAGCCAGGTTCGACGCACTTCCCGGTCGAAGCCGTTGAGCACCGGGTCGTTGTGCGGTCTGCCGTAGTCGCCACAGTGTCCGCGCAGAACGGCGCTCATTCCAGCGCAAGGCCGAAATTGGACCGCGGATGGACCTTACAGGGCAACGAGTTCAGGTTAACGGGCGGCGGGATTTTGTGACGCTGGGATGTTTGGTGTGATTCAAGGGTCTTCCAACGATTCGGGAGGACGAGATGATGACCGCCGCTGCTTCGGCCACGCCCCGCACGCGCAGCCTTC
>JAPLOW010000164.1 GCA_026400555.1 Hyphomicrobiales bacterium
GCCAACGCGCATGCGCTCCTTGGTGGCCCCGGGATTGTCACGAAGATCTGTGAGTTTCATCTGCTCCCTCCTCAGCTTGCGTCGACGACGCGAACGAGGTGCTTCACGCGTTCGATCATGCCGCGCACAGCTGGCGTGTCTTCAAGCGTGGAGCGACGACGGATCTTGTTGAGGCCAAGACCCACCAGCGTCTCGCGCTGCTGGTGAACCCGGCGGATGGGCGAGCCGATCTGCTCGACAACAATGGTCTTGTTTGCCATCAGTCCCTCTCCTCAGGCTTCGGTTTCGAGAGCCGCGGCGTCGGAGTCGCGACGGCGGGTCTGAAGCTGTGAGACCTTGAGGTTGCGGCGAGCCGCAACACCGCGCGGGCTGTCCTCGTTCTTGAGCGCCGAGAACGTGGCGCGGACGAGGTTGTAGGGGTTCGACGAGCCGAGAGACTTCGACACCACGTCCTGGATGCCGACGGTTTCGAACACGGCGCGCATCGGGCCGCCGGCGATGATGCCCGTACCGGCCGGGGCCGAACGCAGGATGACGCGGCCGGCGCCATGGCGGCCGACGACGTCGTGATGCAGGGTGCGGCCTTCCTTGAGCGGAACGCGGACCAGCGCGCGCTTGGCCGACTCGGTCGCCTTGCGGATCGCCTCGGGAACTTCGCGGGCCTTGCCGTGGCCGAAGCCGACGCGGCCTTTCTGGTCACCCACGACCACGAGCGCAGCGAACGCCATGCGGCGGCCACCCTTCACGGTCTTGGCGACGCGATTGATGTGAACGAGGCGATCGACAAACTCGCTGTCGACTTTCTCACCACGTTCCTGACGGGGTTCTCTGGCCATATTGTCCTCTTACTTGCGCGGGATCAGGTCTGATGCCTGCCCGCTCGCTTGAGCAGCGCCCTAAAGACAGATGCTTTCAGGTGATGTCAACCTGAAAGCACCGCCAAAGGACGATAAACCGGCAGCTGACGCCGCCGGGAATGTCAGAAGTCGAGACCGCCCTCGCGGGCGGCTTCGGCAAGGGCCTTGACGCGGCCGTGATAGATGTAGGCGCCGCGGTCGAACACGACGGACGTGACGCCGGCCTTGACCGCGCGCTCGGCAATAGCCTTGCCGATGGCCGCCGCAGCTTCGACATTGGCACCCGACTTGATCGAGGCCTTGAGGTCAGCTTCGAGCGAAGAGGCGGCGACCAGCGTCACACCCTTCACATCGTCGATGATCTGCGCATAGATCTGCTTGTGCGTGCGGTGCACGGACAGGCGCGGGCGGCCGTTGGCAGCAGCCCTGATCGCGCGGCGGACGCGCGCCTTGCGGCGTTCAGTGGGATTGAGCTTCGTCATGACGACGCGTCCTTACTTCTTCTTGCCTTCCTTGCGGAAGATGAACTCGCCAGCATACTTCACGCCTTTACCCTTATAGGGCTCGGGACCGCGATAGTCACGAATTTCGGCAGCGGTCTGGCCGACCTTCTGCCTATCGATGCCGGTCACGATAATCTCAGTCGGCTTTGGAGTCGCAATCGCGATGCCGGCCGGGATTTCGTAATCGATATCATGCGAGTAACCCAGGGAGAGCTTCAGGATCTTGCCCTGAACCGCAGCCTTGTAGCCAACGCCGGTGATCTCGAGTTTCTTTTCAAAACCCTGGGTCACGCCCGTCATCAGATTCGCCACCTGGGCGCGGGACATGCCCCACATGGCGCGGGAGCGGTTATCCTGCCCCTTTGGTGTCACGGTGATCATGCCATTGTCCATGGCGACAGTCACTTCTTCCGGCGCGCTGAACGAAAGTTCGCCCTTCGCACCCTTGACCTTGACCTGCTGGCCGGCGACCGAAGCGGTCACGCCGGCGGGCACGGCAACTGGCTTTTTTCCTACGCGAGACATGGTTTCATTCTCCCGTCAGAAGATCTTGCACAAGACTTCGCCGCCAACATTGTGCTCGCGCGCAGCATGGTCGGCCATCACGCCCTTGGGGGTCGAGATGATCGTCACGCCAAGGCCGTCGGCTACGCGGGGCATGGTGTCAACGGAGGCATAGACGCGGCGGCCCGGCTTCGACACACGCTCGATCGAGCGGATGACGGGCTGGCCTTCATAGTACTTCAGCTCGATGTCAAACTCCGAGCGCCCATCGCCAAACTCGGTCAGCGAGTAGCCGCGGATATAGCCTTCGGACTTCAGCACCTCAAGCACCCGGCCACGCAGCTTGGAGCCGGGGGTCGAGACACGCGACTTCCGGCGCATCTGCGCGTTCCGGATACGAGTGAGCATGTCGCCCAACGGATCAATGATCGTCATGGACCTCTCCTCCTCACCAACTCGACTTCACAAGGCCTGGAACCAGACCCTTGTTGCCGAGCTCACGCAATGCAATACGGCTCATCTTCAGCTTACGGTAGACGGCGCGCGACCTGCCGGACACTTCGCAGCGGTTGCGAATGCGTGTCTTGGAGCCGTTGCGCGGCAGAGCCGCGAGCTTGAGCCGGGCTTCGAAACGCTCGTCCATGCCCTTGCTTTCGTCATTGGCGACGGTCAGCAAGCGCTCACGGCGTCCCGCAAACTTCTTCACAAGGCGCTGGCGGCGCTTGTTGTTTTCGATGGAGCTCTTTTTAGCCATCGTGATCTCCTGGTTGCCGCGTATGAGCGCGTGGGCTCACTGCCGGAACGGGAAGTTGAACAGCTTCAGAAGCGCGCGGGCCTCGTCATCTGTCCTGGCGGTTGTGCAGACAATCACATCCATGCCCAGAACCTGATCGACCTTGTCATAGGCAATCTCCGGGAAAATCAGATGCTCCTTGATGCCGAGCGCAAAATTGCCTGCGCCATCGAAGGATTTCGGGTTGAGACCGCGGAAATCGCGGACGCGCGGCAGCGCGATCGTGACCAAGCGGTCAACGAACTCATACATCCGCTGCTTGCGGAGCGTGACCTTGGCGCCGATAGCCAAGTTCTCGCGCAGCTTGAAGCCCGCGATAGCGTTGCGGGCCTTTGTGACGACCGGCTTCTGGCCAGCAATCAGCGCAAGGTCGGCGGCGGCGTTGTCGACCTTCTTGCGGTCGGCAGTGCCCTCGCCCACGCCCATGTTCAGCACCACCTTGGTGATCGCCGGAACCTCGAGCGCGTTCTTGTAGCCGAACTGTTCGATCATCGCAGGGCGCACCACGTCTTCGTAGTGCTTGCGCATGCGCGGGGTGTATTGAGCCTCAGCCATCGATCAGATCTCCCGAACGCTTGGCGAAACGGACCTTGCGGCCGTCCTCGAGCACCTTGAAGCCAACGCGGCTCGGCTTGCCATCCTTCGGATCAGCGATCTGAAGGTTGGACAGCTGAATCGCTGCCTCCTTGGAGACGATGCCGCCTTCCGTCTGCATGGTGGCCTTGGTGTGGCGCTTCACCAGATTGATGCCGCGCACAACAGCCCGACCCTCGGTGGGACGCACGCTCAGCACTTCCCCGGACTTGCCCTTGTCACGGCCTGTGATGACGACAACC
>JAPLOW010000025.1 GCA_026400555.1 Hyphomicrobiales bacterium
CTGGGTCTCGACCATCGGCATCGTGCTCTACATCAGCGCGATGTGGGTCTCGGGCATCATGCAGGGCCTGATGTGGCGCGCCTACACCTCGCTTGGCTTCCTGGAATATTCGTTCGTTGAAACCACGGCGGCGATGCACCCCTACTATGTGATCCGCGCCATGGGCGGAGGCCTGTTCCTCGCCGGCGCACTGATCATGGCGTTCAACCTCTGGATGACCGTGCGCGGCCACCAGCGTCTCGAAGAGCTGCCCGCCGGCTCCCCCACCATTGTCCCCGCAGAATGAGGCGACGTTCATGACCGCCGTCACAACACAACCCAAACCGCGCAAATCCCTCTGGGCCCGCCACAAGATCTTCGAAACCCATTCGATCGTCCTGATCCTGGGCATTCTCATCGTGGTGTCGATCGGCGGGTTGATCGAGATCGCCCCGCTGTTCTACCTGCAGTCGACCATCGAGAAGGTGTCGGGCATGCGACCCTACACCCCGCTCGAACTGGCCGGCCGCGCGATCTATGTCCGCGAGGGCTGCTACAATTGCCACAGCCAGATGATCCGGCCGTTGCGCGACGAGGTCGAGCGCTATGGCCACTTCTCGCTGGCCGCGGAGAGCATGTATGACAAGCCCTTCCAGTGGGGCTCCAAGCGGACCGGGCCTGATCTGGCCCGTGTCGGCGGCAAATACTCGGACGAGTGGCAGTTACGGCACCTGATCAATCCGCGCTCGCTTGTGCCGCAGTCGATCATGCCGGGCTACCCCTTTCTCGCCCATACCGCACTGCGCTACACCGACATCGCCACCGAGATGCGGGTGAACCGGGCCTCCGGCGTGCCCTACAGCGACGAGATGATCGCCAACGCAGAGAGCGACCTGCGCACGCAGACCGATCCTGACAGCTCAACCGCGACAGCCTTCGCAGCCCGTTATCCTAAGGCCGAGAGCCGCAAGTTCAACGGCTCCACGAAGGACTTGACCGAGGCCGACGCCCTGATCGCCTACCTGCAGATGCTCGGGACGCTGGTCGACTTCAAGCTCTACGACAACAAAGCGAACCTGAGGTAAGCGCGATGGCCAGCATGTACGCCTATCTCGCCGGCGTCGCCCAATCTGTCGGCCTCGTCTACTTCGTCGCGATGTTCCTGTTGGTGGTGGCCTATGCGCTCTGGCCGAGTAACCGCACCCGTTTCGAACGCGCTGCCCATACGCCGCTGAATGAGGATTGAACCATGGCGTCAGAGAGTGAGAAGCCTGCAGTCGATGCGGTGACCGGCACGGCCACGACGGGCCACGAGTGGGACGGGATCCAGGAACTCAACACGCCATTGCCGCGCTGGTGGCTGTGGACCCTGTACCTGACCATCGTCTGGTCGATCGGTTACTGGATTGTCTATCCCGCCTGGCCCTTGATCAGTTCGCATACGACGGGGGTCTTGAACTACTCAAGCCGGGCAGAGGTCGGCCAGGAACTGGTGAAGCTGGCGGCCCTGCGCACGACGCAGGCGGCCGGACTCGCCAATGCCTCGCTGACCGAGATCAAGGCAAGCCCCGACCTCCAGCGCATCGCGCTGGCGCGCGGCAAGGCTGCGTTCGGTGACAATTGCGCACCGTGCCATGGCGGGGCCGCGACCGGCGCGGCAGGCTTTCCGAACCTGATCGACGACGAGTGGATCTGGGGCGGCAAGCTCGACGACATCCAGAAAACCATCCTGCACGGCATTCGCTGGGAGCAGAACCCCGAGACGCGAGTCGGCAACATGCCTGCCTTCGGACGCACTGGCATGCTCAAGCGCGACGAAATCAGCCAGGCTGTCGAGTATGTGCGCTCGATCGCGGGCCTTGACGTCGACAAGGCTGTCGATCTTGGCAAGGGCAAGGAGGTTTTTGCGGCCAATTGCGCGAGCTGCCATGGCGAAGGAGGGAAGGGCAACCAGGAGCTCGGCGCTCCAGACCTGACCGATGCGATCTGGCTCTATGGCTCGTCGCGGCAGGCGATGACGGAGGGGCTGATCAATGGACGCGGCGGCATCATGCCTGCCTGGAGCGCGCGGCTTGACCCGGTCACGATCAAGGCCTTGACCGTCTATGTGCACGGTCTGGGTGGCGGCCAGTGACGACGGTCGACGCCACGGGGGTGGCAAACGCGGATTACGACCCGCGCGATGACATCCCGCTCTATGCGCCGGCGCCGAAGGTTTATCCGCAACGTGTCAAGGGCAGGTTCCGCCGCATCAAGTGGGGCCTGCTGATTGCCTGCCTCGGCCTGTATTACCTGTTGCCCTTCGTGCGCTGGAACCGGGGGTCCAGTCTCCCGGACCAGGCGGTCCTGATCGATCTGGAACGCAAGCGCTTCTACTTCTTCTTCATCGAATTGTGGCCCCAGGAGGTCTACTACCTCACCGGCCTCCTGATCCTTGCCGCGATCATCCTGTTCCTGATGAACGCAGTCGCGGGGCGCGTCTGGTGCGGCTACCTGTGCCCGCAGACGGTCTGGACCGACCTGTTCATGTCGGTCGAACGCTTCTTTCAGGGCGACCGGCGTGACCGCATCAAACTGGACGATGCCCCGTGGTCGTTCGACAAGATCTGGCGCAAGGCGGCGACCCACCTCAGCTGGCTGGTGATCGCCTGGTGGACCGGCGGTGCCTGGGTCCTGTACTTCGCCGACGCTCCGACGCTCGTGATGCAGCTTGCGACCTTGCAGGCCCCGATGACCGCCTATCTGTGGATCGGCATCCTGACCTTCACCACCTATGTCCTGGCTGGCCACATGCGCGAGCAGGTCTGCCTTTACATGTGCCCCTGGCCGCGCATCCAGGCTGCCCTGACCGATGCCGATGCGCTCAACGTCACCTACCGTTACGACCGCGGCGAACCGCGGGTCTCCGTCAAGCAGGCGGCGAAGCTGCGCGAGGCGGGACAGCCGGCGGGGGACTGCATCGACTGCCACCAGTGCGTGGCAGTCTGCCCGACCGGCGTTGACATCCGCGCCGGGGCTCAGCTGGGCTGCATCCAGTGCGGCCTTTGCATCGATGCCTGTGACGACGTCATGCGCAAGGTCATGCGCCCGCCAGGGCTGATCGGCTACGACACCGAAGCGGCCGTCGTTGCCCGCGATGCCAAAGCAACGCCTCCAGCCCGCAGGCTGATCCGTCCGCGCACGATCCTGTATGCCGCGATCATTTCACTGGTGGGCGGCGCGATGCTGTATCAGCTCGCAACGCGGTCCTTGCTCGATCTGGCGGTCAACCATGAGAGGACGCCCCTGTTCACGACACTGCGCGATGGTTCGATCCGCAACAGCTACACCTTGAGGATCGCCAACAAGCGCAGCGAAGCGCGCCCGCTTGCAATCACCGTTGGCGGCCCGGCCGGCACCACCGTCGAGATCTCGGGCGCATCGCCGTCCGCTGACTGGCGACCGATCGTAACGGTTCCGGCCGACTCGTCCATCGAGATCAAGCTGTTCGTGGCCATGCCGCGCAGTGTCGCCACCAGGTCCTCGCAACTGATCCAGATCAAGGCGTCCGACCTTGCCTTCGGAGAGAGTGCCACGGTGAAGGAGAACTTCTTTGCGCCGTGACCGTGTTCATGACCGGAGTCCGAGCCATGTGCTGTTGTGGAACGCTGATGTTGCCCGCTGAACCAGCCGTCATGGGCCGGCCAAAAGGTCCGGCAAAGGTCCAAAACGGCTTCACGCTGAGCGGACGGCACGTGCTGGTCGCCTTGCTGGTGTTCTTCGCCGTGGTCGCCAGCGTCAATGGACTGATGATGCGTCTGGCGATCTCGAGCATGCCGGGGCTCGACGCGCGCAACGGCTACGACGTCAGCCAACGCTACAACGCCGAGATCGAAGCGGCGACGGCGCAACAGGGCCGCGGATGGCAGGTCACGGCGCAGGTCGGCAAACGGGCCTATGGCGCATGGGTTGCGGCGGACTTCGCATCGCCAAACCTTGCCCCGCTGGGCGGCATGACCGTCAGCGCCACGCTGGAACACCCGGCCACGCGGCAGATGGATCGCTCCCTCGCGCTGAGGGAAACGACGCCGGGCCACTACGAAGCGCTGGCGCCCGGCCTGCAAGGTGGCGTCTGGACCCTTGTGCTGAAGGTCGAGCGGCCGGGTCAGGAGCATCCCGTCTTTGTCTCGCGCAACCGCATTCAGGTGGAGCGCTGAGACATGGACAGCACTGTCGCAGTTGCAGCCCGTCCCGACCGGCTGGACGGTTTCCTCAAGGCGATTGATCCGAAAACCGCCGAAATTGAACTGGCGGTCGACGGAATCCATTGCGCCGGCTGCATCGCGACCATTGAGCGGGAGATGGCCGAGTTTCCGGGTGTCGTCCGGGCCCGCCTCAACTTCACCGACAAGCGGCTGAGGGTGGCCTTCCGCACGGCAGACGCCAATCCGACGGCGCTGATCGGGCGGCTGTCGGATCTCGGTTTTTCGGCCCACCCGTTCTCCCCCATCCGCAAGGACGATGCGGCGGATGTCGAGCAGCGCCGCCTGCTGCGCGCCCTCGGCGTCGCCGGTTTCGCAGCGATGAACATCATGCTGCTGTCCGTGGTGGTCTGGGCAGGCCATGACACCGGGCTCGACGCGGTTTCGCGAGACTTCGTTCACTGGGTGTCGGCCCTCATCGCCCTGCCGACCGCCGCCTATTCCGGC
>JAPLOW010000021.1 GCA_026400555.1 Hyphomicrobiales bacterium
CACGAAAGCACCGGAAAACCCGTGGTACTGTCCGAGCTTCAACAGCTCGATTGTCTGATTGGGACAGGCTGGCGATCACCATCGGGGCCAGCGGTCATCAAACCGCGTCAACAGGCCGGACACATGACCGATCCCTGTCTCGAACCAAAGCTGAACTTACACCCTTGACCCAAACAAGCCGCCCACACACGGCAGTACCCTCTCGCCGCACACCCGGTCGCGTGTCAATATCGATGGCGAGACGTTCGAAATTCATGGTACGCGGATCGGCATGCAAGGCATCTACGCCCCTGAGAGCCGACAGGAATGCATCCGAGCGGACGGTCCGTCCTGGCGCCGGGGCCAGCAGGCTGCCCTCGCATTGTCGGATCATATCGGCCGCGCCACCGTTCGCTGCGAACCGCGCGATCACGATCGCCACGGGCGCGTGCTTGCCATCTGCTTCACGGGCACCGGGGACCTCGATCGTTGGATGGTCGCCAATTGTTGGGTGATGACCAATCGCAGATATTGGCTGGACGACATCGCGGGCGGAGTGCGCGCGAAAAGCGACACGCTCGGCATCTGGTCGGGCAGCTTCGAGATACCCCGGGAATGGCGCGCGAGAGGGGCTGTGGCTTGAGCCAGGCATCGCGCCCGTCAAACGATCAGACAAGGACATCCGACCGGGAAGTCCTCGCCGGACTGGTCGAGCGCGTGACCTACCATAATGGCGACAACGGCTTCTGCGTTCTCCGCATCAAGGCGCGTGGCCATCGAGATCTGGTGACGACCGTGGGTCACGCCGCGACGATCGCCGCCGGCGAATGGGTCACTGCATCCGGGGAATGGATCAACGACCGAACCCATGGCCAGCAATTCAAGGCGCACTTCCTGCGCACCTCCGCGCCGACGTCGATCGACGGCATCGAGAAATACCTCGGCTCCGGCATGATCCGCGGAATCGGCCCGGTCTACGCCAAAAAGATGGTCAAGGCCTTTGGCGAGACAGTGTTCGATATCATTGAGGCTGAGCCCGACCGGCTGCGCGAGGTAACGGGGATTGGCCAGGTGCGCGCCAGGCGCATCACCGATGCCTGGGCCGAGCAGAAGATCGTCCGCGAGATCATGGTCTTCCTGCACAGCCATACGGTTGGCACCGCCCGGGCCGTCAGGATCTACAAGACCTACGGCATCGACGCCGTCCAGATCATGACCGAGAACCCCTATCGACTTACGAGAGACATCCGGGGCATCGGCTTCAAGACCGCTGACACGATTGCCATGAAGCTCGGCATCGAGAAAACAGCCATGATCCGGGTGCGCGCCGGGATCTCCCATGCCCTCACCGAGGCCATGGACGAGGGCCATTGCGGTCTGCCTGCCGAGGAACTGGTGCCGCTCGCCGTCGAATTGCTCGAGGTCGACAAGGGGCTGGTTGAGACCGCAATGGATCTCGAACGCGCAGACGGCACGGTCATCGCCGACACCGTGGGCGAGACGGCCTGCATCTTTCTTGCCGGTCTTTATCGGGCTGAGAAGGTCATCGCAGAGCGGCTCCTGCGCCTGGTCAATGGAACCTTGCCCTGGCCCTCTATTGACCCGGACAAAGCGCTGCCCTGGATCGAGCAGAAAACCGGCCTGAAACTTGCCGAGACCCAGGTCGCCGCGATCCGACTGGCCCTTCTGTCGAAGACCATGATCATCACCGGCGGGCCCGGCGTGGGCAAGACCACCATCGTCAATGCGATTCTGCGGATCCTGGCGGCCAAGGGAACCAACCTGCTGCTTTGCGCGCCAACGGGCCGCGCCGCCAAACGAATGACAGAAGCGACAGGCTTCGAGGCCAGGACCATCCACCGGCTGCTCGAGGTTGATCCCAAGGGGGGCGGCTTCAAGCGCGGCCCGGACAACCCGCTCGACTGCGACCTGCTCGTCGTGGACGAGACCTCGATGGTCGACGTCATGTTGATGCAGGCACTCCTCAAGGCGTTGCCCGACAACGCGGCTTTGCTGATCGTTGGCGACATCGATCAGCTTCCGTCCGTCGG
>JAPLOW010000024.1 GCA_026400555.1 Hyphomicrobiales bacterium
CAAGTGCTGCTTCAACGTCGCTGTCGAGAAACAGGACTGTCCATACCATCGCCAGAATATACCTTTTTCGCGATAATAAACGAGTGCAATCGTGCGATGCCATGTTGCTCGCTAATGGCAAGGACGCATCCGCGGTAAGAGTCTGAGCTAAATTCAAGGGGCACTGCGCAAGATGCGCGAGATGTATCGTCTGAAGCATGAGCTTGGACTGAGCCACCATGCGAATGATGGCGTCTCCAAGTTTCATCCAGCTCCAAGTTCGCACTGAGGGTTGGCTGCGGCTTTGCGCGACTGGCAGCGTCGGGATCTGGCGCGGAGCCTTAGGCGGAGCGCAGCGCCAGATCACGGCGCGGGTGGAAGGGGCTGGTGAAGGCCGTGGGCGTTTACCGGTTGGGTTTCGAATGCGGCCGCGAGCCGTTGTCATCAGCGCATGGGATCGACCGCGGTCTGCATGCGGGCGCGCGAGGGGGGCAAGACTGCGGAACCCCTTCAGGTCACGCTTGCGGGAGGGCGTCTCACCTTGTTTTTCGCGCTGCACCGTCAAGCGGGACAAAGCGCATTGGCAGCGGGCTGATCAGCCAAACGCCGAAGATCAGCGCGTGACCAGTTGCTTCGCGGCTTCCATAGGCAGGACGAGCACGCGGCCGCTCACAGGTGCGTCGAGGAACCCATGCCATCGATAGAATGCCGCTGCCTCATCGTCGAGCGCATGGGTGATGATCCCGCGGGCACCGATGATCTGTGCAGCTGCAACGCACCGAGCCACGGCGTCGGTGATGAGGTTGGAACCCAGGCCCTTGCCTTGATGCTTCTCATCGACGGCAAGGCGGCCAAGCAGGATCAGCGGGGTCGGATCCGGCATGTCACGGCGCAGTTTCGCCGAGGGCAGGGCGATGCGTTCGGACATGGCGCTGACGATGGCATGATAGCCGACAACCATGGTCGGTGCGGCGCTGAGCGTCAGGACGTAGGTCCTGGCCGATAATCCTTCGGCAATTCTGGCGCGGCGGCTCAACCAGTCATCGAGACTGGAATGGCGGCCATTATGAAACTCGGAGAGGCAATGACCAGGATTGAGCGGTTCAGGCGCCCTGTAGAGCGTCATGCCTCCCAGCCGGGTTTGCGTGCATAACGGCGCTTCACATCATCCGACAGCACTGGCGGCGCATCAAGCAGGGCGTTGAAAGCCGCATGCTCCTCTTCTGTCAGACGCAGAAGGTTGGAATCGAGGATGGTCTCCTCGGCGGACCGGCGCGCGCTGTCGAGCATGAACTCGGACAGCTTCTGGTGCTTGAGTTCGGCCGCACGCATGATGAGCGCCTTGGCATCGCGGGGCGCCCGGATCTGGATGACACCGTCTTTTCTTGCTGCAGCTGGCATGGCAAATCCCCGATCTTGAGCGATCTGATGTGAAGATATGTATGGAATTTGTCAATACAGTTTGACAATGACTGCCGAACTGGTTGCCGAGAAACAGCTCAACGTGATGTTAGGCGATCAGCCAAGTTTCGGGTAGTCCTGTCAACTTGCCGACTGGCACTTGCCGACCGGCGGCCCTGCGAAGACGGGGCGCTTTCCCCTGGCGTTACGCGGCGATGCCCAGTTCGGCGATCTCGTCAGGCCCATGCTCGATCAGCTGTTCCAAGACCGCCTCAACCGCCGTATCCTTCCGTCTGTCCATGCGTGCTTCTCCATGGTCGTTGAGCAACTCCATGGAATACCAGGATGGGCAGCCCCTGCTGGGGAATGCCCCAGCAGGGGCTCAGGACCCACCAGCAGGGGCTCAGGACCCAAGCCCAAAGCGAATTTCCAGACCTCAGAGTACAGGACCATTCCCCCTCCTGCCTCACACCTCCACAACTCTCCCCGCCACGCCATGTCGTCATCTGACGATCGCGCGTTTCGTTCCGAGGCGATGATCGCGTGGCGCGAAATCGCCGAACCGGGCATCGCTGCGTAGCGCCAGGGGGTAGCTCCCCGTCTTCGCAGGGCCGCCGGTCGGTAAGTTGACAGTACCGCCGCATTCACGAGGCTCTGCAATGTCTCCCGCCAAACCACTTGCTTCGCCCAAGTAGTCGGTTATATTACAGGTAATATCGTGGAGTCCATCAATGCTCGCCTCGCAGCGCCGCGCAATTCAGAACTATCGGGCACGCCTCGACGCCAAGGGGCTGGCGCGCTTCGAGGTGCTTGGCCGCGCCCAGGACCGCGAACTCATCCGATCGCTCGCCCGCCGCTTGGCGGAGGAAGGGCCCGAGGCGGCCGAACTGCGCGGGGCCGTGGAGCGCATGGTGATGGGCGAGCCGCCCCAGCGCGGCAGCATCCTCGCCGCGCTCCGGCGTTCGCCCCTGGTGGGCGCCGACCTCGATCTCGCGCGCCCCCATCTTGAGGGGCGCAGCGTCGAGCTCTAATGCCCTATCTGCTCGACACCAACATCATCAGCAACGTCATCAAGCCTGAGCCATCGCCCTCACTCCTGGCGTGGCTGGGCGCGCGTGCGGACGACGAGCTCTTCATCGCCTCGCTCACGCTCGCCGAGATCAAGCGCGGCATTCTGGAGAAGCCCCCTGGCAAGAAGCGCGATGAGCTTGAGCGCTGGTTCTCAGGCCCTGAAGGACCTCAAGTCTTGTTCCGAGGCCGCATCTTCCCGTTCGATGACAAGGCGGCGTTGGCGTGGGCGGAGCTGATGTCGGAGGGCAAGGCCCAGGGACGGCCGCGCAGTGCGCTCGACATGATCATCGCTGCGGTCGCCCTCGTGAACAGCTGCGCCGTGGTCACCGACAACGAGCGCGACTTCTACGGCGTCGACGTCATCAATCCAATGCGTGGTCCCCTGCCCTGACCGTTATGCACTGGTCCTGTCAACTTGCCGAACGGCGGCCGGGCGAAGACGGGGCGCTTTCCCCTGGCGCTAAGCGGCGACGCCCGGTTCGGCGATCTCGCGCCAAGCGACCATCGCCCCGGACTGAAGCGCGCGATCGTCAGATGACGACATGGCGTGGCAGGGACAGGTGTGGAGGTTGGCGACCCCATCGTGGATC
>JAPLOW010000248.1 GCA_026400555.1 Hyphomicrobiales bacterium
GAGGTGTGCAGGATGCCCTGGATCGGAAGGTCGAAGTCGATGTGGTTGTAGGGCAGTCCTGTCAGCGAGGCCGAGGCCACGGTGACGCCGTGATAGCCCTTGAGACGGGCGATGAACTTCTTCTTCTTCGGGCGGCCAAGCGCATTGTTCATGTACCAGATCATCTTGATCTGGGTGTCGTTGGCGTCCGAGCCGGACGAGCCATAGTAGATCTTCGAGACCGGCATGGGCGCGATCTCCTTGAGCTTCTCGGCCAGTTCGATGGCCGGGTCATGGCTGCGGCCGGAGAACAGATGGGCGAAAGGCAGCTTGGCCATCTGTTCGCGCGCCGCTTCGACCAGCTCCCCATTCGAATAGCCGAGCGAGGTGCACCACAGGCCCGAAAGCCCTTCGATGTAGTCCCGTCCCGCGCTGTCGAAAACGCGCACACCCTGGCCGCGCTCCAGCACCAACGGGCCGACCTCACGGTGCATCGCGAGATTCGTGTAGGGATGGACGAGTGTTTCGATGTCGCGGACTTGTGCGTTGGTGAGCATGATGTGAACCTCTTCGAAGACCACAGGTTTGACGCGTTCTCGGCAAAGCACAACCCCCAGAAGCGGATGCCGGGGGCGTGAAAGGTTGCGGTGGCGCGCGTTTGCCGCAGTCCATTCCAAGCTCGCCGGCCTGATCGGGCGGTTTTCCGGCAGGTGAGGCCCTTGCGACCGGTCACAGGACTTGTATGATCGCCAAATGCGGACACATGTTCGGAATGCGAACAAATTATCGGGCGGCGGATCCGGGCCGCAGTCGCGCCTCCGCGTCGGATTGATCGTCAATCCGGTCGCTGGTCTTGGCGGCACTGTGGGTTTGAAAGGCACGGACGGTGCGGCTGCCCAGCAGGCCCTGGCGCTTGGCGCAAGGCCGCAATCTCAAGCCCGCGCAGCCCGCGCGCTTGAGATGTTGTTGGCGCTGAAGGACCGGATCGACCTTGTCTGTGCGCCGAACGCTATGGGTGCCGATCTCGCCACGTCGCTTGGCTTCAGTTGCCGGACCCTCGGCACGGCAGGAGCCGCCACGACGTCGCGCGACTCACGCGATGCGGCCGCCGCGATGGCTGAGGCCGGGGTCGGCCTAATCATCTTTGCGGGCGGAGACGGTACTGCGCGCGACGTCTTTGACGGTGCGCCGGGCATCGGGCTTCTGGGCGTGCCGACTGGCGTCAAGATGCATTCGGGCGTCTTCGGCGCGTCGCCTGAAGCGGCAGGCCGGGTCGCCGCGCTGGTCCTCAGCAGCGAGCTTGCGCGGGTCGAATGGCGTGAAGCCGAAATCATGGACATCGACGAGGAAGCACTGAGCCTCGGCCATGTTGCAGCGAGGCTTTACGGCTATGCCCGCTCGCCGCTGGAACGGACGGCCATGCAGAACTGCAAGACGCCGTCCCGGCGTGATGATGATCCGGCGCTGGATGCGCTGGCCCGGCGGATCGTCCGCGAGATGGACCCGGGCGTCCTGCATGTGCTGGGCTGCGGCACCACGATGCGCAAGATCAAGCGCCAGCTTGGCGGTGACGGCACCTTGCTCGGCGTTGACGTCGCCCTGAATGGCCGGCTGATCGCGACCGATGTGGACGAGGCGAGGCTTCTGCGGCTCACAAGCGGCGTGCCGTTCAAGGTCATCACCGGCGTGACCGGAGGGCAGGGCTTTGTCTTCGGCCGCGGCAACCAGCAGATCAGCGCGGCGGTCCTGCAGCGCGCGGGGCGCGACAACGTGATGATTGTCACCAGCCAGAGCAAGCTGGTCATGCTCGACCCGCCATGCCTGCGCGTCGATACGGGCGATCGGCAGGTCGATGCGATGCTCGCCGGGTACATGCGGGTTCACACCGCTCCGGGCCACACCATGATGATGCGGATCGCCGCATGACATCCCCCTTCCCGTGACGATGAGAGGAGCCGGTCCTGTGAGTCCGACCAATGCCATAGCCCATCCCTACATGGCCAACTCGGTGCCCGAGATCAAAGCGGCGATGCTGAAGGACATCGGCGCCAAGTCCATCGCCGA